>CAZUZU010000184.1:0-5800 GCA_964624865.1 uncultured archaeon
CGACAGGCTGCCGAGAGATACGTCAACGAGGTATTGTCCATGACCATCACCGCTACAGCGGTTTACAACAACCTCTATGACGGATACTCCCGCAACGACCCCTACATACTCAGCATTCGCAGTGGACCACAGTACGAGATTGGTCATATTCCAGGTGCGGTGAACATGGCCTACAAAGACATGTTCACAGAGGAGAACATGGCCTCGTTACCCATGGACAAACAGATCGTGGTCGTTTGCTATACCGGGCATACTGCCAGCCACACCACGGCCCTGTTGTGCATGCTTGGCTATGATGCGATAACCCTCAAGTTCGGCATGTGCTCGTGGAGCGACAACAGCACCATTGCGCCCCACTGCTTCGATCCTGCAACGGCCGAAAACCATCCGGTCTCAACAGGCAGCGAAGAAGGGGACTGGGACACGGCCAAACCAGTAGGCTAGAGACAAATATAGAACACAAACAAAAAAAAAGATGATGGCATCCGCAGATAGGCGATGCGTTTCGAGAACATTGACCGACCCGATAGGGATGGTTGAATCCACCCAACCCGAAGGCAGTTTAAATAGGCCGAATGACTATCGGGATACAATGGCCAATAGAATCCCCGGTATAGACGCCTTCAGAGGCCTCGCCATCATCCTCATGGTTTTTTTTACGGTGACATTGAAGCTCAGCAGCGACCTTCCCCCTCTATTGAAGCACAATGTACGCGGTCAATGCTATATTGGCGATATTGTCCTTCCAATGTTCCTCTTCGCCAGCGGCATGTCGCTTGCCTATTACCTTCGGAAGAGGGAGAACGAGGGGAAGAAAAATAACTTGAAGAGTGTCGCGGGGAGGTTCGGTAAGTTGGCCCTTGTCGGGGTTTCCCTATCATTTTTCTCGGCCTACGGGTTCCTGAACATGGACGAGGTGATGCTGTGCGCCCTGCTGTTCCTTGCATGCCTTGTGCTGTCAAAGACTGGTTGGAAGACCGCTCTCGCCGTCACCTTTCTCATAAATCTCTCGTTTTTGGCAGTGGTCGAGTTCGGGATGCTAGGTATATTTTCGGGGCATTATCTCGGCGGGTATGCCGCCGTGCCTTTTTACCTTCCCGTGATGTTAATCGGCCTAATAGTGGGCAAGAACTTAGAAAAGGAAGGTATTTGGTCCAGAAATAATCTAATTATCGTAGGAACGATCTTTGGATTCTTCGTCATCTTCCTGGCACTCATCCCCCTGAACAAGATACCGCCGTCTCCCTCGTTCATCATGCCGTCCATCCTGATCTCCTTTCTACTATTCTCGGTACTGAACACATTGAGCGCTAAACGGGATTTGAAAGAGCTGGAGTTCATCGGAAGAACTCCTCTGAGATACTGGATTCTTATGTTCGTGTTTTTCGTAATACCGGCAAGGTTGTATGTCGAATCCGTGGAAAGATCCTTTCCCATGGACCTCCAATGGCCCTTTGCCATTGCGATGAGCATGGGGCTGATGGTCTTTCTTTGGGGATTAAACCGTATTCTGGAGGAAAGAGCGTAATACGGGGATGGAGGAACGGCGTGGACATTGTGGGACGACCACAACTATGATATTCCCAAAGGATGCGGCCATTAACATCTCGGTCTTGTTTCAGATTTCAGGAAGGAAATATATGTTAATTCCATAACATATAAATATCCATCTTCTTATCTACCTATCACTTAGGAATCAATGACATATTCGTAGTATGTAGAAAGGGTGATGTAATGAACATAGATATTGATAAGTTGAAGTCAATTGCCGGAGAAGAAAATGTATCTAACGATATGGTGGACCGGTACGTCTATTCCTCCGACGCGTCGGTGCATCAGGCCATGCCCTCGGTGATCGTCAGACCGGGATCAACAAAGGACGTGCAAGCGATATTGAGATTAGCCAATGAGAACAATATCCCGGTAATACCGAGAGGGGCCGGCTCGGCCATGTCCGGGCAAACCGTGCCCATTGACGGCGGCATTGTTCTGGACATGAAGCGGATGAACAGAATCCTCGAGATAAGGCCCGAGGACGTTCTGGTCAAGGTCCAGCCAGGTGTGGTGAACGACGAGCTGAACAAAGCGCTGGAACCCCACGGATTCTTCTTCCCGCCCACACCGTCCTCGGGAAACATATGCACAATCGGCGGAATGATCGGGACCAACGCCTCGGGAAACAGGGCGGTGAAATACGGTGCCACCCGCGACTCGCTAATGGGAATGAAGGTAGTACTTGCCAACGGCGATCTGGTGACACTTGGCACCAATACCAGGGTGGAATCCTCGGGCTATCAGCTCGCTCGGCTGATCGTTGGCTCGGAAGGCACCCTCGGCGTGGTGGTGGAGGCCACCCTCCTTTTATCCCCGGTGCCCAAATACAGGGCAATGGGAATAGCTAATTTCGATAGCCTGGAAGACGCCGGGCGGGCCATATCCGCTGTGATCTCCACCGGACTGCTGCCCTCCATGTTGGAGCTCATGGACGATGTTGCCATCACCGCTGTGAACACGGCCCTGGACCTCGGTCTACCCGATGTTGCCGCCATCGTCATATTCGAATGCAACGGCATGATGAAGGAAGTTGTGGACCAGGATATGAAAAGTGTGAAAGCAATTTTTAAAGAACACAACGGCTCCGGTGTCAAAACAAGCGACGACCCCAAGGAAATGAGTCGAATATACGCGGGGCGAAAGAACCTGTTCCCCTCCCTTTCCCGATACAAGGAAGGATTCGCCTGCACCTCCCTGGCGGACGACATGGCCGTACCCATATCAAAGATCGCACCCACGATACACGAAATACACGAGATCGCCGAAAGGAACGGTATTATTATGAGCGCCTACGGCCACTGCGGTTCCGGGCTGATACACACCAAGATACTGATGGACCCCACGAAGCAGGAGCAGTGGGAAGGGGCGAAGAGAGCTGTGGAGGAGGTCTACGAGTTCGTGCACGGCGTAGGCGGTACCACGTCCGGAGAGCACGGCATAGCCCTGTCCAAGGCACCTTCCTGGAAAAAGGAGAAGGAAGATTCCCTGGGCATGATGAGGGGGATAAAGAACGCCCTGGACCCGAACAACATCCTGAACCCCCACAAGCTTCAAGACGCACCCGACGATTGGACCACCGCCACTGCCCTAAGATACTGCGTGAGGGGTGATTGAACATGACTAAGGATCACCTGAAGAAGTGGGAGCAGGAAATGAACACCTGCATAAGGTGCGCCTACTGCTTCGAGGGGTGCCCGGTGTTCAAGGTCGGGGGATGGGACACGGACGGAGCCAGGGGCAAGGTCATCCTGTCTTACGGCCTGCTTTGCGGCGAATTGGAGCCCAGCCAGGAGGTGGCGGACAAGATGTTCCAGTGCACCTTCTGCAAGGACTGCGTGGAGAGATGCAGCTCGAGTGTTTCCGTACCCGAGATACTGATCGCCGCCAGGGCCGATCTGGTGGACAAGGGCTTTGCCAGCGACACCCACACCAGAGTGATAGATAACGTAAAGGAAACCGGGAACATATACGGTGATACCGAGGTCATGTCGCCTGTGCAGGATGGAAAAACACCTGTCTACCTGGGCTGCCAATACCTTTCCCGCCCCAACAAGACCAAGAAATACATCAAGATACTAAAAAAACTGGGTTTCGACCCCATGATCCAGGACGAGACCTGCTGCGGCTTCCCCATGAAGGCCCTTGGCTTCGAGGAGGACTTCGAAGAGCATAAAAAGAAATTCCTGGAAAAGTACCCCCACGAGGAATTCATCGCCTTCTGCCCCACCTGCACCATGTTCCTGAAGGAGGAGTACGGGCTGAACGTGAGGCACGCCATGGAAGTTATGCTTGAGCGGATGCCCGAGGCGGAGCTGGGCATGAAGGTCACCTGGCACGATCCCTGCGACCTCTCCAGGGGCGTGGGTATTATCGACGAGCCCAGGGAGATACTAAGGAAACTGGGATGCGAGGTGGTGGAGATGAAGACGCACGGCAAGGGGTCGAGCTGCTGCGGCGGCGGGGGTGGCATACTCATGTCCGATACCTCGCTTTCGGACCAGATAGCGTTGAACAGAATAAGGGAGGCCCTGGATACGGGTGCGGACACCCTGGTCACCTCCTGCCCAACCTGCGAGCAGGTGCTGAAGAAGGCGGCCAAGGAGATCCAGGAAAAAGAGGGTAAAAAAATCAAGGTAAGGAACATCGAAGATATTATATGGAAGGGGGTCAAGTAGATGGAAAGACTGGAAGATTTCTATGAGGATAACGAGATAGAAAGCCCCGGGGTGGAGCCCGAGGATATCACCGAAGCCATAATGGAGGCGGAGTAGAAATGATAAAGACAAAGGATCTGGATCCGGATTTCAAGTACGAAGTGGCCAATGAGAAGGGTGGAGAGAACATCGCGCGTTGTTTTTCCTGCGGCACCTGTACAGCGGGGTGCCCGGTGAGAGAGATCGACGAGAAGTACAATCCCAGGAAGATCATAAGGATGGTCCTGCTGGGAATGAGGGAAGAGGTTCTAAGCAGCGATTTCATCTGGCTGTGCTCAACCTGCTATACCTGCTACGACAGGTGCCCCCAGGACGTTCGGCTCACAGACATTATGACGGCGTTGAAGAAAATGGCTGCCAGGGAGGGACATGTGCATCCCGCCTTTAAGGAGCAGGCGAGATTGGTGGGAACCTTCGGCCGATTGTACGAGGTCGAGGATTTCGACAACAAGAAAAGGGGCAAACTCGGCCTTCCGCCTGTGAAGAAGACCTTTGAGGATGTGAACCAGATAGCCAAGGACAGCGAGATCAAGGAGATGATAGAATGACCTACGGATTGTTCCTCGGATGCACCATACCGGTGAGAGGGCAGCATTACGAGAAATCTGCAAGGGAGGTGGCAAAGGTCCTAGAGCTGGACCTGAAGGATGTGGAAGATTTTGCCTGCTGCGGCTTTCCGGTAAAGTCCACCGACTCCAAGGCCAGCCTGGTAATGGCCGCAAGGAACATAGCGGTGGCAGCCGACGAAGGGCTGGACATCTGCTCTCTTTGCAATGCCTGCACCTCCGTGCTTACCGAGGCGGACCACGAGCTCCGGGAAGACGAGGAGCTGAGGGAAGAGGTGAACCAGGAGCTAAGCAAGATCGACCGGGAATATAAACCGGGTGTCAAGATCAGGCATTTTGCCAGGGTTCTTTATGAGGACGTAGGCCCGGAAGCGATCAAGGAGAAGATAACAAGAAAACTTGATATGCTCAAATTCTCCATCCACTACGGCTGCCACTACCTGAGGCCAAAGGAGATATACGACGGTTTCGACGAGCCCGAGAACCCAAGGACCCTGGACGAGCTGGTTAATATAACCGGGGCCCAGGTTCTGGACTACAAGAACAGGCTCCAGTGCTGCGGCGGCGCCATCCTGGGCGTCGAACAGGACATCGCGCTCCAGATGGCAAAGAGCAAGCTGGATCACGTCACGGAGAATGAAGTTGACGCCCTGATAACCATCTGCCCGTTCTGCACTATAATGTACGAGGACAACCAGAGGAAGATAGAATCCACCTTCGAGGAGGAATATCACCTACCCGTGCTTTATTACCCGCAGGTCCTCGGCCTGGCCTTCGGTCTCGAGCCCAAGAAGCAGCTGGGCTTTAGAATGAACAAGGTGAAGGCCAAGGCCCTTTTGAAAAAGCTGGAGGGAGAGGAATGAGCACCAAAGGGGATAGTAAGGACAGCAAAGACGCAGATACCGACCGCAATCCGGCTAAGGGGGGTAAAGGGGGTACGGAAGGTAAGGGGGACAAGGTCGGGGC
>CAZUZU010000185.1:0-5771 GCA_964624865.1 uncultured archaeon
TGTGACACATGTAATCATAGCTTCTACAAAACCCATTTCTCAGACGGGCTCTATGATCCTTGTTATCTAGGTAATTCCCTGGTTGACCTTCTAGTCACGGAATTCGTCGTAGCACATTATACTTTCAACGGGCTTTCTCGGCTCGCTGTCCGTTTCCTCGGCGGGATAACCGAGCGGGATCACAGCGACGATCCGGTGAGAATTGGGCACCCCCAAGATGTCGGCCAGGCTTTCCTCCTTGAAGTTACCTATCCAGCATGTCCCCAGCCCTTCCGCTTCGGCGCCCAGGATGAAGTAGGTTATGGCAGCAGCTACATCAATTGGATATGTCGGCATGTAGCCGCCCACGACTCCCTCCGCCTCGTCGATGTTAGCACATGCGACAACCACTACGGAAGCATTTGCAATAAATCGCTGCCCGAAGCATTGATTTGCCACCGATATTTTCATGTCCTCGTTCCTGACCAATATGAACTTCCAAGGCTGGATATTGTCCATGCTCGGAGCGTATCTAACCGCCGAAAATATCTTTTTCAAGACACCCTCTGCTATGGGACGGGGGTCATACTCTCTTACGCTCTTCCTTTTCTTGAGAACCTCATAGATATCCATGCTCTGTCAACCCTGGTCCTTTTATAATTATCCTCTTTGGTAACATTGAAACCGGTCCCTGTTCCTTGTATTCCAAAGGGTTTTTTTTCATCCAGTTACTTTAATACCTTAACCATATTTAAATCTTGCCTCTATGTCGTGAAATGTGGCGCTTCTGTTCATTCCCCCGCCTCCTTCTCTTCCGTTTCTTTCTTTCCGCCGGTTTTTTTCAGTGTTTTTCTAAGATGCAACAGGGGTATCAACAGTACTATTAGCATACCAAGGAACCCAATGAGCACGGTAAAGAAGTTAGTTGACCACACGGTGGGAGGATAATCCTCTATGGTTGCCTCGACTTTCCTTGTTGACCTCAGATCGATATTTTTCTCTGTTCCCAGGTCGACATCCGTCATCATGTATTCCCCTCGGTAAGTGACCTCCAGGCTGTAGTTGCCACCTGGTAGGCGGAACGTGGTCAATCCCCTGAGATTGGTCTTGTCTCCGGTGATCCTGTTGCCGTCCTTGTCCTTTATCGTGACGAAAGAAGAGCCAAGCTCCTTCTTTTCCCTGCCTTTTACCGAAACCGTGAGGTAGTGGATGTCGACAGCCGCATCCACGCTCAGATTGTCTTTCAGATAGAACGACGTGGAATAAACCAATTCGTTCATCCACGAAATCTCTAGTGAATATGACGCCCTTTGTAGGATAAACTCTACTTCACCGTTTCCGTCGGTCCTTCCCGCCGCCACCGATACGGGCCCGTCATCATAGAGGTAAACATTGGCGTTGCCCACTGGGTTTTCCAGGGAGTCTACGGCCTTGACGGATAATCTGAATATGGGGAGGTTGTAAGTCATGTCAACTGCGGAATCAACGGACAGGTTGGATTCCATCAACAGGTCACCGTTCCAATATGAATCCACCCCGTAGGTGCCCACAGGCAGTCGGCAGGAGAATATTCCGTTCCCGTCCGTGAAGCCGTTGAGGGTGTGGCCTTTTCGATCGTATATTATGATATTCGCGGAAGGAAGCGGGGAACCTGAGGCGTCCTGCAGCTTTAAGATGGCGGGATAGATGTCCAGATAGATATCTTGGTTCATGTCCGAATCCACTGGCAGGTCCATGGCCTTATTGTATATCCCTTTCACATCCATTTTTAAACGATACGTTCCGCCGGGAACTCTGAACGCTACGGAGCCGTTCGAGCTTTTATCCCGGGCGATCAAGGCCCAGGACGCATGTAGTGAAACTACCACGTCGGAATAGGGCGAGCCTGCCTTGTCCAGTGTATTTATTATCACTTCGAAAACACTGCAATTGATATAATGTTCCTTGGCCTTGTCCGAGGCCTGCAAGGTGCCTTCGTATACCTGCTGACCGAGCCAGTTTACGGTAATGTTATACGTGCCCTGGGGTATGTCGAGAACCGCATGCCCGTTATCGTCGCTGTGCTCGAAGTAAGACTTTCCGCTTCCGGAAAGGAGTATTACCTGGGCGTGTTCCACCGGCTTGCCATTGCTCCCTACGATATTTAGCGTGAGATTGACTTCTCTGGAATCGAATCCTCTTCCCCCATTGTCCGAAATCGCAACAGATTCCCGGTAAGATACGTGACTTAGAGGTGTCATAGTACCGGCCGTCAACAATATTATCAAGGCAGCGGCAAATATCTCCGATGTCTTCAATTCGATCACCTATTTCATTCGGTTTATATAACTAGAACACGAGATTGAATATAAAGCTTGACATAACTGAAACGGCTACGAAAAGAGCGGCGGTCCATGTTAGAGTTGGCCTCAGCATGGATACGGTCTGATTTATCGTCTTGGTGATCAGATCGGGAGTGTCTTTGCCTAGGACATGGATACGCCCCAGTTCAAGCTCCTTTGAACCTACCTTGCCTGGCATGAGCTCCGACTTGCATTGTTCCAGTGCGTCTTTCATTACCTCGCTAATTACAGCGTGGTCCGTTTCGCTTCCAACAGGACGATAACCCCCCATAGTTAGATTGACATAGTGGCTATCAGTTGTGAGTATCTCGGCTTTATCCACCAACTTCAAGGCGGCCTTTATCAGCTTATCCCTGAGACCGACCACCATATTGTTGCCGTCTAGGATTATGTAGGCGTTGCTTTTCCCCTCCGCTTCGATTACAAGTGTAGAGAGCCCGCAGGGTCCCAAGTCATTTTGGAAGCGTTTATCTATCTTTTGCAGGGAAGAGAACCCGAATCCCTTTCCTCGAGGGGGAGAAGAGCAGTCGTTGGCCATTGATACGAGTTGAGATGCCTTGTCGCTTCCGGGATATATGCTGCCTGTCCCGGGCTCCAACGAGTTGTGACAGTCCACAAATACGGCGTGCTTTATGCCGTTGGTCGAATTTGCTTTCACCACCCTTTTTTCAAATCCTTTTCCAACTTCCCTGTCCACGTCGTCGGTTGGTTCGGGGGCGCTGGTATATGTGCACAGCAGGGCATCCCCAAATCTCTGATAATTGATCGTCATTTTTCCCTTCTTCTTCGTCTTCACCCCGCTTATCCCGCCTTGTTCCAAAGGTATTCCCAGACACTTTTTGTTTAGATGGCCCAATGCCCGCTTCACCTCTCCCAGGTTGACCGGGTCCTGTTCGTGTGTGCTTGCACCGTGCATTACCAGGACGCTCCTTTTTTTCATTTTCTCCCCCTCCTTTCCCCCTTCACTTCCCCCATTGTGCAGTGCCCGGGACAACATTTCCGATATGTTGGAGCCGCCTATTCTTCCGTAGGGGCCGGGATGCACGTTGGGAACAAGGATATGGCAGTCTTCTTGTTTCGACCTCAGCCTTATGGCTCTGATCTTGAACCGGATATCCTTGGCAAGGGATTCAAAAAAGGATTCCAGTTCCTTCCTCCCTTCCTCTCCCTTGGTGGCAAATTGAGTAAAGGCCGGCTGCAAGAGATCGTATGGCTCCCTACCCAGTAGGGAGACGCTCGGTCCTTTGACCCGAAGTAGGAATATCGTGCTTGCGATTAGAGCTGAAAGCCAGAAGAGAACGGCCTGCGTCATGAACCCGGGTTGAATACGGTCCGCAATAGGAATGACCAGGGCGGCAGGCATGATCAAGGCGCAGAGAACAGACGTCAGTATGCCCGGCGCCGCCATACTGCGAAATACTATTACGCCGTAGAACAGGCACGCGGCTGTCCCGAAAAGAAAATAGAGCGGGACCGGGGCGGCATGGAAACGTGCTATCGGGAGACGAATGGTAAGGGGAATAAGCAGAACCAGGGCGTTCACCATCAGGAGCAGTGTCCACCTCCTTAGGTAGGTTATGCCCCCCACTCCCATGAGTACGACATGGACAATGAAGGGCGAAAAAAGGACCGAGAGCAAGAAAAGGCCCAACCTGACAGACATCAGAGACGGCATGATCAAGTAATATATCAATATGTAAATAAGAGCCGAGAATATTAGGGTCAAGTAGGGCCTGGGGGAGAAAAAGAAGTACTTGGTGGTGCCCACGCTCTCATGCTGGGAAATCTCGCTGTCCTTTGGTCCATGCTCCATGGAATATGGTATAGTTAACTCGGTAAATACCTTTTCCCTGTCTTCATCTATTATGGAAACAGGGCCATATAATATTCCAAAAAGTATATTAATACTGGAGAATTATATTTGATTGATATGAATTTCACTGGCCAGCGGTATAATTTGAGACGAGCTATTGGATTGAAATCCTCACTTGTCGGTTGTCTTTTTATTATCGGGATATTATTACTATCTGGTATTGTATTTGCTACACGGGAGGTTGGAGAAACTGGCCCCCGGTCGGTGTTTTACCAGGCGGATGGAAATGATGCCCCGCAAGGGGAAGAGCTTGATGTAAATGCCAACACAAGGGCCAGGGCTCCCAAGAAATGGACCGTGATGATATACATGGACGGTGACAACAACCTGGAGGATATGGGGGTGGACGATTTCAACGAGCTTGAGCAAGTGGGGTCCAACGCGGAGCTCAACATTCTTGTCCAGTTCGATCGGGCGCCTGGTTACGATACCAGTAACGGTGATTGGGAGGATACAAGGCGCTATTACGTAACATACGACTCCAACTCGGACCGTGTGATCCGCTCCGATCTGGTGGAGGAAATGGGCGAGCTCAACATGGCCTCTCCCAACGTTCTCAAGGATTTCCTACACTGGGGTATGGGCAATTACAGCGCTGATAATTATCTCCTTGTTCTCTGGGATCACGGCACCGGTATCTTTAGGAGAGGGGAAGGGAGAAGGGGTGTGTGCCTGGACAATACGAACGGCGGCGAGCTGGAGCTGTGGGAGATGGGAGAGGCACTCACCGAGATCACAAGCTATTACGGTCAGAAGATCGACGTGGTGGGCTTCGACGTCTGTTTCCTGGGGGACGTGGAAACCGCCCATGAACTCTTGGGAAGCGCCGACTACATGGTGGCCAGCGCGGATGAGGAACCCGACAAGGGGTGGGACTACACAACTGCCGTCAACGAGATCAAGACAGACCCGGACATCACCCCTGGAGATTTCGCAACCAGGGCAACCGAGCATTTCATTGCCCAGCCAGGCTACGCGTCCGAGTCCTACATGACCCAGGCCACTGTGGACCTTGGAGCCTTCGAGACCCAATACGTTCCGGCTCTGAACTCGCTTTCTCAATCACTGAAATACAACATGTGGGAATACAGGCATACAATTAAGACCATCCGTAACAATACACACGCCTATTACTCGGAGAACGTGGACATAGGACACTTTGCCGATTTTATCCGGATGTCATCCATGCTGCCACAGGAATTGAAGACCTTGGCATCGGATTTCATGGATGCGGTGAACTCTACCATACTGGCCTCGGGTTGTGGCTCGGAGCATATCAATTCATTCCACGGACTGGCCATATACTTTCCCAAGACCTACTTTAATAGCATATATGGCTCCCTGCTCTCGTTTTCCCAGGAGGGATGGGACGATTTCCTCCGTGAGTTCTTGGAACCTGAGCCCCCGGGAGTTATGATAGAGCACACCCCCCTAAGAGACCAGGAGTCCACTGACACCGGTTACGAGGTAACGGCCAAGGTCTTAGGCAATAGCCTGGACCCTGGATCGGTGATTCTCCATTACACTACCAACAAAACATCCCCCTTCCACACGAGGCCAATGACCTCCTCCGGCGG
>CAZUZU010000186.1:0-5766 GCA_964624865.1 uncultured archaeon
TTCATTATAAGACGGCAACGAAAAAGAAGAGGACGACTTTTTACACACAGCCTGATCAGGGTCAATATTTATATATGATTTTCACATTATTTTGGTTATCTAATTCAGAGGCGTATCAATGGGCAATCAGGTATTCGACAGCGTGGTATCGGAACTCGCCTTTCTGGGAGACATCCTCTCCGTGGGCATAGTGAAGAAGGGGCTGGCAAAGGAGGGTGGCGCGTCCCCTGATACCGTGACCGTCGGGGAGATGAAGAATGCCCTGGAGAATCACATCATTCCCGCCCTGAACAGCTTCGTGAACCCTGAAAAGGCAAGGGAGATAAAGAGAAAGATAATAAAGCGGCTTAGGAGCGGGATGTGATATGGCTTTGCACCACTCTGGCTTGTTCAAGGATAACGTGGGGACGGCAGTAATCGGAATCTGCATCTTTTCAACCCTCTCCCTCTTTCTGCTTCCTCCTGGAGACCTGAGCAATATCGTGGGGAACATCACCGCGGTGATCGCCGTGTTGCTGGGAACTTACTTCGCCTTTCGCTGCTATTTTTTATATACCGGTGGAACCCCCGAGGGCAGGGCATGGCTGCTGTTTGCCATCGGTCTCTCATTGTGCCTGTTCGGGGTGGCGAGCCAGACCGTTTACGAAAGGACGGGCATCGTGCCCCTGAATTACGGCTTGGCCGTGTTGCGAACAACGGCATACGTCCTTTTCGTTCTCGGCTTCGCAATCAAGCTTAGGTTCGCAGGCATTTATCTGAACCAGGGCCAGAAGGTATTCATTGCCGGTTTTATGGCAGTTTGGACGTACCTGGTAATCTGGGTAAGCGTATTGCCCGGCCTTGCCTGGAACACCGATCGTGGTATAATCGTGATCACTTATCCCGTGCTCTCCATAGCGGAGATATTCATTCTTTTTGTAATCCTTTTAATACTCCATCTGGATATAACCGCCAAGGGATGGATCCCAATATCCGCGGGCATGTTGCTCATCTCCGTAGGGGACACCTTCTATACCGTGATGTATAATTACTTCCTCGAGCACGGAGGATACTGGGACGGCCATCCATATCATATGATATGGTACATCGGCCTGTTCCTCATTGCTTACGGTGCATACTATCAGAGAAAGATACACATGGAACTGATTAAGATGTGAGGCGTATCAATGGGCAATCAGGTATTCGACAGCGTGGTATCGGAACTCGCCTTTCTGGGAGACATCCTCTCCGTGGGAATAGTGAAGAAGGGAATATCCAAGCAGGGTGCTGGGCCGGACAACGTGACCGCTCAACAGATGCTGAAAGCAATGGACGAACATATTACCCCCGCCCTGAACAGCTTCGTGAACCCTGAAAAGGCAAGGGAGATAAAGAGCGGCATAGTAAGGAACCTAAAAGGGACGGTGAAATGAGGATGAAGGACATAATGAAAGACGGCATTACCAGGGCATTCATAGCCCTCGCCCTGGTTGTGATATTGGGCGTGATATTCCCGCCCCTGTACATTGAGTACTGGGGGGGGATAATTGCACAGCTGATGGGCCTGGTGTGCATCATCGTGTCGATCGTGTTCTGCTACCGTACGTATCAATTGTACGGCCTGAAGAGCAACGAGGGCAGGGTCTGGCTCCTTTTCGCAGTGTCCCTGCTGTTAATAGCCCTGGGACAGATAGTAGTCACCTTAGGCACCCAGTTCGGCCTCGCCCTGCTAAGGTTCATTGCCGCCCCGCTGATCGTGCTGGGCTTTGCAATAAAGCTTAAATTCGCGGGCATAAGGATGGATGCGAGGAGCGCATCCATTACTTATATCGCACTCCTGCCCTGGATCGTCCTGGTGTTCCTGGCGTCCTTTTACCCTGCTTACGGTGGAGGTGGCATCGATGTTTTGGGCAAACCCGATCCAGTGTTCGCCTTGTTGGATATATTCATAATACTGTCCCTGATACTCATCCTCCAGCTCGACGTCACTGCCAAGGGATGGATACCGTTGGCCTGGGGCATGGCCTTGGTGGCGGTGGCAGACATATTCATCGAGCTGCTGAAACAGAACACCAATTACTATCTGGGCCATCCCTTCGACCTGCTTTGGTACATCGGCCTCCTGCTGATAGGCTACGGGGCCTATTATCAAAGAAAGATACACATGGAGCTCATTGAGTTCTAGGTCCCATCTGCGTGAGGTCGGGGATACTTATATTGATGCGCCCGATGACCCGGGTTTCATAGAGTCCCGGACCCGATACGTGATGAAAGATTGTGATAACACATATTGATGCCCCCAGGGGCCTGTATCCATGGAATTCTAGACCTTCAGTATGAGCTCCAGGTGGCCCGGAACCATCAAGGCCCGGGGGATATAGCGCCTGATCCATTCCACCGCCCCCTCTCCCCCGAAGTTAAAGACGAGCTTGGCTATCGCCGCCCCCACGAGCCCGGTCCTGTCCCTTCCCGCGTGGCAGTGGATAACTATGTTCTTACCCTTCACGGCCAGATCTATGATCTTTGTTGCGTTCTCCCTTAGCTTCCCCACCCCCGTCGATCCGAGATCGGGTATTGGAAAGTGTATTACCCGGTAGCCCCCCCTCTCGTATAATTCGAGATGTGAACGATGGGCCCAGTGCCCGCTCTCCTCTTCCGGCAGAAGCAGGACCACGATCTCGATATGATTTTCCTTGAACTCATCCAACACCAGGCCCTCGGGGTCGTACAAAGGGCTGTAGGGCATGGGGCTCCGAAATATCTTGCCGGGTAGCCCGTAGGGCAGCTCGGTGACCTGCATGGTCTGTCGCTCCTTCTATTCTCTCATACCTAAAGATACCAAGTCCTATTAAATCCCTTTTACAGAGAAAACATTAAATTCCGTCATTCCTTCCGCATCGAAGGTGAAAATAATGGCTACATGTCCCAAGTGTAAAAAAGAACTGAGCTGGATCGAGCAGTATAAAAAATGGTACTGCTATTCCTGCAAGGAATACCATGACCCCGGGGAGTCACAGGCCGAATCCAGACAACCTGCACAGCAAACTGCCCCGGCGCAGCAGCAGGCCCCAACCGTCGGAGGCGTCCTGGAGTACAGGACGGAGCACTCCCCGTCCTTCACCGCCATCGTGTTCAACCTGAAGCAGGGCCAGAGCGTTGTCGCCGAGGCCGGGGCCATGATGTACATGCACAGGACCATAGAAATAAAGACGCACGGCAGGAAGGGAGGGATGCTCAAGGGTCTCGTGACCTCGGCACTTGGCGGTGAATCCTTCTTCGTCAACACCTTGACCGCAACCCACGGCGCCGGTGAACTTTCCCTGGTAAGCCCTCTCATGGGGGATATAAAGGAGGTTGACGTATCCGGATGGCCCATGGTCCTCCAGAGCGGTGCCTACCTGGCCTCCGACCCCGCCGTGAACCTGGATACCAAGTGGCAGGGATTGAGGGGATTCCTATCGGAAAGGGATTTCGTGATGCTCCACGCCTCCGGCCCGGGAAAGGTCTGGATCTCGTCATTTGGCGGCATCATCGAAAAGAACCTCCAGTCGGGGGAGGTGCTCTCGGTGGATACTGGTCACATAGTTGCCTTCGCTGACAACATGTCCTTCCAGGTCAGAAGGGTGGGTGGATGGAAATCCACTTTCCTGTCGGGTGAGGGGCTGGTGACCGATCTCACCGGGCCTGGTAAAGTGCTGATGCAGACGAGGCACCTGCCCGGATTCGTTTCCGCAATGACACCCTACCTGCCCAAACAGGGCTGACGTAAAGGACCGATCAAGGGACAAGATTGAAGGAGATCACAATGGCCAGTAATGTGGAAGAACAAGAGGCAAGGCTTGTCCTGGAGGACGGATCAGTGCTCACGGGCAGGTCCTTCGGTGCCCAGAAGGCGGTAAGCGGCGAGGTGGTGTTCAACACCGGCATGGTCGGATACCCGGAAAGCCTGACCGATCCCTCCTACCGAGGCCAGATACTGGCCCTAACATACCCGCTGATAGGCAATTACGGCGTTCCCGCCGACGACACGGAGGACGGTCTTATGACGAACTTCGAATCTCGGCGCATCCAGGTGGAGGGCCTGGTGGTCTCCGAGGCGGTGGAAAGGTATTCCCACTGGAACGCAGTCCGCTCACTATCACAGTGGATGAGAGAACACGATGTCCCCGGCATATCCGGCATAGACACCAGGGAGCTCACCAAGCTGCTCAGAGAGAACGGCACCATGCTGGGCAAGATCGTCCGTAATGGCGTGGATGTGGAACTCGTCGATCCGTACAAGAGGAACCTGGCAGCCGAGGTCAGCGTGGAAGAACCGGTGACATATCAGAGGGGGCAGAAGAGGATAATATTGATCGACTGCGGCGTGAAGAACAATATCATCAGGGCGTTCCTCAAGAGGGGCATCACCGTGGTGAGATGCCCCTGGGATCACTATATCGAGGACATGGAGGCGGACGGCATCCTGATCTCCAACGGTCCGGGCGACCCCAAGATGTGCGATAAGACGATCGAGGGCGTGGCCGAGGCGCTGTCCGGAGACGTTCCGGTGCTGGGGATATGCCTTGGTTCGCAGATACTGGCACTGGCCGCCGGTGCCGACACATACAAGCTCAAGTACGGGCATCGAAGCCACAACCAGCCCTGCGTGGAGGCGGGGACCAAGAGGTGCTACATCACTTCGCAGAATCACGGTTACGCGGTTGAAGCCGGTACCCTGGAAGAGGACTGGCGGGAATGGTTCTACAATAACAACGACCTGACGAACGAAGGAATAAAACACATATCCAGACCGTTCTTCGGAACCCAGTTCCATCCCGAGGCCTCCCCCGGCCCGGACGATACCGAGATGCTGTTCGACATGTTCACGAGGGCGATGCGATGATCGGAAAGGTGCTATTGCTGGGATCCGGGGCAATAAGGATAGGACAGGCGGGAGAGTTCGACTACTCGGGTTCACAGGCCATAAAGGCCCTGAAGGAGGAGGGAATAAGGACTGTCCTGGTCAATCCCAACATCGCCACCATCCAGACCTCCGACCATCTTGCCGACGAAGTTTACTTCATACCGCTGGAGTCCAAGTTCGTGGAAAAGGTCATTGCCAGGGAGAACCCGGACGGGATAATGCTTGGCTTCGGGGGACAGACCGCCCTTAACGTTGGTTTGGAACTGGAAAAAAAGGGCATTTTCAAGAGATACGGGGTGGAGATTTTGGGTACGCCCCTGAAATCCATAGAAGACACCGAGGACAGGGACAGCTTTACCCAAAGGATCGGCGAACTCGGTCTCAAGGTCCCCACCAGCAAGGCCGCGCCCTCCATAAAGGAGGCCCTGGCAGTGGCAGACGATATAGGCTATCCCGTGATGTGCAGGGTGGCCTATGCCCTGGGCGGCCTCGGCTCCGGCGTGGCCAGGGATAGGAAGGAGCTCGGCGAGCTCGTCTCAAAGGCCTTCACCTTCACCCCCCAGGTGCTCATAGAGAAGTATTACGGCGGATGGAAGGAGCTGGAGTACGAGGTGGGCGACCGCTACGACAACTGTATTGTGGTCTGCTCCATGGAAAACATCGATCCCATGGGCATTCACACGGGGGAGAGCATCGTCGTGGCCCCGGTCCAGACTCTAACCGCGGAGGAGAATTTCAGGCTTCGGTCCATGGCCATAAGGGTGATAAGACATCTGGGAATAGTGGGGGAGTGCAACATACAGTTCGCGCTTGATTCCTCGTCTGACAACTACAGGATAATAGAGGTGAACGCGAGGCTGAGCCGGAGCTCCGCCCTGGCC
>CAZUZU010000187.1:0-5728 GCA_964624865.1 uncultured archaeon
AGACATGAACTCTTTATTAATAAATGTAACGAAATTAAATTGTCACGACACTAGTTATTACTATGGGTCATTCATTGCGATAAATCCTCTTCTAATACGGAGGTATAGGGGTCTCGTGGTATGTCGATTATGATCTTCCTTTGATTGGGGTCAATAATCTGAAATCTAATGCGGTCCTTGAAATTTCCAAGATATTCGGATTTAACACCGTCTTTGGTCAATATATCCTTCAGAAGGGCGCGGTATATATCCGAGTTCTCCCTCAGCACATTCCTCCTTTCTTTCAAAAATGAAGAAACATACAAATGCCTCTCTCTTCCCTCCTTTATCTCCTCTAAGAGACCCAAGGACAAGAGTTTGTTCTTGATCTGGGTTATCCTGGATTTGTGCAGATCTCGAAATTCGGCTATTTGCCTGTTGTTGGCACCGGGGTTCTTCAATACGTATCGGAATATCTTTCTATATGGTCCCCTCTGAAGATGGGCAATGGGCCTAATATCCGGCGGCAGGATGTAACCAACGGGATAGTATATACCCTGAAAAACATCGCTTTTATTCAGCACTCCCATCTCCATTAGGACATCCAGATGCCATCTGATACTGCCATAACTCCTCTGAAATCTTTTTACTATGGATGCCTGGGAAGCACAGGGAAAATTACACAAATAGACGAATATACCTCTCCTGGTGGGGTTCAACAGATAATGATTTCCAGGCTTGATGTCTATGGACTTCGGTACTCCGTATTCCCCGCCCAGGACCCTTTTGAGATCGTCACCTATGGCCTTCCTCGACAAGTGAATCACGTACCTTAATATGAATCCAGGATGTAATGGACAAGGTCATCCGCCTTTATGGCCCGTATGTCCTCCCCATCCATGGTTTCAATCACTTCTTCGATCTTGGCCTTAACCTTCGGATTTAATTCACCAACTTGTCCCTTTTCCTTTAATATATCGGATATCCTCCGTTTAAAGCCCTCTCTATCCTTCTTTTCGGGTGCCTTGTGATCCTTTGTGTGTACCACCAAACCCATACCTTTGATTATCTGGTAGGGAAACGCGTTGAACAGATGCCTGCTGTTCCTCGCTTTTATTACCCTCAGGTTCCTCTGCCGGTTTTCATGTTCCATCGGTCTGTAACACAGATATATCACATTGTCGCTAAGATACATTGGTATGACCACTTCCTCGCCCTGTAATTGACCGGAGGGATGATGCTCCTCAAGGGTTGCCATAACGGTTCCCACCCTTCTGAACATCTTGAACATGTTTGACAGGAGCTCCCTCTGCTCGTACTTGTCCTCAATGGCCCAGATAACAGGAGTGAGTGGGTCTATCACTATTCTGGCCTTGGCCCCCTCCCAGGTGGCTGCGAAGTCCGGCAATTGGGTGTTGACAAAGGAACGGAATTTCCTGCCGCTCGCATCGATGAAAACCAGCTTCTCCTCCCGGGTATATCGCTCTATATCCGCCCAGCCCATTTCCCTGGCCTCCTTTATTATCTGTTCCCTGTTCTCGTCCAGAGAGATGAATATTGCGTCCTGGCCCAGTTCAAGGCCTCTGCGGATAAACTGGGTGGCCATGGTAGTCTTCCCGGCGCCGCTCACACCAATGATAACCGTGTTCGAAAAATCATTCAATCCACCACCCAGCATGGTATCCAAGCCGTAGACTCCGGTCTTTATCTTTTTCATCATATCATATATTGCTACGCATCTATAAATATTTGTTGATTTTGTATATATTCATGATTTGCCAGAAGATACAAGCATCTAACATCATAGATTTGCATAAAATACGACATATTATGGGAAAAGCTTATATATCACTTTTCTCATGAATTGTGGTATAACTTCAGGATTGATGTACATGAATAACAAAGGTTTCAAGAAGGTCCTATATGCCCTGAGGGAAAGGGAAAAATGGCATTCCTTGTACACCCAGTTCAAGGACCAGCTGGAAGAACTACCGCCCAGATTAAGACGGGAAAGGAAGGTTGAACTTCGGAAGATCATGCAGCATATCAAGTATTACGATCAATTGATAAGGGATATGAAATTCTCCCTGTCCCCGCCATCCATCTGGCATGTTAATGCACTATTCCGCTGAGAAAATCTGTTTTTTATGTTCTCTTATTATTTTTCACCGCTCTTGGCAAGTTCAAGGTTCTTTCTGGCGGCTTCATAATCAGGCCTGATCCGCACCGCTTTCTCCAGTAGTTTGACTGCCTCTCGGAACCTTGCCTGCTTACGCCTGAGGACGCCCAGATTGTTCAAAGCGAACTCGTATTGTGGGTTGATGAAGAGCGCGCGTTTGTAGCATTTTTCAGCCTTGTCCTCCTTCTCCATGTCCATGTAGACGTTCCCCATGTTGTTCCATGCAACTGGATTCCATGGATATGTTCCCTTGCACTGCCTGAGATGGAGAAGGGAATCCTCCTTCTTTCCCTCTTTCCTCTCCGCCTGGGCCCTGTTTATGAGATCATTTATCTTCGGAAGTTTCCTTATCAGGATGTAATCGGATATCAACTTCAGTATATAGAGGATAAAGCCCAGGAAGATAAGGAAAAGGGAGAGAGTGGCAAGGGCTCTATCATAGGGGCCGAAGCTGCCTGTCCAACTCACCAGATGAAATAGCTCATGGGCAGATACGAAGATGAACGTAATGAGTCCGATGTACCAGGTGAGGATGTATCTCTTGCGATAAAAGGACATGTATGCGGATATCGCAATGAAAACACAACCCACCACTGCTAAAAATATATCCACCGGCGACCATAAGGGAGAGTCGGGCATAACACCAAAGGGTATCCTGGCAGGAATAAATATTATGATCAAACTACCAATTAAGAATATCACAGCGGGGAGTATCTCGTAAGCAAGAACCTCCTTTATCCTATAAAGCAAGGGAATAGCACCCAATATGATGAAAAGGGATGTAATACCCAGCATGTTTGAGGCGAATGACATGAAGCTGTCCTGGGTAAAAAACTCCCCTGCACTGTTGTATATCAGGAATACGGAAAGAAAGAGAAAGCCCGAGGTAACTATGGCTGCAAATTCCAGGATATTGACCAGGTCCTTGACCCTTACCTTTCGTTCGCCGCTCTCGTCCTTTTTTAGGAGCGGTTCCGGTCCTTGAACGCGACTTGACTCGCTTATTCCCCGTTCCCTTAAGGACGACCTCGTAGCCATTTTCTTTCACCTATAATGTATTTCCGGTATCTCCTATTAAAACGTATATCGATTTGTTATATAATTGTTTTCATAAATCAATATGTTGTCAAGTGTGTAAGCCTGTAGATTTTCTGCTCATCGAAATTTAAGCAACATCAGCTCGGATTATTTCATCGGCCCGGGTTCCCCTTCTCCCTCAAGCGTTTGGCGATCAATATGACGGCCAATGAATATATAAGGGCAATGGATATGGTTATCATTATCAGGGCAGGTAGGAGCTGAGGTGGAGAAAATGGCTCATCCCCCCTCTCATCGTTCATGCCTGGTGGACCCAACTTAATCTCATCCGCAAGGGTATATCTCTTCTCGTCCGTGTCCACCACCTTTCCCCCCACCTCCAGTCGAACGCACACACACAGATCATTCTCCCTCACCCTTCCAATATCGAATTCAACTGCCCATTCTCCCGAGTTTTCTGCCTTCTTGCCCAACATATCCTCTTTGTTAAAAGAGAACTGGACAACCGCATTTTCGGGTAGAGGGTCGAGGAATACGTGAGCTACGAATTTAAAACCGTCCCTGGGCAGAGGTTTATCCACAGGCGGCCACACCAGTGCGATCTTCTTCTCTATATCGCCGGCCCCCTCATTCCGGGTTCCACTGGAATCAATTATTACCAAACTATCACTTTCAACGTCACCCCTTACGTTTATCTCCCAGTCCCCGTCCACAGACCCTTCGAGATTATTGAAAGCCCTTCTGAAAACCCCCCAAACCTCGACGCGCTGACCAGACGTAAGGTTCAGGGGAAAAGCCGAGCCGGTACCCCGGCGAATGAACAGCCCATTCCCTTCCCGGTCTCCGACCCTGTACATATCTGGCCTCACCTTGTTTATTATATCAAGGCCTTGGACATGCACGGCCCTTCCCTCGTTTTCCAAGGGATGAGAGAGCAAGGCGGATATTTCCACTTGCAAATATCCATTTTCATTTGATTGGGGGGCTTCCGTGCTTTGGCCAGGTGTATCCTGGCTCAAAGGTCTTTTTTTCTCCTCCCCGCCTTCAAGACGCATGAGCTGCCCGCCTATGCCGTAAGAGGCGACAAGTATTCCGGAAAGGCACATTAAAATTACCATGAGCACGACCAGATACCTCGGGGCGTTCTTCCACCCGCCCATTTTCTTTTTCTGCATACCCTGAGATCCAACCCAACTACTACTCGCGGCCGAGCTATCACCGCCTTCCCTGCCATCCAGTCCCCATTCCCAGGTCTTGGCTAGGACAGCGCCCACCATGACCGCCGCCGGGGCCAGCGCGGGAAGGTAGTAACGCATGTCCTCCATGCTCCTCACATCGTTGCCCACCCAGCTCCCGGCCCATTCCTGAGAGAAATAGACCGCCATTATAGCCAATATCCAGGCAAGCATGCCCACGGTCCACCACCTCTTTCTGGACAACCACATGCCCGCCGGAAATATCAGCAGGGCAGGGTGGAGATACAGGATCAGGGAAAGCTGCCTCGGGACGTTCTCCCAATCCCCCGGGGTATATGATAACTTGCTCTCCACGAAGCTAGTGGAAGGGTCTTCCACAGTAGTGTTGGCGCCGGAGGAGAAATAGAGCCGGGTGTCCATTTGGTAGCCGGAGTTGAACGGCCCTCCGAACAGAACGTCGTTGTAATAGAACAAAAGACCAAGGAGAATAGAGCTTGTTATGGCAAACGATACTATAATGACAAAGGAGGTCTTTAGTCTTTCATTGTCTACTTTCTTGTTTTTTATATCGATGCCTTTCCCAAGCTCTACCAGGAACAGAATGGCGGGTGCGATCATCACCACCCCGGTGGAATACCTTACAGGCACAGCCGCAGCCATAAGGAAACCGCCGGCCATGCTGTAGCCGCTCTTTCTTCTCATACTCCATTGATCCTCCCCCATTGCTCTGAGAAGTAGATACAAACCGGAAATCGCCAATACAGAGGTGGAAAGTGCGGCCATGTACCTTGAATAAGCCATCAATATGGTCCCCCCGCTGAATAACCAGACCACAGAGGCCAATTGGCCTCCGAGGTCATCGAGATACATCCGGCCTATGCCAAACACGGCATAGGCACCGGCAACCAGCATTATGACTGAGATCAGGCGCTCTATGCCCAAGGTCATGAGCATGGCCAGGATCACCGAAAGGCCGGGGGGCCAGTGACTGGCAAGATAGTAGTCTCCGTCGTATTCAACAACCACGGCATAAAGCTCTTGGTTATCTATTCCTTTCTTAACCGCTCCTAGTTGATGCTGGCCTATGATCATCGTATCGCTCAGGTTCAGCCTCCCGGTTGAATCCGATTCCCCAACGGGCACGGAATCCAGGGTGACCACCGCGTTCTCAACCGGTTGATCCAAAACGTCAAAGACCCGGATATCCAGGTAGGTTTGAACTAGGCCCCCGAACTCTACACTTCCGTTGCTGTCCAGCAGCACGGACCTTCCATCCACCTCCAGCAGGCCGTCCACAAGCGGTTTATTATCTAAAGTGCGGACAGATATCAAGACG
>CAZUZU010000188.1:0-5685 GCA_964624865.1 uncultured archaeon
GAAGGTGGGATTAGAGGATGTTATCTAAAAATATTTGATTATTCGGAGATACTGTGAACACCGAAGGTATTTAATAGCATGAATATTAGTATGATTTAAATAATAAAAAAATATATGGTCCAATGGCAGCCTAAATAAGAGTGGTGGTTGAAGATGAGAAGCAAGGTATTGGTGTCATTAGCCTTGGTGTGTGTGTTTATCATTGGTAGCTTTAACTTTTCCTATCCAATCGATGATCAAGATGACAGCGAAGAATCCGAGGAAGTAGGGATAAAGGTCCGCCAGGTCGAAGAAAGGGTGGAGGAGCAAAATCCCGGACCTCAAGAGCAGGAAAAAACCGAGTTCGAAATCGATTATGACATAGTTGATGAATATATTAGCTCCAATTCTCACCTTGAAGATCAATTGAATAATGACCTCGGTACAAATCTGCCAGATGGGGCTGTAGAGGAGAAGAAGGATCTATCTCATGCCCCCGCAGATGATAATTCGGGGAGTAGTGGGGAAGACGCTGAGCTTCCCTTCGAGCTCTCAGAGCCAAGGGAAAGGGGTGCACTGCTCACTGTCGACACCATGATCGTTCTTCAATATCCTGAGGAGATCAACTGGGGAGACAACCTCACTGTCACTGGCTACGTTGTTGAAATGGGCCAGAACCCGGACCCTCAGAACATCTCTTTTATGCCCGTGCCTTTTGCACAAGTTTGGGTCTTTTTCCCTTATCTGGATCAAATGGAAGAAAAGCTTGAGGTCGAGACAAGCCAGTCCGGCAAGTTCGAGGCAAAGTTCTCCGGCTATGCGGCACAGATGCCTGCCGGCTTCTCCAAGATATATGCCAATTTCAGCGGTCATTGGTATGATGAAAATGCCAATCAGGGATTATGGCCCTACGTTCACACGGACACGGGCGGTCCTCAGGTAAGGAGGGCCTCGAACACACAAGAACTGGTGAAGGTCATCCACTCAACCACCATAGATAACCTCGAGATATCTCCCTCCACTATAGTGGTGGGTAACTCCATCAGTGTCAGCGGGGTTTTAAGGGACAACGAATCCCAGGGCCTGGGGATAAATAACGCACTTATCGAGCTTTATTTGGACGGCAAAGTATTTCCGGACTCCTCGGGAAGTAAGATATACACCGTTTCCGGGGTTTTCGACTATACGGGGCTGGAGATACCGGATACGAAGTCCACCTGGGGGAGGCCCGGGGAGCACGTGATATCCGTTTATTTCAAGCGCTCCAAACAGGAGGGAGTGAATACCAATTACACGGACGCGTCAGCGTCTAAATCATTTGGCGTCAAGCGCACTGTGACAATAGTATTTCAGGACCGTCTGGCCGAGGGTGAGCAGGTGTACCGGGGAAAACCAGCAAATGTTTCAGGTCAGATCCTGGATAACGTCGGCGATCCTATGAAGAAGTACGTTTCGGGCGAGGAGTTCATCTACGAGGTTGATATTACTTGGGGCGGTAAGAGTATAGGTAGTACCGAGGTCGAGTCCTCGGGCAATTTCTATTTCCAGTACAACATTCCCAAGCAGGAGAACCTGGGAATTGTTACAATCACTGTGACCTTTACACCCCCCACGGGGGCATATTATACCTCCGATTCCACCTCTGCCAAATGGATGATCATGGCTACCCCCTCCATCGACATGAACATGGAACGTTTCGGAAGGAGGAATCGAGATTTTATCATCAAGGGACAGTTGGTGGACGATCTTGGCGACGGTCTTCCCAACCGGGCGGTTTTCATCCGATGGGGCGACTCACAAAGTACCTTCAACCTCACCACCGATGACGACGGTCACTTCGAGAAAGAGTATCATATACCCGCCAGTCAAAAGCTCGGGCCGGTGTTCGTGGCAGTCAACTTCGAGGGTGAGAAAAACCTTTATGATCCCTGCAGCACGCCTCCACCGCCTGCGGAGGACGGAATCGTCTACCTGGTTAGCGGAACCTGGATCACGGTTAACGTAAATGAGAACGTCAAGAACATCAAGGGAGAGACCATTACCATCCAGGGAAGATTGTGGGACGACCTCAACCATTCGATACCTTATAAGAAGGTTAGGTTCAAATGGTACGAGGACGACAAGGACAAGGACGGAGTTCTGGTCGGTTACTACGAGACCGACGCCAACGGCGTCTTTGCCATCCCTTATAAGATCGAGGCCACCCAACCTGTCGGGAACGCCTATGCAGAGATCTCTTTCAACGGCAGCAACGAGTTTACCGAAGGAGAGTCCTACCTGGGGGCAAAGGCAAGTCACGTTTCCCTTGCCCACAACACTAACCTGTTCTCGGCCAATGAAATAAGCAATCTGGGCAAGGGCAGAGGCAACTATACGATATATGCCAAGACGGTATTGGATATACAGTCCGCTCCCAGAGCGGTAAGAAACGAGTCCATTGACATCTCGGTCGGTTTGTACGAGTATATCAACGGCCAGAAAAGGGGAGGCGTCTACAACAAGAGGATAATGTTGAAAATAGGCTCCCAGTCCTTCAATCCGAAGAAAACGGATGCCAGTGGCAAAGCGCGTTTCTCTATCACACTTCCCCCACTGATGGAAAAGGGAAAAGTGAATGTCGTGGCCTCGTATAACACCAGTGCCGATTCCTTCTACCTTTCTTCCACCAACCAGACCCAGATATCCATTACGGTTAAGACGAAGTTCGTGGTTGAGGAAGCGCCTGCAAGGATATTCGAGGGGGACAAGCCCAGATGGAAGATCAGATTGGTGGAGGCGGACGCTCCCACACAGCAGGGCGTACCCGACGCCAGCGTGGACTTCATTATATCCATAGTGGAGTGGAACAGCTATAAGCCCCTTAATTTGTCCACTAACGATTACGGTACCATCGATCACAGCGAGCCCTTCGATGTGGTTTCCTCCCCGGGCACACTTGAGATAACCCTAAAATATAACGGTAGCGTGAACGAATTTTACGAAGGGTGCAACGTTACCCTTTCGCCTGTGCATATTGAGCCGCCTAGTGCGGATATTGATGGAGAAGAGAACATGCTCCCGCTCTACATAGGCCTGGCCATAGCAGCTGCCGTCATCGTGGTGATCCTGTTCTTCGTTGCTTCCTACGTCAAAAAGAAGAAGAAGTATTCCGACGTAAAGAAGATCATTACGCGGGCAAGGGATCATCTCATCGTGGGTGACGCCTACAGGGAGACCATCTTCTGGGCGTATCAAAGGTTAGTGTTGCATCTAAGACGTTACGGTTATTTAAGGCGAAAGAGCGAGACCTTCAGGGAGTTCGAGAAGGCTATCAGGTCGGCTTTGCCAGTGGACCAGGAGGCCATGAATGAGTTCCTCACTCTATTGGAGGAGGCAAGGTACTCCAATCATCCCTTTGGTCCAGAGCACAGGACCACAGCCGTGGATACGCTGAAGAGGATAGAGGGTTCATTGGACCAGATCATGGTTTCTGAAGAGGCAGCCCTCCAAGCCATAGAAAGGGTGGAGGGGGAGGCCGCGGAGGACGAGGTGGAGATCGTGCTGGCCTCCGAGGCGGAAAGACGTGGCCTGCTCGATGAAGGGGCGAAAGGTGCCCCGGCGGGAGCCATGCCGGCCAAGGAGGGAGAAAAGGGGGTTCCACCAGGCGAACAAAAAGGCCTTCCGCCACAGAAAGGTGGTAAAGGCCCCGGCGGTAAAGGCAAGACCCCTCCCAAAGGCCCGCCGAAAGGTGGTAAAGGCCCCGGCGGTAAAGGCAAGGCCCCTTCCAAAGGCCCGCCGAAAGGTGGCAAAGGCCCCGGCGGTAAAGGCAAGGCCCCTCCCAAAGGAGGCAAAAAGAAATAAAGAGGTGTGATGTATGAATTTCAAACAGGGAATAGTGCTTACGACGCTTCTGTTGTTCCTGGTGGCGTTCCTGGTTTATCCTATGGTCATTACCGCCACCCAGTTTACGGGTCAGGAGGAAAAACATCTCTCGGCGTACAAGGATGATTACAATGATATTTCCGTGTACAAGAACGAGCTGGAGGATATGACCCTGGAGGACGATGATGAACCCAGCTATGATGTTGGGTCCTTGATATCCAGCCCCAACGTGCTGCTGAACATGGTGGAAGCGAAGGAAACAGCCTACATTGTCTCGGGAGTGGAAAGAAGGTATGAGTCTTCGGAAATCGACGCCCTTCTTCAGTTCATCATGCAAGGTGGCAACGTGGTGATATGCGACGACAAGGGCTATGCCAACGATCTTGCCTCTAAGTTCGCCATTACATTCTACACCGGGAAGTTGATAGACGACGAACAGTTCGACCGAGATGTAAATAATATCAATTTTACGTATACTAGCGCCAAATTGGGTACCGATAACTTCATTGGCCCGGTGTGGAAGGGAGTACCCGGGCAGGACGGTGTGTGGGACCAGGATGAAGACGGCGACGGTTATATAGACGAGGATCCCATCGACAGGGCGGACAACGACGAGGATAACAAGATATTGAGCAACAACGGCCTGGACGACGACCATGACGGAATTGTCGACGAGCCAAGGGAAGGCTTTGACGAGGATCCGAAGGACGACGACAGGGACGGAAAAAAGGACGAGGAAGATTACGATGGTATAGATAACGACGGCGACGGTTTGGTAGACGAAGATACCAAGGGGTTCAAGCTTGTGATGAACAATCCTACAGGTGTTCTCCCATCCAACAAAGAGAAATGGCGCGACGAGCTCAGCGGGGTCAAGGTTGAGATGATACCCAAGGTGATTGCAAGGGGCAGCAAGGCCAGCTTCGTTGACATGAACGAGGACGGGGAGATCACCATCCCGCAACCGGGCGAAGACGTCAACCAGCTTGCGGACGCCAAAGGCCCCATAGATCTAATACTCGAAGTAAGCGTCCAGAAGATAGATATGGACTCCGACGAACCGACTGGGCCTATCGGCACGATCATCTTTATCAGCGATGCCGAGATATTTACCAACAACATGGTCAATATGCCGGTGCTTGACGACGAGGGCAATCCCATTATGGAGGGGGGAGAGGAAAAGAGAAAATACGATAATCTTGCCTTTGCCAAGGCCCTGGTAGTCCATCTGTTGCCCGAGGGGGGAAAGGTGGTGTTCGACGAGAGCAGGCATTCCCAGGACGCTCTTCTTACACCGCTGGCGGGAACCTTGTGGTCCCTTTCAGTAATAACCACCAATCCCTGGTATTCCGGAGGTATGATTCTGGCGATCTCACTCCTTGGCATTTTGGCATATGTGGTCACAAGGGGTAAGGAGAGCTGGATACACATATTCGATGTGGATATCCCCTCTGTAAGGGAAACCATACCCCATTCCACTGAGCTGAAGAGGATAAGACTAAAGCATTTACTGCTGGAAAAGGTTAGGATACGGCGAGGTATGTCACCGGACGAGTTCTCCACCTTGAGTCAGGGCGAGATATACCAAATGATACCTAATCCCCGGCTTGCGGAGCTGTTGAAAAGGGATGACAAGACCTACACCGATGAAGAACTTCTTCAATTGACCAATCTCGTCAAACAGTTAAAGGTGAAGTAATGACTGGAAAACAAAAGTTATATAAAGGTTCCATTTATACTGCTCAAATATAGACTAAATAAAATAAAAAAGGTGTGTTGACATGGCAACAAAGCCAAATAGACCGAGTGGGCAAGCAGGAAAGAATAAGGGAGGACCACCTATGC
>CAZUZU010000189.1:0-5623 GCA_964624865.1 uncultured archaeon
GAAGGTGGGATTAGAGGATGTTATCTAAAAATATTTGATTATTCGGAGATACTGATTAATGAACGTAAATCTTATATAAGATCGGAAACGTTTCCGCCTGATTTTGCTGGAATCTATATTTTTCGCCTTGATATCAAGTATATAGCTCTATGCACTGAAGTTTATGTTTTCTGATTATGGGATAAATAAATCTATTCATTCTTTTGTGATGGTCATATCGGCTCACCGACTCCTGTATTTCTTGGATGCATCGATGCATGTCATGTTGTACCTGTGAACGTTCGGACCTTACAGGCGCTATCGGACGAGATAGACGTGTGTCATGTTCCCGAGCCTCACAGAGGTAGTGAACGAAGCGATGGGGGACCTTATACGTAAATATCGAGCTATGACGGTCGCTGATGAAATCCGTCAGACCGCGGATAAGAACAGGGAACGGTGCAGTTGAATCAGAATCCCTTTTTGAACCTCAACCGTTTTTATCCCTTCCTTATCTGTTTCATTGATTTCGAACCCTCTTGGAGGGGAACGACGATGTTTATCTATTGCCCTCGATAACCAGGGAGGGTTTAAATGCCTCTTGGGCGGACGGGAGCGACGGTATCCCGTCAAGTTAGAAATCGCGGCATCAGTGTTACAATGCCCGCAAGCTAAGAGGAGCGACTTGAGAAAATAATCTGACTACGTGGGAACAATCATGTACTTCGGTACCGGGAGATACTTCCTATGAGATTAAAAAAAGCCATCACGTAAAACATGGAAAGATTTATTTGATTGTTTACCGTATATTATATCAGGGAGACGTTGAGAGTGTATCTGGACACGTCCGTCCAGGGAGCGATGTTTGACATCGAAGACCCCCCTAGCGTAAAAAAACTACAAAAGATTTGCTTGATACACGATGTTGGGATACGGACAGATAGATATAATTACCCCGATGGAGGTGATCGGATATGAATAAGTGGAGATATAAGTCGTTGGAATGGATCCACAAAGGTGCGGGAAGAGAACTACGAGATGACAAAGGACAGGGATCTAAAGAACGTCATGGAAGAAAGTGTGAAAAACGCTAAAAAGAAAATGGCCGAGTACGATACCTGAAGGAAAGAATCTTGGTGACTCGCCGTCGCCTGTGGTTTCAACGCGCCGGCTATCCCGGCCCCCCGCACGTCTTTTTCCTCGTCCTTTTCTTGCGGTAATACTCGTAGTGCTCGATACAGCCCGCGATCTCCCCGTCGTCCCCGTATATCGGCTCCCTCACGCCTGGGAAGAACACGCATCCCCCTGGCTCCTTTAGCCTTCCCGAGCAATAGGGGCACCATGACCCCCTCTTCACGTGGTTCGGTGTCGCCTCCCACTCGTGCCCCTTCTCGCACCTCCACCTTAGTTTGGTGTGGGCGTTGACATATTCCGGTGAGAGGCACTCGCCTCCCCTTTTCTCGCCTATCTCCCTCCTCTCCTCGATGGTCAGTCTCCTTGGCATCACTATATCTTATGCGGTCTGCCATATATATGCGTTTTGAACCACGGGGGCCGGGAGTGAGGCAGGTAAAAGCTCGTCGGGCCTCCATCCTTTTTTATAATACCCCGCTCCCTGCGGGCGTACCCGAAAAACCCTCTGTCACGTCCCATCGAACGCTATCTTCCAGCGTGCATCCGGGTCGTCGAATTCTATCTCGCCCGGGTCGAAATGTTCGGCATCGAATTCCGTGCCCAGCCATTGTATATAGTTCTCGCGCTCTTCATGTTCCGGATCCTTCATTGCCTCCACGAGATCCTCGTATCTCCGGACCCCTCCGCAGTCCTCGGGCGGACAGGCCCTTTTCCCTTTGACGCACCGTGGGTATTTTTGCTGCTCGTCTCTCGGGATCGCCTTTTCAAACTCCACCACGTGTCCCCAGTTATCGCCGAAATCGTACAAGTAATCGGCCGTCTCGTTATTCTCGGAAAAATAGTCCGAGATACTCTGCTCCCATCCGGGAAGGATTACCCAACCGAAATCAGCGTCGTCCTCGCCGGGTATCCCGATAGTCGCGGTCTCCTCCGTTTTCGGGTCCTTGACCTTGAATTGATGAAGATGATAATCGTCCCAGCCCATTGCGTCCTGGATCGCGACATGAAGGTCCCAGAAGGTATAGGTCTCAGGGACCTGTATGCGCCTCCATATCGGCGGTTTGATGCGCGTTAATGCGATCTTGAACTGGTATACACGTTCGTATCTTTTTTTCATGATCTTGCCTCCCTCGGGGTGCGGTATGCCCCAGGGCATATATACCTTTATTGTTTACCAATCCCCGTCTGGTATGAGATACGTTGTTAAATACTTGAGACACGACCGAAGGGTGAGATAATGGGCGTGATCATAAAGGGAAGGAGCGGACGGGCCTATGTTTTCGAGGGACCGTACTCCGCATGGGACGAGCTCGAGGACAAGCCCGGCTTGTATGCAATCCTATGTGTAGAAGGGGAAAAATTGTGGTACACGCCAATCGACATCGGGGATGCGAACACGGTCAGATCCATAGTTGAAGCCCGCGAACGGTCGGAATGTTGGGAACAACACTGCAACCTCGAGATCGGATATGCAGTATATTATGCAGAGGGTCAACGATCTGAAATCGAGCGGGATATAAGAGAGAATTACGACCTCCCGTGCGGGGGGTGAGGAACCTATCTTCCCCGCTTCTTCCGCAGCTCCGTGCCCTCCGCCTCCATCCAGCTGATGAACCCCCTCATCTTCTTCTCCCTTGCCACGCCGGCCCAGAGATAGGCCTCGTCCCTGCTGTCCTCTGCGATGAGCACCTTCACCCTGCCTATGCTGCTCCTGCCCGTCCTTCCCCTGCGCTGGATGTTCCTTATCTCGCTTGGCAGCGGTTCGTAGAACACCACCAGGTCGACGTCGGGTATGTCCAGCCCCTCCTCCGCCACGGATGTTGCCACCAGCACGTTGAACTCCTTGCTCCGCAGATCGTCAAGGATGGTCTTTTGTTCCTTCTGTTTCAGCCCCTCGCCGTCCGCTCTCTTGGCCTGGCCAACGAACCTTGCCCCCGTTGCATCGCTCTCCTCGATCACCTCCATGATGGTGGAAATGGTGTCGCGTAGCTGTGTGAACACGATGATCCTGCTGTCCGGTTTCTCGGCCACCTGGGCCCGGATGATCTCGCCCAGCGCGGCCAGTTTTGGGTGTGAAACGCCGGAGTATTCTTTTGCAAGGGCCAGGACCTTTTGGACCCTCTCGTCCTTGATGAACGACCGCTTGCTCTTCGACGGTTTCTTTTCCTGACCGAACCTCTCCAGGTAGTCCCTCAGCTGCCTCACCCCCTGGGTCTCCAGGGTCTCGATGCAGTGGAATGCATAAACGGCCAGGGACTGGTTGTGGATGGCGCCGAACATCACTCCCTTGTTCCTGTTGAACCTCGTGGTTATCAGCTTGCGGGCCCCCAGGATGTCGGTCTTTGACACGGTCTTCGCCTTCTTGTAGGAGAGGATGCCCAGCTTCTGGAGTCGGGACACCTTCTCCACCAGGTACCCGTCCAACAGATCCCTTATCTCCTCCATCTTCTCGTTTAGTTTTACCCTCACCCATTCGATCTTAATGTCCTTGACGTATCTCGCCACATCGGGGTCCCTTCTCGTCCTGGCCTGCACGGTGTCCACCCTCAGGTGATCCAGCACCTCCGTGATCCTCTTCTTCTTTCCGCCCGGCGATGCGGTGAGCCCGAGGACGGGGCAGCCAACGCTCTCGCATATCTTCACGTAGGAGTAATCCCCCACCGTCCGGTGGGCCTCGTCCACGATCAGTAAAACAAGGTCGCCAAGCGGGAATATTTCGTTCTCTATATCGTTGGCAACGCACTGCGGCGTGGCGAAGATGATGTCCGAGTCCTTGTATGTACGGCGCCTCTTTTCCGGCGGCACGCTCCCGCTGACCATGGACAGCTTTTGCCCCTCGACCATCAGATCGGAGAAGGTGTCGTGATGCTGCTGAACCAGGGGCCGGGTGGGCGCCACGAACAGCACCCTGCCCCTGCTCTCGTCCAGGGTCCCCACGGTTACCTGGAGCGCGATGATGGTCTTGCCCAGGCCAGTGGGCAGCACCACAAGGGCGTTCCTGCCCACGCACCATCTCGCCATCTCGGTCTGGAAGACGCGATGGCGGACAAGGTTCGGCTTTAATCGCGGGTGGGACACGTACCCGTCCGCTGTGTCCAGCGGTTCCCTTGGCGGGTTGGTGAACACGTCAAGCTTCAGCTGGGGCATGGGGTAGGGATGGAGATGTGGATACTTTACTGTTATCCCCCCTCCCCACCCGTCAAGCTTAAAATGTCGAAAACGCATAAGGTATGAAGGATATGACGGAACTGAGTGAAAGGCTGGCCGCCATCTTCGAGAAGAGGGCGGGAGAATACTGCGACTGCTGTGCGGAGATAGCGAGGGACCTTGAAGTAATGGCGGACCTGGCGGGAAGGGACCTCGGCGAGCTTGACGACAGGGAGCTCGCAGCTGCGATATTCTCCTCCGCTCACCTGGCCAATGCACGTTCCGAGGGAGAAAAGGAAGAGGCTCTTGACAACTGGGGAATAAAGGACGGACCCGACGACGACACCCTGGACCTGGTCAACCACCTGCTGGATATCGAGATACCCGATCAAAGGTACGCGTTCAAGGACGATATCCCGGAGGGGAAATGGGAGGAACCCATGCTCTTCAGGGGTAGCTCGTCGGGTTTGTTTGTCCTTGAAGACCTCATTGGCTATTCCAAGCAGAGGAAATACAGGGGTATTAGAAAGAAGATGGCCAAGAAGCAAGACCCGGAAAAAGGCGAGCCGCTGGACACCATAGTGGCGCTCAAGGGAAAAAGGGGCAAGATACATATCATCGACGATTACGTGTCGCAGAGGGATGATTTCCCGGATTGGATGAAAGAAGAGATACTCAGGTGGAAAAAGGAACATTACTACGGGATGCTGGTGGTGGACGATGTCTGGACAGGGATGGCGTCCCTGACGGACGTACCCCGGCTGGAGCGGCACTTCTTGCTCAGGGACGACAACATCTGGACCAAGGTGAAGAGGGGAGACCGGGTCATGATGCCGGTGATTCCCTGGAGGAACCATTATTTTACCAATCAGGATATCGCTACGCCCTTGGAGATCGATATCTATTCGCACGTCCTTCCAATGAAATACTTTCCGGATTCGCAGATACTGCCCCTGCTCGAGGCAATCTCGATGTTCATAAAGGGAGCGCTGCCGGAGGGGCTGAGCGGTTCACTGGATTACCTTGTCAATTCAAAGGCGCCGAGCCTGGTGTTACACCTCCTCACAGACCCCGAGGACAGGGACACCTTTCTGGAGGTGGAGAAAGACCTTATTGACCTCGACAAGGTAATAGAGGAAAGATTCTGGATGCATTTCAAGGACATCGGCAACCGGGAGTTGAGTCACATAGCCCTCCTGATATCATTAAATATGTTAGCTGCCTGTGATAAGTTCCTCCGTTTGATCGAGGACGGGTTCGATGTGGACAAAAGGACCATTGCCGAGTCGTTCGATGTTCTCAGATGCCCTTCTGATACACTGGCCCGGAGCCTGCCGGAGCACGACGAGTTCTCGAATGAGAG
>CAZUZU010000190.1:0-5556 GCA_964624865.1 uncultured archaeon
ATCGGATGTCATGTGTGACATCATCCTGGAAGAGATAGATGCAATGGACGTGCAGATAGATTCTGTGGTAGGTATCGCTCTCAACGGCATACCCTTTTCAAATTTCATATCAGAGGAGCTTTGTACCGAAACCATCGTATACCGGCCCAACCCGGAAAGGGATAAAAAAGGCTCTATAAGCTCGAACTATGCCTCGGTAAAAGGGAAGAACATAGTTTTGGTGGACGATGTTCTGGGCACGGGGGTAACCATGCGAACAGCGATAAAGAGCATGAAGGAGGCGGGTGCAAATCCGGTCCTTTCAGTGGTTTTGGTGAACAAGACCACCCTGGACGATATAGATGGCGTTAGGCTCAGATCGATAATCCGGACCGTTCTGTTTTCGGAACTCAAGTAAAGGGTAGTTGAGAATGCACTGGGCCGACGTTGCTGCCAATAGACTGATAGAGGCATTGGGAACAGACCATGACTATACTCTTGCTACAGGCATTACTCCTTCTGGCCACATACACGTAGGCAACATGAGGGAAATACTGACCGCCCACTTGGTTCACCAAGGCCTTATCGACCTTGGGGTGAAGGCCCGGCTGTTATACATTGGGGACACCATTGACCCGTTGAGGAAGGTTTACCCGCACCTCCCATCCAGCTATTTCAAGTATGTAAACATGCCCTTATCCGAGATCCCCTGTCCCTGCGGTGAGCATGAGAATTACGCGGAGCATTATCTGGATCCCTTCCTGGAATCGGTTAAAAAATTGGATGTGGACATGGAGATACGCTATACCCATCGGATGTACGATGAGGGGCTCTACTACAGCGAAAACGCATAACAGACATACTCAAAGATCTCTCAGGCAGGCAGTTGCCCGAGGATTGGTATCCCTATAACCCCATATGCTCGGAATGCGGAAAAATGAACCATGCCCGCGTCACCGGTTTCCACGATCCTTACGTGGAATACCGATGCCAGTGCGGCCACCAGGGGAAGAGTGATATCCGGAAGGCGGAAGGCAAGCTACCTTGGAGGGTGGACTGGCCCGCCAGATGGTCCCACCTGGAGATAGATTTCGAACCCTTTGGAAAGGACCATGCAACCCGGGGCGGCTCCTATGACACCGGAAAGGCGATAGTAGAGGGGATATTCGGCGGTAAAGCTCCCGATTACGTGATCTACGAGTGGATACAGCTGAAGGGTAAGGGCGCGATGTCCTCCTCCAGGGCGATTGCGGTGTCGGCACAGGACATGCTTTCCATTACCCCCCCGGAGGTAATGAAGTTCCTGGTTGCCAAGTCGGAACCCAAGAAGCATATAGATTTCCATCCCGGACTCCCCCTTCTGGACCTGGTGGACGAATACGACAGGTACGAAAGGGTTTACTATGGCCTTGAGAGCATGGGGGGCAAGGATGTTCGTGATCAAAAAAGGATCTACGAGCTGTCCAGCATAAGGGATAGGAAGCCAAACGGCGAGCTGTTTCAGGTACCCTTGAGACATCTTGTCACCTTGGTACAGCTCTATCCGGAGCCGGAAGTGCTCATGGAAAAGGCCGTACCTCCCGATGCTGGCCCGGAGATCAAGGATTATGTTAGGGAGAGGGTGGAGGCAGCGAAGAACTGGGTGGAAGACTTTGCACCGGACAGGGTCAGGTTCCACGTCATTCAAGAAGTGGACGAAGCGGCCGCCCAAGTGGACGATGAGGCAATGGGGTACCTTGCTGCCTTGGCGGATAGATTGGGCAATACGGAGTGGGATCCGGAAAGCATCCATAACGAGTTCTACGAATGCTCCAAGGAAATAGATGTAAGTGCAAAGAAAATGTTCCGTTCCGTTTACAGGGTTTTTCTAGGGCAAAAATACGGGCCTCGTTTAGGCTATTTCCTTTCTTCAATGGACAAGGAATACGTTCTCAACAGGCTTCGACTGAAATGATGTGTGGAATTCACGAGGATCTAGCTTAATTCCTCACCGCATTTGCCGCAGAACTCGAAGTTTTTTGGCATCAAGGCTCCGCATTGGGGGCATTTTATCATATTGTCGTCCCCCGTATCCCGGTCGTTAACCTCCCCTGACCCGTTTTCCTTAGCCTCTCCCGCCTCTTCCTCCGCCTTTTTCTTCCCCCTCTCCTTCAATCTCTTTTCCAGTTCCTCCAATTCTTCCTCGATCTTTGTGATGAGGGCCCTGGATCGGCGCAGATCGCCGCTGGCAAGACCGAACTTCCCTTCCTCGATCTTGCTCAATATCTTCATGTCCTGGTCCGTGTCCGGCAATGCCCTGCATCTCTTTTCAAGTGCTTCGAGGATGCCTCTCATTTCATTGGTCTTGAGCATGATCCTTTCGGTTTCGTTGGAGGCTCTTGAGATCAGGTTGGAGGCCTTTTTCACATCCGTGGTGGACAGCTCCTTGGCATCGTTTATCAGTTTTCTAACGCTGTCCAATATGACGCCCTCCGATTCCTCCATGCTCTTCAATCTATCCTCCAGTTCTATGATCTCGTCGTTCAATTTTGTGAATTCGGGCGAGGAGGACCTTTTTCTCTCTTCCAGTATCCTTTCGATCTCCGCCGCATATTCCCTGACCGCCTCGTTCTTCCCCTCTTCGAGAGCCTTTTTCGCATGGCCGAGGAGTCCCCTGGCATCAAAAGCCTCCATACCCTGGCCCTCATATTCCTCTACCATATTTTCCATCTTTTGGACAAGGTTCCGGACCTCCTCTCTTAGGTAGTCTGCCTCCCGCTCGCTCACTTTTTTCCCCATCTCATGCAATCTCTCCAAGGCCTCTTCCACATTTCCGCCCTTCAACAGGTTCTTTATTGCATGTAGTTCCGTGCCGATGTCGTCATCGGTCTTGTGCTCGGGCAGCCTCTCCATGGTCGATTCTATTCCTTCAAGGAGGCTCTCCGCCTCTTTTACCCTTTTTTCCTTGACAATGGAGTTCGTCTTATCATTGATGTCGTTTATATAATCCCTTGCCTTGTAGGCCAGTTTCAAGGCAGGATGATATTTCTTCTTCTCCATCTTGTCAATGGCGGCCTCGAACACTTTTTTCAGTTTCATCCACTCGGGAACATTGTTCTTCATGTCCCCGATATTGTCCTTCAATTCCTTAATTTCGCTCTGCAATCTTGGTATTACCTTGAGTATTTCATCCTTTTCAATGCCGGTGAAACGGCCTTCTATGTCGATTATCCCTTCCCTGGCAGCCTCGTAGCGCTTGGACTTGAATCTTTCCATTGTCTCCTTAATGCCTTCCTTCATCGCCCGGAGGTCCAGTCCGAGCCCGTCCATCTCAATGATCCTGTTTTGTATCTTGCGGGCAAGATAGAAATACGTGTGTAAGTTCTCTATGGCTACAGTCTCCCCCTGGGGTGTAATAAGGATGATATAGCGTCCGTCGTCGGATATGTTCAGATCGTCTATTGAGAATTCATTGGATTCCCAGATCTTATGTCCGGCATAATCCAGAAGGACGATCCCTTCCCCCTCTTCTTTTTCTATGGACAATACCAGGTAATTCGCTTCCCCGCTGGTTCTCAGCTTCTTTATCTCCCCTTCAAAGGATTGCTTCCATATCTTCATGCCGTTCTCTATATTGAGTGCATAGAGGTTACCTTCCCTGGTGGAGATAAATGCAAGTTTGTCGTTCCGGGAAATGATGATGTCCTCAGGTATAGATCCCAGTTGGGTCTTCCATTTGATCCTTTGCTGCTGGTCGAAACAATATAGATTGGACAATGCGGCCGTGACGATATATTTGGAGCTGGGAGATATCCTCAGCATGGACACTGGCCATTTCAATTTGTATGTCCACTTGACCTCCCCGTCCTCTGTTAGAAGGAAGAGGGAAACGTCCGAACAGGCTGTGACGAAACTTCCGGTCTTTGGCGTCGATGCGGCGGAGAAGGGTTTTGAAGACCTGTGCTTTTGTATGATGTTTCCCGCCGAGTCTATGAAGTATAGGTACTTGTCATTCGATGCCAGGATTACATTGTCCCTTGAGCTGGTGACTGCAATATCGTTTATGCCCTTCCCCGCTTTGTTCGTCCATAGTTTGTCCCCGTCCAGATTATGGGCCATGATCTCATTGTCACATATATACAGGAGATTGTTCCCGTGTTTTGGCTTCGCCGCCTGTGAGATATGTCTCCCCAGGGAGAAAAGCTCCCTGTTGTCCCCTCCGTTGTCCAGCATGACCGTGTTCCCGTCTTCCCTGGATATTATTACGTATTTGTCATCCGGCATTGGCAAGATTATTGAATTCTCCAAGCCCAGCTTTTTCCGCCACAGGACATTATAAAGCAAACTCTCAGGGCCATGATCATCCACATATATCGCCATCCATTCAATTCCTGAACTGATGTTCGTCCTAAAGTTAATACCCAGATTAGTTATAAATAATTTGCGGTCAGCCCGTCTCGGTCTCGGGCTCTAGCAGTTGCTGTTTCGTACTCATTTCGATCTTTGATCTCACCCTGGTCAATACTCCCCTTTCGTCAACAAACTTCATATAAGATAGAGGTTTTACTCCAAAGGATCAGGTGATCAATATGTATGCGGTGATATCCGTACACTACCCCAAACCGGAAAAGGAAGGACGGCTGATAGACTCGATGCACCGGTTCAGCAAGGCTATGAAGGGTAGGAAGGGCCTGAAGAAGGCCTACACCCTTCGAGACGAGGAAACTGGAAGAATAGTAGGTATTGCCCTGTTCGATAAGAAAAAGCACTGGCTCGCCGCCAGACCCTACGCCCAAAAAGCCGTGGAGGACGACCCCATAGAGGAATGGGAGGAAAAGCCTCTCGAAGGATTTTCCCTGGAAGAGGTTTGATTCTCGAATCGGGGCAGACGTATGTCCGGTACAGTTCTTCTTTGCATTGATTTTCAAAAGGAGTTTACCCACCCAAGCGGTAAATGGCATGAGCAAAGGCCAAGCACGGATTTTGTCAGGGACGAACTAATCCCTTTTCTCATTGAGAACGGCTTGACCACGGCGGAGATCATCTCGGATTATAGGCAGCCCAGGCCGGGGGACCCCAGGGACTGCTGCAGACCGGGGGAAGAGGGTTATAAGTCGGATATACCCAACGAAGTCAGGCACGGGCAACAGTGGATAAAGGCAATGAACTCTCCGATTTGGACAAGGGAGAACATAGGGATTGCCGGAAAAAGGCCCGGAATTCCATACCAGGATCCCGAAGCCTTTGGTAACTGGCTTGAGAAGAACGTGGCCCCTTATCGAGCCATGGATCTTGTTGTCCTGTTCGGGCTCACCTTGGACTGCTGCGTGCTGTCCGCGGCACAGGAGCTGCGCTGGCGGGGATATAGGGTTGCTGTTCTGGCTGAAGGAACCGACACCCGCTCTGGAGACAGGGAAGAGAAAGAATACCTCCTTCTCAACCCCCCGTTAATCCATTGGGCCCAGGTAATTAATTGGGACGAGTTAAAGAACAGGTTATAGGCTCTTTTACCCCCTCCGGCCTACTCATCAATTTTAAATAACATTTTGTATTTGTTTAGCTCAACAGAAAACTCGTCTGAAAAATCTCGAGCGCTTA
>CAZUZU010000191.1:0-5479 GCA_964624865.1 uncultured archaeon
TGAGCCTATCGAAGCCGAGAAGACGGGTGAGAACACATACGAGTTCGGCATGAGGTACAACAACCTCTATGCAAAGATTATAGACGCTGCCAATCCCCTGTCTTTCATCTTGTCAGCCGCCATCCCCCTCTACATAGCTAAATTTTCAACCCTCGAGATCAGGTACGTTATCAACCTGGACGATTCCGGGGAAAAGGCATCCGTGGAAACATATTACACCCTGGGCCAGGTAACGGAACTCTGGCTCTTCGGAAAGAAGGTGGACAAGGAACGCTTGCCTGAGACATTCTCCCTGGCCGCAATGCACTACATGGTGAAGTTCACCACCCAGGCGGCCTTCAACAAGGCGGAGAGCGGCAAGGCCATACCCCCCGGCTCCCTGGCCAAGGCCGAGGAGGACATAAGGATGAGGGTCGAAGGCGACGAGAAGGCCCTGGACATAGGATTCCACGAGAAATACAGCCTGAAGGACGAGGATACGGACCAGTTCGTGTCCCAGAACGAGAAATCGGTGCCATTCATCTATGCAGCCACCGGTGCGGATAAACTGCTCGTGCTGTGGCAGGCCGCCCTGTCAAGGAACATGTTCGTGGGCATGGCATACGGGCTCAGCAGACACGCCCGCAGCAACTACAACTCTCCGGAGGCCATGGCGTTGTTCGGTATGGGAGAGTTCCACGGCACGTCATTATGGTACGGAATCGCCTTCCCCACCTGGGAGGGCTACCGCGTGATCCACGACCCCACATATATGGCGTATATCGGGGAGCCCCCCGCAGAGGAGGAGAAGCAAGCTGTACCCGGATTCGAGCTCCTTGGAATGATGGCCGGCATATTGATCGCAGCGGTGATAATGCACCGTCGCTTGGAGAGGTAGTATATATCATTCCCTGTGCCACTGCTATCTCCCTCGTGTGATAATGTGTAGTAGTTTGAAGAGATGGCCCTTCCTATAACCGCCAGAACCTGCCTGATCTTGGGACGGAGTGCTGGTTTACCGGATAGAAGGGATCCAATCCGGATCGGAATTTATTCTAACTTTCGGATTTGTAAGTACTTTGCATATCTTCTACAAGGCTAATATAACATCCTTATAACATAGTTTGAAAAACGTACTTATTAATACAACGCTTTTAGCATTTTAATCGAAGGAGAGGTGATGACGATGGCAAAGGAAAAAGAAGAGAGAAAAGAAGAGAGGTCGAAGAAAACAAAGGTTCAGACGAAGAGCGAGAGTGGAGAAAAAACGATGACCCCCGCGTTAAGACGTGAATGGTACCCCCACGCTATGATGACCGAGCTGGACAGGGAGTTCGACAGGTTCCGCGCGAACCTGGAGCGTGCCTTCTGGGGAGGTGGGGACTGGAACTTCCCTTATCGAAGGAGGAGGCCCATGCCAGTGAGGCCGGAGGTAAGGCAGCTCGTCACTCGGGAACCGCTCATGGACATCAAGGACAACGACAGGGAAGTGATCGTTGAGGTGGAGATGCCCGGTATTTCCAAAGACAACGTGGAGATAGACGTGTCCGAGAACTCCGTGGAGGTCTGCGGAAAGATGGAGACCACGGAGAAGGAGGAGGAGGGCGACTACTACCGCAGGGAAAGGAGTTATTCCACCTGCATGAGAAAGGCTCCTCTTCCCTCTGAGATCAAACCGTCCGAGGCCGAGGCCACAATGAACGACGGCGTGCTCAGGATCAGGCTGCCCAAGAAGAACCCGACCAAGGAGAGAAGGACACGCAGGGTAAAGGTGAAATGAATGAGTGGCATAGAATGAGAAATGAATGATTGATGTGAATTAGAAGGGGCAGGAATGAGATTCAAAATAAATGATAACGCTCCCAAGTCAAGTCCAAGTAAGGGATCGGCTTATGGATACCAAGGGGTCTTTGATTTTTTGAACACCCGCCCCCAAGGTATCCATATCGGGTCCCGCCAAGAGAAAAAGAGAGGTGATATGATGGATGAAACTTCAGAGAATATGTTAGGAGAGGTGCTGGTGTTCAATCTTGACGGCCATTTGTTCAATATAATACTGGACCATGACGAGATCAAAAGAGAATTGACCGAATACATGAAAAACAATTACAGGGTGGAGAGAAGCTTCAATCCGCTTTACGCCACTATAAACGAGCTTCGCCTCGGCCATCACCAAGGCCGCGAGATATATGAACGGATACTTGACATACTGTACCGGCATGAAATACGGGCACTGGCGATACCAAACGACGAGGCCCTGAAAAACATAAAAGGAATGAAATCCGGGTACAACAAGGTGGTAATTATTTCCAAGAGGACCCGAAGATACGTCCAAGAGCTGCTGGCCGAACACGGCCTGGAGGACTATGTTGACGATTTCCTTACCTTGGAGGACACCACCAACGGCTCGCCCCATTCTGACAACCTGTACACGGTCTGGAAACGATATCGGCCCGGGTCCAGGGACCTGGCTTACGTGGTGGGCTCGGAGATGATTTCATATTAAAGGTGAGTGAATGAAAATGTTAGCGTTAAGAAGTTTGAAGGACGTGCAGAAATATTCGGTGAGCAATGAGGAAGGTACCCTTGGTTCGATCTACTCCTTCTTCTTCAACGATATGAACTGGCTGGTCATGTACGTGGTTGTGGATGTTGGAGGCTGGCTGAAGGATCAGAGGGTCTTATTATCCCCGGCCCTCGTAAAGCACATGGATTGGAAAAAGAAGGACCTTTTCTTTGACCTTACCCGCGAAGAGATAAGGAACCGTCCGGAGATGGAAGAACATCTCCCCGTCTCAATGAGTAAGCCGGCGGGGAATATGGATGTCGAGAACATGCCAGTCCACTGGGAGCCCATACTGGCTGATCCTGCCAGCATACCCGTGCCCATAACCATGGAGGGCCTGAGTAGGGAGGAGGCCGGGGGCGACCCGCATCTGAGAAGCACCTCCGAGATCATGGGCTATTACCTCCATGCAACTGACGGCGAGATCGGGCACGTTGACGACATCATCGTTGAAATAGGAGCCAACTGGACAATAAGATACTTCGTGGTGGACACAAGGAACTGGATCCCGGGCAAAAAGGTGCTCGTCTCCCCCAACTGGATAAGGGAGATCGATTGGCTTGAACGTGTGGTCTACCTCGATCTTACCCGGGAGGAAGTGAAGAACTCGCCCGAGTTTGATCCCTCCACCCCGGTTAACAGGGACTACGAAGAGGTTCTGTACGACTACTACGGCAGACCGAAGTACTGGTCGCTAAAATAAGAGATTTTCAAGAATACAATGAAAAAAAGACAATGAAATCAAGGTGATAAAATGAGGAATGAGAATATGAAGTTATTACTGGTAGGCAAGTGAGGCAAGGCCCATGCCATGGCCAAGTCCCTGAAGAAGAACGAAAACGTCCGGCTTCACGCATATATGGACAGGGGGAACGTGGGTATCACCAAGCTTGCTGACAGGATAGAGCTGGGCGACCTCGAGGACCCCCGTCCCATTGTGGACTGCGCATGTAGTAACGGGGTTGGCGATGGGCGATACGTGCCCAGCCCCCGGGCCTTCGGCATAACCGGAGTGGGTAAGACAGTGGCCCGGGCCAACAAGATATGCGAGGACTCCATCGGAAAGATCAAAGGGGAGGGACTGTTCCACCGCAGAGACATAGGCACCCCGGACATGATGGAGCGGTACGATTGTACATAGCTCCCGGGTAAAGGTTTTATGCTTCGAATGTTTTCCATATAAGGTGGAATAAATGGAAATAACCCCCGTGTCCGGCAAAGACTTTCTGAAGGTGGAGAGCCTGGCCGAGAAGACAGAAGAGCTGGTGGGCCACCCGGAGCATTTCTACCGTATAATGGAGCTTTATTTCGGTGATTCCTTCTTCGTGGCAAGGGACGGAGGGAATGTGGCCGGGTTCATCTTGGGATTTAAGTCCCAGAGAGGCCCCGGAACCTGGTTCCTGTGGCAGATCGGGGTGGAAAAAGCGTTTCGGGACAAAGGACTCGGCAGTTCCCTTGTGGAGAGAGCTATGCAATGGGCGCGGGATGCGGGCTGTGGCCGGATCCACGTAACCGTTGAGACCGGTAATGGTCCGTCCCAGGCCCTGTTCGAATCACTCGGTTTTGAGAATGTCAGCGAAAGGTTCGGAAAGACTGTGAAAAGGGAGGGCAAGAGCGCCCTCCGCGACTGGTACGGCAGCGGCACAGACCAGATATTGTACGAATTGAAGCTGTAACGAATATTGAGCATTCTGGTTAAGCGGAAAACCATATTATATGTCTTTGACAAGGCAACCTGGAAGTTTGACGATCAATAAAAAATAGACATGTGTACAAAAAATAAAAAAGCAGAGGCCAGGGCCCTGGTTGAGGGCCCTGGTTATCTATCCTGTTTACGCCTCTATCCTCAGGTTGTTGTCTATGTCGATGACTCCCAGGGTTCTCTCGGCCGCCCTTTCCGCCTCGTAGAATGCGGTCCAGTTGGGCACCGTTCCCGTGAGGTTGACCTTCCCGTCCTTTACCGTGACATTCACGTCCCTGGCCGGTACGGTGGCCTTCCTGCTCATGGCGTCCACAATGTCCTTGGCAACCTCCTCGTCAACGTAGTCCTCCCTGGGCGCTATCGCGATCTTGTTGATCACGTTAATCACGCCAGGCACTGTCTGCGCCTCCGTCTCTGCGGTGATCTTCTTCCAATATGCATCGACCGTGCCCTTCAGGGTCACTATGCCCGCGTTAACATCGGAATCGATCTTGAAAGAATAGAGGTTGGTGTTGGCAAGTATCTTGTTGTTCACCATCTCCTGTATCCTGTCGTCGGACGGGACCTCGACCTTTGTCTCAACGTCCAGCTTGTTCTTTACCAGTCGGACCCCGGCAAGGTTCCATGCATCCCTGTCCGCGGCGATCTTCGCGCCGTAGGTCGGCACCGTGCCGTCGAGTTCGACCTCTCCGCTATCCACTTTTGCCTTGACGTCAGATGCGTCCACTTTTCCGTCCCAGTACAGCTCGTCTATCAGGTTCTTCTTTATTATTTCGTCGTCCATTTTTTCCACCTGTTGGTTGAAATGGAACTAATTTATTAATCACTTTTTCAAACTTAGTTGTATCGATTGTGTAGATGTCTTCAACTTTCTTACAATTCCGTTGCAAATTCCTTTTTTCACAATCCTTTACCCTCCGAAGGGAAAAACATTTGCGAGTAAGTTGCATATTATGTATAATGAAGTTTGAAAAACCTATTAATTGCCCGGCGAGCATGGAGCTTACCTAAAGCGAAAGGTGGCAAAAAGATGAGTAAGATAGCAGTGATAATAGGAGACATGTTCGAGGATGTGGAATACATCAAGCCGGCCAAGGCCTTTCAGAACGCCGGTCACGAGGTGGTGCGCGTTGGTATAAGGGAGGGGGAAGTGGTCAAGGGAAAGAGGGGGGACACCGAGGTCAAGATTGACAAGGCTGTCAAGGATTCGAGCCAGGACGATTTCGACGCTT
>CAZUZU010000192.1:0-5448 GCA_964624865.1 uncultured archaeon
TATTTGGATGATATACATATTAATAAGCATTTTGCCTGTTAATTGCCAGAATGCAATCATCCAACCTCGGGGGCGGCGACATATGCAAGACTGTGGAATCGAAGGGCACATCCGCGGGCCGGGCATTCAAGTATAATTTTTAGGATAGACCAACAATATTCAGATCCTCATCAATATCTATCTGCTCTGCCGCCGGTCTTTTGGGAAGGCCGGGCATTGTGTTTATCTCTCCCGATATAGGGACCACGAAACCGGCGCCCGCCGACAGCCGCACGTCCCTTATCTGGAACTCGAAGCCCTCGGCCGCCCCTTTGGCCTTAGGATCGTCGGAAAAGGAATACTGGGTCTTGGCCATGCACACGGGTAGTTTGGAATGCCCCAACTTCTCCCAGCGTTTGATGGAACGATTGGCGTCGGGGGTGTATACTACGGTGCCTGCGCCGTAGACCTTCTTGGCCAGGGTCTCTATCTTCTCCTTCAAGCTAATGTCCAGGGGATAGGCGTAGCTCGGTTCTTTTTCTTCCGCCGTTTCCAATACAGCGTCAGCCAGGTCGGAGCCGCCCTCGGAACCGCGGGCGTAGACCGTGGAGCGCACGAAGCGTACCCCGATGTTATCGCACATCTCCTCCACTATGTCCAGCTCCTTTTCCTTGTCCCAGGGGGTGATGTTCAGTGCAACAACGGGCTTGTAGCCAAAGGCGATGACGTTCTCCACGTGCCTGCGGAGGTTGGAAAAGCCCTTTACCAAGGCCTCGTAATCCTCCTCCTTCAAATGCTTCTTCTTTACCCCGCCGTGATACTTCAGGGCCCGGACAGTTGCCACGATCACAACCGCAGCCACCTTGGTCCCGGTCTCCCTGCAGAATATGTCAAAGAACTTTTCCGCGCCCAGGTCCGAGCCGAAGCCCGCCTCGGTAACGTAGAAATCCGCATACTTGCGGCCCACCAACGAGCCAAGATAAGAGGATGTACCGTGAGCAATATTTCCGAAAGGTCCGCCGTGGATTATGGCCGGGGTTCCCTCTATGGTCTGCACCAGGTTTGGGTTCAATGTGTCCTTGAGAACCACGGACATCGCCCCGGTGACATCGAAATCCTTGGCATATAGCGGTTCATGGTCTGTGGTGAACGCCACCAGCATCCTCTCCAGCCGTTTTTTGAGGTCCTCGTAGCCGTCGGTGAGGCAGATCACCGCCATGACCTCCGAGGCCGCGGTGATATCGAAACGGTCCTCGTCCACCATCCCTCCCCGCTTCGTTCCCAGTCCCACCACCACCTGCCTCAGGGACCGGTCGTTCATGTCCATGACCCTGGGCCAGAGTATCTTGCGGGAATCTATGCGCATGGGGTTGCGGTGGGACATGCTGTTGTTGATTATCGCAGAGAGAAGGTTGTGGGCGGTGGTAATGGCGTGATTATCGCCAGTGAAGTGAAGGTTGATGTCCTCCATGGGAAGGACCTGGGAGTAACCGCCCCCGGCAGCCCCGCCCTTTATACCGAACATCGGGCCCATGGAGGGCTCCCTGAGCCCAACAACCGCCGTTCTGCCCTTCTTGTTCAATGCCATGGCCAGGCCTATGGACGTGGTGGTCTTGCCCTCGCCAAAGGGGGTGGGGCTCATGGCGGTTACCAGTATAACCTTGCCCGCGGGTTTCCGCAGGTCGCACTTTGTTATGTCCGCCTTGGTCTTGTGATTGCCCCAGGGTACGATGGCCTCCCCGGGTATCCCCATCTCCTCGGCAATGTCCGGCACGTTCCTCAGCTTTGCCTTCCTTGCTATAGCTATATCGGGCTCCATGAGCGTCAATATATAATACAAACTTATATGATTTCCCCAAGCCCTCACTTGTCCCCTTCCTCGGGCACTATGCAGATTATGGCAATGTCTCCCTGGCCAGGGTTTCGGAACTGGTGGACCTTGCCCGCGGGCAGGAAGGCGAAGGCCCCCTCCTCCACCCTGTGGTCTTTACCGTCCAGGTGAATGATGCCGGGACCTTTTACCACGTAATTTATATGGGGCCACGGATGCTTGTGAAGGGGGGTGTAACCGCCCGGGCCAAGCTCGAAAAGTCGCATCACCCACCCTTCCCAGCCCTGCTCCGGTCCTACCAGGGTCTTCTTCACCACGTTCTTGAGGTCGTCTCTCACCACAGTCTTGCCTTCCACCTCGTTCTTATGGGATACTATCATATCTATGCCTCCGGGGATAGAGGGAATACGGTGGGGCCGTATATGGACTTTTTGCCGGCCCCGGGCAAACCTTATATGACGGGGTCGGATATGCATTGATCGGTGAAACGGATGAATCCCCTGGGCATAATGGTCTACGGCTATGAAAAGAGCGATGCGGAAAGCATAAGGGAGGGACTGGAAAAAAGCGTTAATGCCCGGGTGGAGCTCGTCAGCGGCTCCGGGAGGGAGGAAGACAAGATAAGGAAGATACTGGAAGAGGGGGGGCACCAGGACTACGAGGCCCGCGATACAAAGGTATTGATGTTCCTTGGCTTTGACGGCGGCCAGATAAACCACGCCTTGAACCGCTTCAAGGAGCTGGAGGGAATAGACCGGCCCATATTCTGCACCCCCACGGAAAATAACATAGGCTGGACCCTTGCCGAACTAATAGATGACCTGCTCAAAGAACACGAGTACTGGTCGGAGAAGGGGTAGATGAAAGTCTACTCCAAATCCCTCTCCTTCTCACGCAGTATCTTACCCTGCCTTACATCAGCCAGGTGTTCCTCCTTCAGGGCCCGGTATTTTCTGGCTAGTGACCCGTCCTTTTGTTCCAGCTTCCTTTCCATGGCCTTTCCCATTTCCGCCGCCCTCTCGCACCCGGGTTCACAGGGCACGAACCGCTCGGCAAAGTATGCGTGGGCAAAGGGCGGTGGATCCCGGCGCAGCATTTCCATGGCCTCCCTGTCCTGGTCCGTGGCGTTCATCAAGTGACGGATGAACCGTTCCGTGCAGCACTGCGGGTATTCTAAGAACTGGGCGGCCATGCCGGCATAGCCTATCTGGGCTATAATGAACTCTTTTCCGCCCATGTTTTCATACACGTCGGGCAACTCGCCCGCCATATCCTTCTTTTCCCCACCGTATACAAAGACCTTGAGCACCTTGACCCCGGCCTTCCTTACCGCCATGCCCAGCCCCAGCTCCTTCGCCGCCTCCCGGAACACCAGTACCTCCCGCTCGCTCAAGGGATGGAACATCGAAGACGGGCGGATGCCAACGGAAACCATGTATAAGCTCTCCAGCAGTCTGGCCTCCCCCAACTCCCTGGCCCACCATCTGTCAAATACCAGAGGCCTTGCTTTGTTGGGAGAAATATGGTGCCTGAAGGAAAGGTCGGCCTTTCGATGATCTAAATGGAACTCAAGGGGGTCAAGGGACATGCAGCAAAATAGGAATGATGAGTTTATAAATATATTGTCCGCATCCTACACGGTGATGACAGGGACGGACACCCTTTCCTTGACGTATTCCTCCATGGTTTCCCCCATCCAGTCGAAGGGTCCTCTCTCCGACTTGCCTATCACTACGAAGTCGACATTGTTCTTTTTGGTATATTCGGCAATAGAGTCCACAACATCGCCCGTTTCGATGAAGGTTGCCACCGGGACGTTCTCCTCCTTGCCCGTTTTCTCAAATGTCTTGAGTATGTTCAGGCCGCGCTCCTCACCTTTCGGGGTGTATTCTTTCATCACGTACAGGGAAATAACGTTCCCGTTGGATTTCTTGGCAAGTTTCACCGCATATCTGGCTATCTTCTTTGCTGTCTTTGGGTTGGAGGAGGTGGTAAGAACCCTTATCCCCTCCTCGTAGGCCGGCCTCTTCATCACTTCCTCCTCCAAATGCCAGTCACCCAGCTCCATGTAATCGTAACCCTGACTGGGATACCGCCGGATGTCGGAGAAGTCGGACCTGTCGGCAAGTTTCTTCTCTTCGGCCATTTCTTTCTTGAAGACCACGGTCCTGTAGGGGAAGGGTATCTCCACCCTCTCCTCGTCGAATCGATCCTTTATGGACCCGAGCAGATCACTACGCACCTGGTCCCTGTCCTTGGCGTTCTTCAGCCAGACCCAAAGCTTGAGCACCACAGAGAACTCGCCGAAGCGGTCTATCCTCACGTGGGGCTGCGGCCTCTTGGCTATCCTGGGATGCGAGTTGGCCTCCTCCAGGATTAGCTTCTTGGCCAGCCTCCAGTCCGAGCCGTAGCTGATACCTATGTCCATCTTGTGAACGATTACGGGACTCTCCCTTGTATAGTTCCATATCTCGTACCTTGCGATGAGGTGATTTGGGATTACCACCAGCTCCCCTTCAACCGTCCTTATCCTGGTGGAGTTGAGCCCGATCTTTACCACGTCGCCCCAGGTCTCCCTGCCCACCTCCCCCAGCCTCACCCTGTCCCCAACTGCGAAGGGTTTGTCGCCGGCCAGCATGAAGCCGGCCATGATGTTCGCTATGCTGTCCTGGAGCCCGAAGGCCACGGCAATGCCGATGAAGGTCAAGGCCCCGAATATCGCCACGGGATCAATACCGAAATAAGACAGCAGGAGGCCAATGGCCACAAGGAGGGCCAGTATCTTCACTATGTTCTCGAAGGCGTTCGACGCGTGGGTATCCAGTTTCCGGGGAATTGTGTACATTATCCGGAAAAGGAACAGCATCAATCGGGTTACGAAAACGGTCCCGATGGCTATGGCCGCAACGTTCAAGACCGTGTTTAACGGCCAATAATGAAGATGCTGCTCCAGGCCTGGAAAGGCCAGGTCCAAGGCCACCCATATACCTATCAACATGAAAAGGAAGTTCATCGATTTTTGCAGCTTCTTGTGCTCCCTCGCCACTTCCCTCTTGCTCACGTTCTTTGCAAACAGTGCCTGAAGTACAAGCCGGGTAATCGGAGAGAGGACCGTTTTCTCGAACAGGAAGAAGACAATGACCACCAGGCTAAAAACAAGTATCTGGAATATGGCAAAGGTATACCCAAGGGCCTGGAACTCGGTGTGGACGTTATAACCAAGTGCTTGAAAAGCCAGAAACCCGAAGACGAGTAATATGGACCATAGAACGAACTTGCGGACATCCCGATCCAGGGATTCGAGCAATGGCTTTAGCTCACTGTCCTCCTCGCCCTTTTCCTTATCGAGTGACCGGATTAGCTCCGCCAGATAGCGGGGAAGATATCGAGACAAGGCCAAGGCCAATGCGATCCCGGTAAGGAGGATGAAAACTGAGGCGAGCATTCTCCAGACCGGGGGGCTGGAAGCAAAGGTGGCGTTCAAATCGACCACGGCCATGTATCCTATCCTCGGTAAGACCATCTCTGGTTAATAGACCGAAGGCATATAATAAACTTTTTCTTAAATACTTTATTGGTTATTCCCTAAAGTCCCAACTTCTCGGTAATAGGAATTTCCAGCAGTTCAATGACCTTCC
>CAZUZU010000193.1:0-5382 GCA_964624865.1 uncultured archaeon
TGATCAGCGCGCTCTTAACGTCTAGCTTACCTGCCATTTATATCCCTTGTACAATCTATCTATTTCATGAAAAACCATATCGACATTATTAAACTTTCGGTATATGCTATAGCTTCCCTTGGCTTTTGCCATTTCCCCATTGTGCAGCTTGTCATTCCTTTCCGGAAGAGTTCGATTCTTCTTCACCGGGCTCTTCCTTCTCTCCGTGTTCCTCTCTATCTTCTTCTCTACCGAACATTATGCCTTTTTTTCTCGATACTATAATAAAGAGAAGGACGACCGCGATCAATAATATCATAAATAGGCTCATGGTTGAATATGAAGAGTCCGAGGCTTTGTTTCCCTCTTTTATCACGTATCCCCTGTCCCTCAGATCTGCGGATGTTATGCTCCCGCTCTCATTGATGGTTTTCCCGTCCGTCCACCCGTCCCTTGAGAATTCGATCGAGATACCGGACCCGGAGTCCGCCTTCCATTGAACGGTAATGATCTTGGATTCTCCGCCCTCGAGACCGTGGTATTCTTCTTGGAATATCTCCTTTCCACTCATCATGTCCTTGATAGTAACGGTAAGATTGGCTGCCGGTCCTTCCCCGGTATTGGAGAGCTTGAGGGTAAGGGGGTTCTTCTTACCTTCTTCCAGCATCACCCGGTTCTCGGTCAGGGCAGGCTCTATCCTGAGTTCCGGCGGCGGATGAATCACTCGGATTATTATAGTTTCATCCTGTTCGAGATTGGTGGTGTCTTCCATGCCGTCAGTAACTGTTAGAACAATGGAGTAAATGCCTGGTTGTGTAAATACGTGGGTTACCGTGTCGCCTGTCATCTCCCGGCTTCCGTCACCCATATCCCAATGGTAGGTCAGCACCTGGCCCATGTCCTTGTCCCGGGTTTCACTGGCATTGAACAATATTTCACGGCCAACGAAGTATATGTTGTCCGGGATGCCGTCGTCGTCCCGGTCACCTGCACTGTGCCAGTCTTTCGAATCCACAAGTCCGTCGCCGTTCCTGTCGGATGATGAGGGGGAGGATATGTTGATCTGCGGAAGGGAGTTCATAATTTCCGTCTCGGCGTAAACCGGCTCGCTCATCACGGTCCCATCGAACGCCTTTACCTCCGCCCTCCATATCTGGCCCGGAAAAGTAAGGTTGTGGGGAATTATAGTATGATTTGCCATATCCCTCAATTTCGTGGGCCCGGATCCATTGTCAACGGTCCATGTAATCGCATGCGTAACATTGTCCATGTCGCTGTCCTTGGATTGATTCTCAACCGTAAGTTCGATATCGGCGGCACTGTCCGGCTCCCGGGGACCAAGGCTCGCGATCGGGGTGTCAGGGGGATGGTTCACCAGCCTAAGAGTCTCTTTGAGTGTCTGGGATCTTTCTCCATACTCGTCCACGGCCGTCAGGGAGAGATAGTAATACCTTACGTATTCCCCGCCCGTTAAGACCTCGATCTCATATTCCAGTTCCTTACCGAGCTGATAGCTGGTCCCGGTGACGAATACACTCTCAATTATGTCCTTTGTTCCAAGTTCAGTGCCAATTGACAGGTTGTAGTGAATTTCGTCCCCCTCCGGGTCCATTGACGGAGACCATTCGAATAAAGGCTTTGGATCATGGAACTTCAAGGGCGAAAGGTTTGCCGGTTTGCTTGGGACCTGATTGAGAATTACTGTGATATCGACATAAGCGGGTAGGGACCATTCGCCGTGGCCGTCCATTGCCATGAAGTTTATGTTGTGATCTCCGGCAGATAGTGTGACGTTCACTGAACGCTCGCGCCCCAATGTCCCGTCCTCGTTAGAACTCCAATAGTACTGGGTAATAAGGTCCCCGTCGTCGTCACTGGCCTTTCCTTCCAAATGTACCGGTTTCCCGGCCCGTGGCAGCTCTGGCTCAACGCTTTCTATGGTAACTTCGGGTCTGGAATTGATCTTGAAATAGAAATACGAAGCCCAGGGACCCCAGCCTTCCTGGTCACGGGCCTTCACCGTCCAGTAATATTCCATCCCTTCCGACACCCCCAGCAGGTAATTGGTGGTGTTCCCCACGGAGCCGTTGAACTCGTAGTCCCCTTCTTCCAGGCCGTAGGGCGGGCCCGACGTGGACACCCGGAGCATGTATTCGTCTATGGCCGTGTTTCCGTTCCTCTCCCTTTCGGACCCTTCCCATTGTAGATTTATAGTATCGCCTACCAAGCCCTTGGTTCCGTTGGGGGGAAAGACCAGCAAAGGTGCGTTGGGCGGGAGGCTTCTTCTTGTAGATTCTCCATCGATCGTTCTATTCCCGTGACAGGAATAAACTGTGAATGATGTCGTTAAGAGCATGAAGATCATGCAGGTGCTATATAGTGAACATTTTTTCTTAATCGTGCGACCCCTTATTGAATAAATCCTATACGGTTCCATTTTGTTACCTCTGCCTGTTGGTGGGTCTTTACAGAGTGCTGAAGGGATCGATATCTTCTTCATTTGATTCTTCTTCGGCCTCTTTTTCCTCCTTTCTCCGCCCTTTCCCTTCGTTTCCCTCCTTATCTTTCTTTTTCTTGGGTTTTTCCCCTTTTTCCGCCCTGGCCAGGACCTCCTCCTTTTCCAACCTTCCCGGCACTTTACACCTGGGGCACTCTGTTTTAACGTATCCCTCCCCTTCAAGCTCCTTGGCACCGAACCATTTTACGAAACTCTTCTTGCAGACGGGACATTTCATCTTCAATTTGTAGGCTTCCCCCTCGAGATCCTCCGGTTTTTCGTCTTCTTTCCCCCCTTTCTTCCCCTTTCTTGCCTTTTCCCTGAGCTTTTCCACGTAAAGAGTGTATTCCAATGTTCCAGACGGGTGGGGTATCTCGTTCCTCAGTTCCCCGAGCTCTTCATCGTCCATGTCGCTGAACTCGGGGTAGCTCCTTAGGGCCTCGATGTCCGAAACGGGCTCCTCTTTCCTTCTTCTCATGGATAGAGCGACGCCAATGATGATCATGAGGAGAATAAGGCCTCCGACCCCGGCCATTATGTAGAATCGATAGGAATCCCAGTATCCTCTAAGCGTGTCCGTGAACCCGCCGCCCCCGGGGTCTTCATCTTCATCCTCCCCTTCCTCCCCCTCTATCTTGAAATCCTTGAAACCGATGCTTGAATTATAGGCCATGTTTTCGGTGGCGGCTATCCCTTCCACCATGTGTCCGCCGCTGCTTACTCCGGACAGGTCCAACTCCACGCTCCATATCCTGTATGGGATGTCCGAGCTGTCACTGTTGGCCCTTATCCAGTCCCCCTCCTCGTCTATCCTCACGTATACCGCAATGTCGTTCCATGCGAATTCCAGGTCGAGGATACCGGCCACGTACCACCTGTTGCTTCCCCTCTTTTCCATGGTGTCGATCACCGGGGCGGGGATCTTTAATATCTGTGCATCCAGGGTTATCACGGTATGATGCTTCCCGTCCGATGCGTTGATGGTTATTTCGTAGTTCCCGGCCTCGGTGTAGGTGTGACTCACAGTAAGACCTTGGGTCTGGTCTCCGTCCCCGAAGTCCCATATCACGCTCAAATCGTCATCTTCCGGGTCTTCCAACTTGGGCTGAAAGTTAATTGTCTGGCCCGTGTAATACCTGACGTCCGAGACGCCGGCCACGGCGGGCGGCGTGTTCACCCTCAAGGTCAAGGTGTCGGTGGCGTTTGCCCCTGCCCGGTCCATTACCTCGAGTTCTACCTGGTATTCTCCTCCCTCGTCGTAGGCATGTTCCGGTTCCTTGGAGATGGAGGTTGAGCCGTCACCGAACTTCCAACGATAGGTTAGGTTGTCCACTTCGCTGCCGTCGATCTCTCCGCTGCCGTCCACATCGTCGTCCGGGTCATAGGTGCCGTCCGAAAAGAACCGCACTTTTTCCCCCACCTTGACCAGGTCCCTTTCAACCCGGGCCTCGGCCACAGGCGCGGAATTCTTTTTCTCCGATTTTACGGTCACTGTAAGTGAGTCCACTCCTATGCCGCCCCTGTCGTCCCTAACCCTGAGATAGACCGTATAGTTGCCAGGGTCCAGGTAAACGTGGGTCGCCTCTGCGGTGTCCGCGTCCACATCGTCCGTTCCATCGGTGTGGTCGAAATCCCATTCGAAGGTGAGATTGTCCCCGTCCGGGTCGTAACTTTGGCTCCCGTCGAACTCGGCGATCTCGCCCACCTTTACCGTCTTATCCTCACCGGCCACTGCCTCCGGGTGCATGTTCACGGTGACGTTTAACGTGTCCGTATCCGTACCCCCGTTGCCATCTCGCACAGTGAGGGTGACGGTATATACTCCTCCTTCCGCGTAGATATGCGACACCGTGGAGCCCATGTCGTCCACCTGTATCCCATCCTCGTCGTCGAAGTCCCACTCGTAGAACAGCTGGTCCCCGTCCGTGTCGTAGGAGCCGGTCCCGTCGAAATAAACGGTGTCACCGCCGTTCACCTGCTGGTCCTCCCCCGCCTCTGCAACAGGCGCCGTGTTCAACACAACGGTCACCGTGATGTCGTCCTTGTCCTCCGCCCCCTTGTCATCCACGACCTTCAACGTCACTGTGTACACCCCTACCTCGGAGTAGGTGTGTTTTACGGTCATTCCCTCCGCGTCCTCGTCCTCATCCGTGCCGTTGTCGGCGTCGAAGTCCCAGTAATAGCTCTCTATATAGCCGTCGTTGTCATATGAGCCAGAGGCGTCGAACGTTACTTCCTGGCCCGTGGCGGCGGTGATGTCGCTGCCCGCGTCTGCTACCGGAGCTATGTTGGGGGTCTCCCTTACTTCTATGAGAACTGAGGTGGTGGCGGCAAGTCCTTCATCGTCCTTTACCTTCAGGGAGATGGTGTGGTTGCCTTTGGAAAGGGTGGTGATGAATTCCTTCTCCTCTCCCAGTTCCCCGTCCAACGATGAGGTCCAGAGATAGGATTCGATGTTACCGTCCGGATCATGGCTGCCCTGGGCCGAGAACTCAATACCGTCCGTGTTGTTGAATGTCTCTCCGTTCTCGGGGCTCTCTATGTGGGCAACCGGGGGTAAATTCAGGGTCTTGTTGCTCTTGAAGATATCGAAATTGCCGTGCTTGTCGGACGCCCACATCAGGCTGAGCATCCCGTCCCGGTCCAGGATCACGGCGGGGTCTATGTCGTTCCACCCCCCGTACTGCTGGTCGAAAAGCCTTTCCCCCTGGTCGAACCGGTCCAACTGCATGGAATAGGTGGAGTACAATCTCGAGGTTCCGTTCAACTCGTTCTGGTAGAACAGCCAGGTTACACCGGAGGAATCAGCAACGGCGTCGGTTCCGGTCTCGTCGCCCTCCAGGGCTATTATCTCCCTTGCCATGGTCCAACCGTCCTCGGTCCTTTTTGACAGATACAGGTCCAGG
>CAZUZU010000194.1:0-5362 GCA_964624865.1 uncultured archaeon
GGCCGCATCAACGTCAGTTATATATTGGAAAAGGGCAAGGAGCACACCTCAAGGTCGGAGGCCAACTGCTACGAAGAGGGAATAAGGTTCTTCCAATCCCTTAGGGATTACGCAGCAAGCTATAATCAGGGGAAGAGCCTGTTTGGCCAGATCGGCCTTAAGCTGACGGGGATAAACGGTAAGGACGACGGCCTTACGGAGAGCATTAGGATGATCCTCAACGTCAGGACCCCGTTGGGCTTCGACATGGATGGGTTGAAGACCGAGATAGAGGATATGGCCGGGGAGGCCGAGGTGGAGTACAGCGACCACGAGGAGGCGGTGAAGGTTTCAAAGGCGACCCCTCTTGTCTCTTCATTTCTACGCTCGATCCGCAGTAAAGGTGGAGATCCTCGTTTCAAGCTCAAGACAGGAACCTCCGACATGAACGTGCTGGCGGCCTACGCCGTGCCCATGGTGACCTACGGGCCGGGGGATTCAAATCTGGACCACACCCCCAACGAGCACCTGCCCTTGGACGAGTTTGACAAGGCGGTCCAAGTGCTCACCGGGGTATTGAAAGACCTGGAGTGACGAATAATTATTCCAATGCGGCGTCCACCGCCGCCCTGGCGTGGAGTTGGGTGGTGTCTAAAAGGGGAACCTCGATCTCTTCCTGTTTGATAAGGAGGGGCAGCTCCGTGCAGCCGAGTATTATGCCTTCCGCTCCCTTGGCCACCATGCCGGCAATGATATCTTTTGCAAACTGCTTGGACCCTGGTTTGATCTCTCCCAAGCATAGCTCCCTGAATATTATGTCATGCACCTTTGCCCTTTGATCCTTCTCGGGTGTTACCACGTCTATACCGTGTCTTTGTATCAGCCTGTCCTTGTAGAAGCCCTGTTCCATGGTGAACGTGGTACCCAGAAGGCCTACCTTCTTAATGGCCTTGTTTTTGATATCTGTGGCTGTGACATCAGCGATATGCAGCAGGTCTATATTTACTGCTTCTTGCACACGGGGTGCCACCTTGTGTATGGTGTTGGTGCAGATCAGCAGGAGATCGGCCCCACCCCGTTCTAAGGTCCCGGCCGCCTCTTTTATACGGTCTTCCACCCCCTCCCAGTTGCCGGAGCTCATCATGCCCTCGATCTCATGAAAGTCCACTGAATATAAAAGGATCTTTGCGGAATGGAGCCCACCGAGCCTATGCTTTACCTCCTCATTCATTATCCTGTAGTATTCAAGCGTGGATTCCCAACTCATACCCCCTATAAGACCTATGGTCTTCATTTCGAGTACCTCCTTTGGGCGGGGAAAAGAATTCGATGTTGTTAATGGTATCGAAAAAAATGAAAAGAGAGGTCCCCGGCAGGGGACCGATTATCCATCTAGTCTTTCTTGTCCTTCTTGTGGTCGGATTTCCTGCGACTGCCTCTCCGGCCACCCTTCTTGTAGCCGCCCCTCGAGCGGCCTCGGGGCCTACTGTTCTCCTTGTAGCCCTCGGGCTTGGGGAGCAGGGCCTTTCTCGAAACGTCGATCTTGCCCCTGTCCACCTTGATCACCTTGACCTTGACAGTGTCCCCGAGGTTTACCGCGTCGGTTACCTTGTTTGTATGGCCCCAGTCGATCTCCGAGATGTGCAGCATTCCGTCCGTGCCGGGTGTCAGGTTGACAAATGCGCCGAAGGGCATTATCTTAACCACCTCGGCTTCCTCGAACACGTCGCCCACCTCGACCTCCTTAACGATGCTCTTTATGACCTCTTCCGCCTTCTTGGCGTTTTCGGCGTCCTTGGACGTTATCAGCACGACGCCCTCGTCGTTTATGTCCACCTCGAGGTCGTACTCCTCGGTTATGCTGCGTATCATCTTTCCGCCGGGTCCGATGACGTTACCGATCTTCTCCGGGTCTATCATGAGGTGTATGATCCTCGGAGCGTATTCAGAGAGCTCCTCTCTTGGTTTGTCTATCGCCTTCTCCATGGTGTCCAGTATCTGGTTTATGGCCTTGCGCATCTGTGGGAAGGTGGCCTTGATGATATCCATGCTCAACCCACGGGTTTTCGTGTCCATCTGGATGGCGGTGAGACCTTTCCGGGTGGAGGTGAACTTGAAGTCCATGCCCCCTGCCCCGTCCTCCAGATCCTGAAGGTCGGTTATCACCTTCCATTTCTTGCCGTCCGATGCCAGACCCATCGCTATACCCGCCACCGCTCGTTCTATGGGAACGCCGGCGTCCATCAGGGAAAGCGTGGAGCCGCAGGTTGCGCCCATTGAAGATGAGCCGTTGGAGCTAATCACCTCGGAAACAACCCTCATGGTATAGGGGAAGTCCTCCACCTCGGGGAGCACGGGCCTTAAGGCCTTCTCTGCCAAGGCTCCGTGGCCTATCTCCCTCCTGCCAGCCCCGCGCAGCATCTTGATATCGCCCACGCAGTAGGGCAGAAAGTTATAGTGGTGGAAGTACTTCTCGCTCCCCTCGGTCTCCATGGTCTCGATGTACAGCTCGTCGTATGGTCCTCCAAGGGTCACGGTGGAGAGTATCTGTGTCTCTCCCCTTGTGAACAGGCCGGAGCCGTGTGTCCTCGGTAACACGGAGACCTCGGCGTCCAGCGGTCTGATTTCGTCGATCTTCCTTCCGTCCACCCTCTTTTCATTTTTCAGGATGGCGAGGGAAACCTGTTCTTCAATGAATTCGTACCAGAACGAGCCCAGGAGTTTATCCATGTAATTCCTGGCCTCTTCCTCCTCCTTTATGTCGGGAGCCTTTTTCCAGAACTGGTCCACCAACTTTTCCTTGAGGTCCTTCAAGGCTTCCTTCCTTTCCCTCTTGGAGCCCTTGGGGATATTGAACAGGTACTTGTCCAGGTGGGGAACGGCCGCCTTCTTAATGTCCTTGATGAGCTTTTCCTCGGCTTTATCGTATCTCACCTTCATGACCAGCTTGTCGTCGGGGACCTTGGGGATGCCGATATCCTTTCTTATGCCGTCGATGAACTTGGCCATGGGTCCCATGGCCTCCATGGCCTTCTGGAACGCCTTGGCAACATCCACGTCGGTAAGCTCCTGGGCGTCGCAGTCCACCATGTTTATTCGCTCCCCGTCACCCATGACCATCATGTTCAGGTCTGAGAACTCCAGCTCCTCCACTGTTGGATTTATTATGTAGTCGCCGTTCACCATTGCCACCCTTACACCCGTTATGGGGCCGTCGAAGGGTATCTTGGAGATGTGCAGCGCTGTGCAGGCCGCGATCATGGCAACTACGTCCGGCTTGTTCTCCTGGTCCAGGCTCAGGGGCAGGCATATCACCTGCACCTCGTTCCTCATGTCCTGGGGGAACAGGGGCCTGATGCCGCGGTCTATCATCCTCGATATGAGGATGGCGTCGTCCGAAGGTCTGCCCGGACGCTTGGTGTAGCGGGGGCCCTTGATCTCGCCGGCGGCGTAGTAACGCTCCTCCAGGTCCACCATCAGCGGGAAGAAATTAATACTCTCCCTTGCCGAGTCCGACATGGTCACTGCGGCCAGGATCAAGGTCTCGCCCATCTGGGCGGTCACCGCTGCAGAGGCCTGTGTGCTGAGCTTTCCGTGCTCGATTATTACTTTCTTTCCTGCATAGTCCGTTTCGTATCTTTTTGCTTTCATTGTTTCACCTTTTTTCCTATTACTTTTATTTTTTACTCTTCTCTTTTGTTTTTTTATCTTTTCGTGTCTCGAACGGGCCGGAAAATCCTGGTGGAAACAAAACAGCTACAATCCTGATATAATCCTGATTGGGTTTTGAAAAGTGATCAAAACAATCGAATTTACAGAACCATAACTTCTTCTATCCGCGGATCCTCCCGACCCGTTCTCTTCTCTCTACTTTTTTCCTTTTTCTCGACTCAAGGTATGTGTTCTAATTATTAAAGGTTTCGGAAACCCCTCCCCTCGGGCCTTCACGCCCTGATATGCCAGTGATTTGGTCCGGTGGCGGTCCTTCCCCCACGGCCCTGCCGTATCGGCTTGGTCGGATTTTAGCCGATACCGATACTATTATATAAGATACATATCATATCGGTAATTGAGAAATATGGCCGATGCCGATACACTCATTGATGAGGTCTTGAAGAGAGCGGAGAGAAAGAAAAAGCGTTTGGATGCGAATAGGCCTATTCCGGCCGACCTCGCCCGAAGGCTTTCAGAGAATATAAGGATCAGGTACTCATATCATTCCAATGCCATAGAGGGAAATACGTTAACCCTTCGGGAAACAAAGGTCGTTATCGAGGAAGGGATAACCGTGAGGGGAAAGCCCTTAAAAGACCATTTGGAGGCCGTGAACAGTGCCCAGGCCTACGACTTGATCGAGACATTGGCCAAAGGCAGTGAGGACATCGACCATGCAACCATCCAACAATTGCATGAGATACTCATGCACGGCATACTTCTGAAACCGGGAAAATGCAGAACTAAGAACGTGAGGATAACGGGTGCGGTAAAAAGCCCGCCTGATTTCTCAAAGGTTATCAATTTGATGGACAAACTCGTTGAAAAGATCAGGAGAAACGAAAGCCATCCGGTATTTATGGCGGCATATATCCACCACAGGTTCGTGGAGATACATCCCTTTATCGACGGTAACGGTCGGATGGCTAGATTGTTGACCAATCTGTACCTTATTCGTCATGGCTACCCGCCGATCATCTTGAAAAAAGAAGACCGCGAGAAATACTATGAATGCCTGAGAAAAGCAGATGAAGGCAATATCAAACCTTTTGTGCATCTGATTGCAAATGGTGTGGACGAAGCACTGCTTTACCAACTGTCCGTATTCGGCGGCGTGGACGAATTACTCCCCCTCAAGGTCATTGCCCACGACTCCCCCTATTCCCAGGAATATCTAAGCCTGCGAGCAAGACAGGGCAAGTTGGACGCCACCAAGATCGATGGCGTTTGGCACTCCACTAGAAGAGCATTGAAGGATTACACGGATTCAATGGCATAACCATATCGAATTGAGAAAGACAATGGAAAGAATCAAGAGTCAATAGGCAATGTCCACCTTCTCGCCCTCGTTCATCTTCATGGTGATCCTCGTGGTCTCGGTGAGAAACTCGCTTGCATCAAGTATCTCGAGCAGGATTGGTTTACCCCTTTTGTCAAAGTGCACGATTATCGGTCCCATCTCCTCCGCGCGGTCCACCTGGCCTTCTCCAACCTCGTAAAGCGGCATGTCGTTGTTCCTGTTGTGGCTTATCTTCATGTCGTTTCCTCCTTACGGGATAGAACACGATTGCGCCATCATCCCGCCTATGGTTACTACAATCCGTTTCTTTTTCTCCATATCGATACAATCGTAACCATTGCCACAATCGCAATCAGGTATACCCCCTCG
>CAZUZU010000195.1:0-5319 GCA_964624865.1 uncultured archaeon
AGCCCAGCCGCAGAGCGGTCCGGGCGGCGTCCATGGCCGAGTTGCCCCCGCCTACCATGTCGAACTCGAGGCTGTGCCTTTTCTCCACTTTTCCAACCAGGGTGTCGAACTCCTGCATCTTTTTCAGGGTGGGCACCACCCCCGACAGGCAGGCCAGGTTCATGCCGATACCGTAAAGTTCCAATCCTTCCAGGTCCAATGCCCCCGTAATTATTTGATCAAGCTCGTCTTCCGTCGCGCCCTCCCTAAGCTCTCCCATCTCAGCCATGATCACCACCCTGTGCTTTTTTCCCTCTTTAACCGCTTCCTCGGAGAGCTGCTGCATGACCTCCAGCTCCGAGTTCAGTGAGGCGTCGGCGTGCGTCACCACTTCGGGTATCTGGGAGGGCATGGGCGTCCTTAAAAGCAGGAGGTCAGCGTCTATACCCCCGCGGGCGAGCCGCTTCAGGTTCTCTATCCTCGAGTCGGCCAGGGACACCGCCCCTCCCTCGAGCATGGCCTTACCCACCTTGGGGTCCCCGCATGCGGCCTTGGTAACGCCGGTGACCCCTATATTTTGCTTACCTGCGAGATCGCATATGGTCCCGGTGTTTCCCCCTATCTTGCCGAGGTCGATGACTAGCCTGGGGTATCCCATCAGAACATCTCCATGAGATATGTAAGCAGATGGTCGGTGGTCTCTATTACGTCCTCCTTGTAAACGTACTCGTTGGGAGAGTGTATGTTGCCGCCTCCGGGCCCGAACACCAGGGTCGGAACGCCGGTGCGGCTTGCGAATATGTTATTGTCCCCAACGCTGCTGGTGGTGAACTTGCACCTCTTCCCGTCCTTTTCAGTTGGTTCCAACATGTTCACGAACTTGTCTATGTTCTTGTCCTCTTCGAACAGGTAGGGCTTGTATTCAAGCTCCGGCGCCGGGGAGTAGCGTTTTGCGACCCTGACCTTGCTGTCCAATCTCAATGTTTTTATGATCTGCTTTATCTCCATTAACACGGTCCCGGCGTCCTCTCCCAGGGTCAGCTGCCTGTTCACAAGGATCTTGCACTGGGCCGGAACGGTGAATGTTTGGTCCCCGCCCTCTATATTTAGGATGACGTAATGGCCGCGTCCCATCTTTATATTGGAGAACAGGTCAAACTCCACCAGCTGGGTGATGACCCTGGCGGCGTCGTGCAGAGCGTTGATGCCCATGGAGGGGTGGGAGGCGTGGGAAGATCTGCCTTGAAAGGTTATCTCGAAGGCCACCCTTCCCTCCGCGCCCACTATGGGCACGGGAAATCTTGGTTTCTTGTGGAGCTGTTTATGGACTATGCAATAATCGTTTATTGCCAGCAGCGGCGAGGGCTCAGTGACGATTATCAGGTCGTAATCGCTGATGTCGTGCTCCCTGAGCAAAGTGTCCGCACCCAGGGAAAAGGGTGCCTCCTCCCCGAAAACGCAGCTGAGGAACAGCTCTCCGTTTATTTCCTTTCTTCTCTTTGTCAGGGCGATGATGGAATGGACCGCAGCGGCCATACCTCCCTTCATGTCCGCTGCCCCCAGGCCGTATATCCTGCCTTCCTCCTCCTCCGCCGAGTATGGTTTGTAGTACCAATTCCCCTTTGCCGACACGGTATCCAAATGGCCGTTAATCATAATTTTGGGACCGTTGCCGTTGCCAAGCTTTACGTAGAGGTTGGAATAGGTGTGGTAGGTTATATGCGGGTTGTCTATCTTCTGGAACTCCGGCTCCAGCCCGTTCTTCTCCAGGTATTCGTACAAGAAGTCGTATATCTCCCTTCCGTCCTGCTGGGAGCTGGGTATCCTTATGATATCCTTGAGGAACTTGATGAGTTCCTTTTTTTCATCCTCACTTATCTTCCGGCTCATGCTCGACACCGCCACTTTCATAGAACATGCGGTAATATTTCTTTCGGAGGCCCATCTTCTCGTAGAACCTTATGGCCCTCTTGTTGTCGGTTTCGACGTGGAGGGAGAACCTGCCTTCGGTAAGCTCCACCGCCTTCTGTATCAGCTGGGTGGCTATGCCCTTGCCCTTGGACCCCTCTTTTGTGGCGATGTAGGACAGATGGTACTTGGGGAAGAAGGTCCGGTACTTGCTTGTGGACAGTATGAGAATGCCAACCAGGTCGTCCTCGTGATAAGCGCAGATGACGTGTCCGTTCTCGAAGGCGTCCTCCACGGCCTCCTTCATCTCCTCCAGGGGATCGCTGAACCGGAGCAGCCAGTCGTCCAGGTTCTTTAGGAAGGTTTCGTAGGGCATGTCCAGGTGATCCTTGCCTATCACCTCTATGTCTATGTCTATATGCCCGTCGTTCAGTATTATTATATGGGTGCCGTCCTTTACGTTTCCCGCCTTGGCCTCCTTGTAGAACGCGGCAATCGGGAACGCGTTCCTCCTGGTTAGTTTATGCCCCTCTATTTCCTTGAATGTCCGGAAGTACTCCACCAGTTCGTCGTCCGTTATACCCACAACCTTGCCGTAGGTGTCGTAGATGGCGTTCAGCGCGTCCTGTCCGTTAAAGCACTGGGGGTTTATCAGGTTACGGTTGTACTTGGAAGGCCGCGTATCGCCGTCCTCCAATATTGTCAGGGTGTCCTTGCCCTTCTTGTAGGTCTCCACTATCGCGTTCCCGTGGTCAGTGCTCACAGCGGTTACTCGGGGAAGAGCGGGTATATCCTCGTCCACCCACAGCTGCTTTAGTCCCAGGTGAAGGCCGGAGATGGAGGAGCCGTTGCTGGTCTGGCAGAAAATATTGTCGATATTTGGGCCCGCCTGTTTAATGAGCTCCTCGGCTATGTAGGAGAAGGCGTACATGTTCATGACATTGTTCGCCAGGCCGGGGTTGGCGTTGTACCACCCGTTCTCCCTGGCCGCCCTTTTGCTCTCCTTCACGCATTCCACGTAGGTCCTGCCGTGCTCCACGAGTTTGACCTTGGGGCTCTTGACGTATTTCTTCCTCAGAACCCTCTTCTTGTTGGTAACGTAGAACACCAGGTGGATATCGAAGTATCTGGAGAGATAGGCCAGCGAGCCCCCCACAGTGCCGAAGGTGCCCATGGAGATGGTCTTCTTGCCCCTGCTCAGGGCGTCCCTTATGATAAGGTAGGCCAGTCGGTCCTCCCGATGGCCGGAGGGGTTGTTGCCCTCAAGCTTCAGGTATATCTTTCCAACGTTCAGCTCCCTTTCCAGGTTCTTTGCCCTGACCAGCGGGGTCCTGCCCACCCTTCTCTTCAGTATCTCCGGAGGCATCTCGATCACTGGTGTGTCCTAGCCCCCCCGTTGTATATAATGGTTTCTATGGGCCGGGATCAGGTTGTTCCATACTATCTATCTCAAGTGATTTTAGGGCACTTGTAAGGTATTTCTTTGCACGACCATAATTTTGATTATCATAAGCCTGTATGCCTCTTCTGTATAAGAGTTCGGCTCTACCGGTATCCGTTTCTGTTCTTTTATACCATTCCAATCTCGTTTCGAACTCTTTTCTTATTGCTTCGATAGAGGTATATGCCTCGCCGCCAACCGTTATCTCAAATGCACCAATGTCGATTATCCGGTCATCAACCTTGCTTTTTATTTTTCTTGTCTTTTTGGGAACATATTCCAACTCTGCCTGTACTAACACTTCCTCTTCCTCTTCTTCAGGTTCATGAGGTCGAGGATTAATAATCTCCGAAATCTCCTTTTTCTTGAGAACTACGAAAACAATTAGAACGATGATAATTACGGCCACCGCCAAGTATATCATCCAAGTATTATCTTTGGATTTTTTAGATGTATCTTCTTTGCCGTCAGTTGGCTGGTGATCATCCCCGTCTGTTGTGGACTGTGCAAAAGCATTTACGGATAATGAGATGGAAGGCGAAAAGTCATTTACATCCGGTGATACAAGCGAGATATTGAGTTCATCGGTAATATTCTCGGCTGTATCCTTCGGTGTTATTGTGATCACAAATATACCATTAGACCATGGTTGAATGGTCATTGTCTCTTTTTCAGCCTCAACGGTGAAGTTCTCGGATTGAGGGAGGATAAGGTCTACATCGGCCGGGATGTTGCCGTTGTTCAACACTTCGATCTCAATGCTCTCCGTTTCCGATACCTCCATCTCTATTTCCGTCTTATCCACAGAATACGTGAGGTTATAGACAGGTTCAACGATAAAAACACATTCGGTTGAGACTACATCATCTTCATATCCATCGAAATATGTGTTTATTGTTAACGTGACTTCCGTATCATGCAAAGCATCTTCTGGAACATTCAAGGTAAAGGTCATAATTTCGGTGGATTTGGGGGGTAGATAATCAATGTCGTTGTTAAGATTTATCTCTGTCCAAATCGATGGATTTAGATCATAGTCTACCTCAAGGTCGTCACCGTATGTTCCCTCGTTCTTTACCTCAATATCAAATACTACCTTTTCGTCAGGGCTTACTTTATACTCCTCTTGAGGCAAGGTCACATCTAACCGGATCAAGGTTTTGATCTTCGCTGTTAAATATACCTGAACCTGACTTACATTCTCCCCGGTGGCATATATCGTAGCCAAAGCGGACTGCCCTGCGACGGCCGTTGAGGGGGCATTAATCCTTGCAGTTAAATCCGAACTTTGGAAAGCGTTCAATGTTACCTTACCTTTGCTCAAAGTGACATTCCACGTGCTCTCCGTAATATCTGTACCTATGTCTAAATTAATAGGGACATTGCCATTATTTATCAGGGAAAGATTGAACACCGTATCTTCCCATGGTAACATCTCCTTTTCCGTCTTGTCATCCAAGACCTCCATCTCGACTTCATATATGGTCTTAACACAGAGGGTTATTTCCCGGAATATCTTACTATTGTCAGCAAGTTTGAAGCTTATATTCAGCACCACTTCAGAACCGCCCAATGCTTGCTCTGGTGGCTGAACATTCAAATTTATAAGGCGAGTTTCCTCAACATCGAGATTATTAATACTTGACGGTTCTATACCAATCGTCCAATCGGGTATGTTTGAGGGGCTGACGCCTACACTTGTCGGTTCCGTGCCGTAGTTTTGGATTGAGAAACCAATCTTATTCGTTTCGCCACCAGTGACTTCAACATGATTGGGAAGAGATTGGATGAGCAGAAGGTATGAGCTTCTGACCGTTACTAGAATCGTAAAGTCAGCTGTAATGCTGACATTATCATTAACGATACCGTTTATTTCTATCGAGGCACCCTGTCCTCCTTCCGCATCTGACGGAATTGTAACTGTTACCGGCATCGTCCGGTTTTCGAATGAAGAGAGTTGTCCTGACCAAGATTGTCCGCCTGCCGGAAAC
>CAZUZU010000196.1:0-5296 GCA_964624865.1 uncultured archaeon
GGGTTTCTTTTACAGTTACTTTTCTTTGCTTACCAAAGAAAAGCAACGGACGCGGGGGGACCTTTGAGCTTAAGCGAGAAACGGGTCGATGGTATAACTCAAAGATCCAGACCAACGAACATAGTGAGTTGGTCGAACCGCGGTCGTCGACCAGATGCAGATTAATGAAAAAGACGGACGCGGGGGGATTCGAACCCCCGATCTACAGCTTAGGAGGCTGCCGCCATATCCAGGCTTGGCCACGCGTCCATATCATTGCGGATGAATGCGGATGTTGTCAGGAGGCTGGCCGACACGAGGAAATCTATGATTTCCGAGCAGGACCAGCGAGCATAGCGAGGTGGTCCATGTGAGTGAACCGCAAGGTTCACGAGCTTGACCAAAGCAACGCTTTGGTCTTAGTATCCAGGCTTGGCCACACGAACGAGCCGCAGGTTCGTGAATTAGACCAAATTTACTTTGGTCGAGGCGTCCATATCATTGCGGATGAATGCGGATGTTGTCAGGAGGGCGACACCGCAGGGAAACCGTAATGTTTTCCGAGAACATAGACCAACCCTTTGGGATGGTCGCTGCAAGTCGGATACATATCCTGGCAATCACGGCTTTTATTAGCAATCTGAAACTCTAACATGCCTATAAATATTACGAATCGATTTGGATCGGAAGATTAAGCCGCGCATTGAATATAGAGAGAACAAAATGACGGATATCAACAAATCCGGAATTGCTAAAAAAGAAGAACAAAAATACGGGAAAAGATCTCCGGTTAGACCTCTTCTTCGTATTCCATTGGTTCAAAAGGTTCAGGGGGAACCATATCAGCCGGAAGGTCCACCTTCTCAGGGAAATACTTGAGGATTATCACTTCCCCCACGGACTGCACCCAGCGAAACGGTATGGTGAGGCTGTTTCCTCCCTCCACAAGGTCCGGGTTGCTCTCCCCGAAGTAAAGACCTTCCAAAGTGGAGGAACCTATGTCCAACCTCGCGTTCTCAACAAAACCAAGTCGCACACCCCTATCGGTAAACGCTTCCTTGCCGACCATGTTGGTAATCTCCTCTAGCATATATATCACTCCATTTATCTCCAACATTGCAGAACATCTATATAATGTTTTCTCAACCTGTCTTTAAATGTTCCTTTATTTTATGGGCCAAACTCGGTCCTACCTTGTCCACTTTACCAAGCTCGTCCACGGGTATCTTACTCAACGCTCCCAGGGACCTGAAACCCCCGTCGTATAGCGCATTGGCCTTTGATTCGCCAACACCAGGTATCTCCATGAATTTCTTGAGAATATCTTCCTTATCGGATTTCACTAATTCCTTTGCAGGAGCCTTCCCCTTCTCTTCTTCCTCCGCCATGGGAGGAACGTCCAACGCCCCGATGACCTCGGACTTCCTTATCTCCACCTTCTTTAGCGGATATATCGGCTTGCAGGCCTTGAAAAGATCGGTGGCAAGGGATCCGTCGATTATGGCCTTGACAAAGTCACCAAAGGAAGTCTTGGCTGCGTACTTTTTAAGGTGATCATGCATGGTTAGTCTTATCAATCGTTTCTTCGAGCTTTGGATGCGCTTGTCGCTCACTGCCATGGGCTTTACCCGGACCAGCTTCCCGTCCCGGGTGGCTACATCGTAGGCTCCGTCGATCTTCGACCTCCTCCTCCGGACCATCCTTCTGGTATAGTCGCTGGTCATATCATGCCCAATGAACTCTGTATAGGCATTCTGCCCCTCGCTTCCGGTCACCTTGAACTTCAATTTGACATGGCTCTTGGAAAAATCCCCGGTCAGATCGTTCAATGTCACAACCACGGTTCTGCGGGATAGTTTCTCCGGCTCGTCTGTAAAGGTCTCGCCCAGACCAACGTTCTTAAATATGGAGGGTGCCACTATCTTGTACCAGCGTTTGGAGCGCCACTTGTCCTTAATCTTCCTTGTCATTCCTCTGGTTTTCTCTGCCATATGATTCACACCATGCTAATGTTAACCTCATTCCATATAGAATAGGTATATATTAACGTTTACGGCTGGTTCCCCTTGTTGAAGAGGGGTACGGAAACGATATCTTAAAATACAATACCTCTTTGCATAACATGGTGATAACATGGCAAATATGGTAAGATGTTCACATATTTTGGTAAATTCGAAGAAAACAGCGGATAAAATACTCCAAGAGCTGCAGAAGGGCGGGGATTTCGGCCAACTTGCCCAAAGATACAGCCAATGTCCCTCCAAGGAAAAGGGCGGGGACCTGGGCTGGTTCGGCAAGGGGCAGATGGTGAAACCATTCGAAAGGGCGGCCTTCAATCTCAAAGCAGGGGAGATCAGCCCCCCGGTCCAAACCCAGTTCGGATGGCACGTGATCAAATGTGTTGGCACGAAATAATAAAGGGATTAAAATTTAAATAGCGCCCTTTATATCTTAATACCAGGTGAATGGATGCCGGATCGAAACTACCTGCTTAATACCAAGGTATACGTTGCTTCCTTACTCCTTATTTTAATGATGAACCTGGCTCTGCCGGTCCTTTCCGGGCCAGAAGAGGAGAATAAAAAGGTCCAAAGCCGCGGGACGTGGACCTGTATGGCCTACATTGCACTCGATAACAATCTGGACGATTACCCGGTAGACGGGACAAACATGTTGCTAAGGGAGCTCATGGCCATTGGTTCCCAGCCAAATATGAACCTATTGGCCTTCGTGGACGGCTACCGCTCACGTCTGGATCCAGGGATGGCGCATGTTTTCTATGTCCAGCAGGGACAGCTTATACCCATACCTTTCGCAACCATCAATTCCAGCTGGTCGCGTATGAGCATTGATTCCGGCTCGCCCCACACCCTCTTGGACTACATCAACTTCTGTGCAGATACCTTCCCCGCCGACAATTACGTCCTGCAGATGGTGAACCACGGCGGGGGCTGGAAGGGTCACTGCTGGGACTACAGCGAAGAGAGTAACATCAGCACCGCTGAGTTCACAACGGTCATGGAACGATTCTCCGAAAAGGTGGAAAAGCGGCTGGACATCGTGATATTCGCTGAGTGCCTGATGGCGCAGCTAGAGGTCCTGTATCCCATAGATGATTACGTGGACGTCGTCATCGGCTCGGAGCAGATAACCCAGCCGACGGCGGGTTTCCAGACTCTTGGCACCGGAGCTTTTTATGCAAACAAGGACAAGACGAACGAAGAGATCGCCGTGGCCATTGTTGAGGCGATGATGACGTCCTACGAGATCACCCGGGTAACCATCCATCTCAGTGCTATCGACCTGGATTACATGGAGAATTTGACCGAGGCCGTTGACGACCTGGTGGGTGCCTGCCTATTCCATCGGGAGTTCAACCACTTTCTGGAGGCAAGGAACAACACCCAGGAGTTCGGCCTGTGGGGGGAATCAAGGTACCAGTATATCGACCTTAAGCAGTTCTGCATGAATCTCCGGAGTTACCCCACGAAGGAGGATATAAAAAAAAGGGCGACCAAAGTTATCGACACGATTAAAAAAGCGGTGCTCATATCAAAACATTTCAACGGTGTCATACAGAGCGAGGTGGGTGTGGAGGCGGCCAACGGCATATCCATCGATTTCCACCTCGAAGGTCAGGGCGCCAGGTACCAGGGGTTGGAATTCGCCAAAGCAACAAAGTGGGATGAGATGATCGAGGCAACCGTCCGTCCCGATAAAAGAGAGGATATTTTGGACGAGCTCGGCTATACGGAAAAGGAAAATAAAGAGGGGGAAACGGATGGTAGATTCTCCCCGGATCTAACTCAAGCAATACTGCCCTTGATCATCCTGGTTGCGATCGCATTGGCACTTCTTTCATATCTTTACCGGAGGAAAAAGAGCCACCCCTCCCCCACCTGACCCTTGCCATCATCCATGAACGCATGTCATTCGATCATCCATGAACGTATGTCATTCCCATAGGATAATATTTAAATATAAACACTAAATACTCTCCACAGATGGCTAAGTATATCAGAGGTGATGTTGATGGCCCGTAAGAAAAAATCGAGTAAAAAGTCAAAAAGTAAGAAGTCCAAATCAAAAAAGAAAAAGAAAGAAGACGAGGAGGAAGAGGTAGAGGCGGAGGTCGTTAAGGAAGAGGAAATGGTCCCTGAGGAAGAAGAGAAGAAGGAAGGGGTCTCTGTAGTGGGAGTATCCTCGACTTCCGACTCCGAAGGGGGCAAGAGAAGGTCTTCCTCGAGATCGCTTCCCATGCCCAAGCAGGAGGGCAAGATCATGAAGAAAAAGGAAGGTGTCATGGTTGGAATAGACCTCGGAACTTACCAAACTTGTTTTTCGGCCTCCAACGGCACCAGGGACCACATCCTAAGTGTCATGGGCTGGCCCAAGGACCCCATATCCAAGAAGTTCATCGGCAAGGACGTGGTATTCGGCGAAGAGGTAATGAAGAAGAAATTGGCCTTGGAAGTATATCATCCCATTGAAGAATTGATGTTCAACGCCGACGAGGTTGATTCCGACGCCCTGGACGATTTCCTGACCGAGATAAGGAACATGGCCGCAGAAGAGGGGACGGAAAAAGTGCATGCCTTGATATGCGTTCCGTCCAAGGTCCCAAAGGATTACCTTGAAGAACTGAAGGCCGTCGCGGAAGGGGTTTTCACCTCAGCCGCTTTCATAGCCGCCCCGTTTACGGAATCCATCGCCCTGGACGAGATGCACGCCCTGGTGGTGGATATTGGCGCCTCGACCGTCAGCATGGCCAGGATATACGGATCGCTGCCCGCAGACGAGGACCTTGAAACACTTCACATAGGCTCCCGGCTGATCGACGAGGAACTTACCAATGCAATATTATCAAATTACGAGAAGGCCCAGATCACTACCGAGATGGCTAGAGAGTGGAAGGAACTGCATGGTTACATAGGCCGGGGCGGGGAGAAGGTAAACATTACTCTACCCATCGAAGGTGTGCCCACAGAGGTGGATATTACCAGCCAGATGGAATCCACCTGCAACGTGATCGTCGAAGATATCGTGAACGGCATAAGGGAATTGATTGCCACGTTCGATCCCGAGTTCCAGGAGCTGATAAGGGACAACGTGATCCTTACCGGCAACGGCTCACAGATAAAGGGCTTGGCAGAGACCATTGAAAAGGAGCTTGAGGACATGCGATGCAGGGTAAGGACCATCAAGGACCCCATGTTCATCGGAGCGGACGGCGGCCTGAGGATACTACAGGACGTGCCGGAACTCCTGAGCCAATGAACGGATTGTATTAGGTATGGAAGGCGTGAAGAGCGATGCA
>CAZUZU010000197.1:0-5241 GCA_964624865.1 uncultured archaeon
AAAGGCACTCACAGCCGCGCTTGACGGCGTGGATATCGAGGAAGCCATATCCAAAGCCGCCGCCATACCAACGGCAGCTGCTGCCCCTGCTGCGGCCCCGCCCGCAGCTGAGAGCGGCGGAGAGCAGCCAGAAGAAAAGCCCGAGGAAAAAGAAGAAGAGGAAGAAGAAGTCAGTGAAGAAGAGGCCGCATCCGGTCTTGGCGCCCTGTTCGGGTAAGCACCGGAAACGCCTCTGTTCTTTTTTCCTTTTGTTAATCTTAGGTCCGAATCTATCTGTTTTTTTAATGTTATGATTCTCATATTTTTCGGGGAGAGGGGAAAAATGACCGGCGGAAGGGAATTCGAGAAATGGTGTCTCGAGGCGAGCCATGACTGGTAATTCATCCCTTTTCAAGCGGTTCATTATTCTTGGTGCCCTGGTCCTTGTCTCGGATATACTGGACCTGTGGTCCACCTACCTGGTTACACCTGACCTGGGCAAGGAGTGGAACCCTCTTGTAAAAGACTGGGGTTGGACCTGGACCCCGGTAATTATATTGCACGGCGTGCTGCTAATATTACTGCTCGGGGCGATATTCTTTCACCTTAGGAACGAACCCCTCCCCTCAACCAGGCCGAAGGGGTTAAGCGGCCTTGGTCCTAGAGCTGCATGGTATGTGTTCGGTTATAATGCCGAGAAGGGAAATGTGCAGGTGAGACCATACCTGGCCTATCTAGGTCTAGCCATTCCCCTCGGAGCAGCTGTGAACGCGCTGTGCAACTTCACGCTACACATGCTTTATCATATCGGCGTGTTTCCCGGCCTTAACGAGTCCTCACTGCTTATATATAACTCTCTCAAATTCACTGTTATCCTCGTTGCTATAATCGCGGTTACCCTGGCCAGGATCAAGAGCAGATACATGAAAGAATAGACGTGGTCAATATTCCGTCAAGGTTTAGATAATAAAGAGCCGTCGGAGGGATTTGAACCCTCGGCCTGCTGATTACGAATCAGCCGCTCCACCGCTGAGCTACGACGGCAATTAATCTAGGGGTATATCCACTGGAATTAAAAGGGTTTTGCTGTTTCCCAAGATGTTCTAATGTTCCCGGATCTATGCAGGCGCCCCGCGAACTCCGGGCTGGCGTGGTGGATGTTACACCGGACTAAACTAATGAGCATAAACCGTGTGTCGCCTCTATGCGGGTGCCGGGACGAGCATGTTTAAGCCAGTGGTAAACCAATGGATTAACATGTGACTACAACCACTATGTGGTTTAGGCCAAAAATTCATATCGTTGATATTATCCTCATCATTTTCGGCTAAGACCAAAGGAGTTATCAAACCCCTGGCATATCGCCTTTGGTCGAGGCGACCGCATTTACGGTCACTGATCAATCACTCAAAAAAGTAAATGCGGGTGCCGGGATTTGAACCCGGGCCAAGGGCTTGGAAGGCCCTGATCCTAGCCAACTAGACCACACCCGCATTTTTGTAGTTGTAAGGGAATAGAAAAGGTTATTATATAAACTTTACATTAATGCAAGGTTGGCAACGGTGATTGAGATGGCTGCGAGAGAAGTAAGGGCACCGAGAGGAACCGAGATAAGTTGTAAATCATGGCAGACAGAGGCCCCCATGAGGATGTTGATGAACAACCTCGACCCCGACGTGGCCAAGGACCCCCAAAACCTGATAGTTTACGGCGGCACGGGAAAAGCGGCAAGGAACTGGGAATGCTTCGACGCCATAGTCGAGACGCTGAAGGGACTTGAAGCGGACGAGACCCTGCTGGTGCAGAGCGGGAAACCCGTGGGTGTTTTCAAAACACACGAATGGGCGCCAAGGGTTCTTATAGCCAATTCCCTGCTGGTGCCGAAATGGGCAACCTGGGACCATTTTTACGAGCTGGAGGACAAGGGCCTGATAATGTACGGCCAGATGACCGCGGGGAGCTGGATATATATCGGCACCCAGGGCATCCTGCAGGGTACCTACGAGACACTTGCCACCCTTGCCAGGAAGCACTTCGACGGCAGCCTCAAGGGCAAGATAGTGCTGACCGCCGGCCTGGGCGAGATGGGCGGTGCTCAACCACTTGCCGTGACCATGAACGAGGGCGTCTGCCTTGACATAGAGGTGGACAAGAGAATGATCGACAGGCGGTTGAAGACCAATTACCTGGATCAATGGACCGACGATATGGACGAGGCGGTGGAACTGGTGGAGAACGCGGCAAATGAGGGAAAGGCGTTAAGCGTCGGTCTTTGGGGCAACGCCGCGGAGATAGAACCGAAACTACTGGAAAGGGGCTTCGAACCGGACGTGATAACCGATCAGACCTCTGCCCACGACCCTCTCAACGGCTATATCCCGGTTGGGTACAGTGTTGAGACGGCGACTGAACTCAGGGCATCGGACCCCAAAAAGCTCAACCGACTGGCAGAAGAATCTATTGCCCGCCACGTAAAAGCTATACTCAAATTCAAAGAGAAGGGGGCGATAGCCTTCGATTACGGAAACAATATCCGCCAGGTGGCATACGACAAAGGAGTGGAGGACGCTTTCTCATACCCTGGCTTTGTTCCCGCCTATATCAGGCCGCTGTTCTGCGAGGGCAAGGGCCCGTTCAGATGGGCGGCATTGAGCGGAAACCCGAACGACATATACGAGACCGACAAGGCCATCCTCGAGCTTTTCCCGGAGGACCAGCCGCTCAGGAGGTGGATAGAGAAGGTGCATCACAGCTTCGAGTTCCAGGGCCTTCCCACCAGGATATGCTGGCTCGGGTTGGGCGACCGCAAGAAGGCGGGGCTGAAGTTCAATCAGATGGTAAGGGACGGTACCCTGGAAGGCCCCGTGGTAATAGGCAGGGACCACCTGGACTGCGGCTCGGTGGCCTCCCCCAACCGGGAAACGGAATCGATGAAGGACGGAAGCGACGCCATAGCCGACTGGCCGGTGCTCAACGCCCTGCTGAATACGGCGGGCGGTGCCACCTGGGTGTCGGTGCATCACGGAGGCGGGGTGGGTATGGGCTACAGCATCCACGCCGGAATGGTGATCCTGTGCGACGGAACCGAGATGGCAGATAAAAAGCTCTCCCGCGTATTGACCAACGACCCGGCTATAGGTGTGATAAGGCACGCCGACGCAGGCTACGACAAGGCAAGAGAGGTGGCCAGGGAGAAAAAGGTCAAGGCCCCCATGCTGGAAAGGCAATGAAATAATAACTAAGGAGATGATTATGTCAAAGGAATGGATCGTGCTCATCACGGTATCGCCGGGCGAGGAATTCGGTCATTGGCCCAAAGAACGACCAATTGAGGTTCTTCTCAACTACGCCCTGGCCGTCATTGACAAGCCTATGGGGCCATCGAGCCATCAGATCACCACCTGGATAAGAAAGATGCTTGATGTTAAGACAACTGGGCATATCGGCACCTTGGACCCCAGGGTAACCGGCGTTCTCCCCGTTCTTTTGGGGGAGGGAGTTAAGATCACTCCCCTGTTACAGGCCTCGACCAAGGAATACGTGGGAATAATGCGTCTGCACAGGGACGTGGACAGGAAAAGGCTTGAAGGGGTGATAAATGAATTCAGGGAAAGGATATACCAGACCCCCCCGCTCAGATCCGCGGTGAAGAGAGCATTGAGGGAAAGGACCATATATCAATTGGACCTGCTTGAGTACGATGACAGGGACGCCCTTGTCAAGGTAAGGTGCGAGGGGGGGACCTATATCCGTAGATTGATGCACGATATGGGCCTGGTTCTCGGGGTCGGGGCCAACATGCAGGAGTTAAGGCGGACCGAATCGGCGGGTTTCAGGGAACAGGAATCGTTCACACTTCACGACCTCAAGGACGCCTACGACGAGTGGAAGGAAACCGGGGAGGAGAAGTGGCTCAGGGAGATCGTGCATCCGATAGAAGAAGGGTTGAAGGACGTACCTACGGTATATATCAAGGACAGTGCCGTGAACGCAATATGCCACGGCGCGCCCCTTACCTTACCCGGTATTACCCAGGTTCAGAGAACGCTGGAGGCGGGAGAAGAAGTAGCTATCCTTACAACGAAGGGTGAACTGGTGGCGCTCGGAAAGGCAGTGATATCGGCCCGGGAAATAGCCAGATTGGTACTTGAAGAAAACGTACGTACCGGAATAGCCGTAAAGCCGTTCCGAGTGGTGATGGAGAGGGACCTATATCCTAAGATGTGGGGCAAAGATTGATCTACTGTGCGGTAGCTTCCTCATCCCTTAGTTTTATCCTCTTTTCCCTTATCTCAAGGAACTCGTCCCTGAGCTCTAAACAAATGTTCCACATGAGATTTCGGCGCCCCCTTTTGCATCCTTCCTGTGTAAACCAGGCAATGATGGGATCGGATGTATCCCCTGCAAATCCACCATAGACCAGGTCCATTTCCTTTTGTTTACTCATTTCCTACCGACACCTCTTCATATTACATTTGGGCTTGACAATATAAATACATTCAGTGTTCATGCACGTCGATTTTTTCATATATGAAAAGATTCTAACCCACGTTTTACCCGGTCATACTATTATAAAGGAGAGAAAGGTTAATAAATCTCGTCACAATCTACTCACGGTGATTGAGATGCCGCATAAAAGATTATGGATTCCAGGACCGACCGAAGTACCCGGAGAAGTTCTGCAGGAACAGGCGAAATGGATGATAGGACACAGATTCGCTGAATACACGGAGCTGTACGAGAGCGTGATAGGTAAGTTAACAGAATATTTTCAGACAAAACAGAACGTCTGTACCCAGACCTCGTCCGGAACATTGTGGATGGACATGACCGGAAGGAACTTTGTGAAGAAAAAAGCCCTTTGCGGTGTTTGCGGTGCCTTCTCTAAAAGGATGTATTCCACCATCCAAGACTGCGGTAAGTCAGCCGACGCCTTAGATGTGGAATGGGGCAAGGCGGTTAAACCCTCCATGGTCATGGAAGCACTTGAAAAGGACGACTACGACACGGTCATAATTGTGCACAACGAAACCTCCACGGGAGTAAGGAACCCCATAGCCGAGATAGGTAAGGCGATAAAGGAGGAATATCCGGATATTATATTCGTGGTGGACGCCGTATCATCCGCAGGCGGGGACTACCTGGTTCCCGAGGAGCTGCACACCGACGTGCTGTTCGCCTCCACCCAGAAGTGCTTTGCCCTGCCGCCGGGCCTGTCCGTGGCATGTTATTCCGATGCCGCTGTGGAGAGGGCCAAAGAAG
>CAZUZU010000198.1:0-5207 GCA_964624865.1 uncultured archaeon
ACCTCTATGAAAATAAAGCTATATGAAATAAGCTTCAGAACACTGAGCAGTTACACCCCGACGCAACATTTATTTATGAAAATACCTTTCCTTTGATTGAGGCCAGGAGGGGATGCACAAACATTAAATAGTTGTGGTTATATATGGTTTCCTTCCTCATCCAGAGGAGGAATATAGATATGGCAAGGATGCATGCAAGAAAGCGCGGTTCATCGGGCTCAAAGAAGCCCCTCCGTTACAAGCCACCCAAGTGGGTCAGGTTGAACGAGAAGAAGATCCGGGCTAAGATTTTGGAAATGGCTAAGGCAGGTTACAGTTCGGCAAAGATAGGGACACTACTTCGCGATCAATACGGTATTCCCAGTACCAAGCTGGTCCTGGACAAGAAAATTGTGAAGATACTTGAAGAGGAAGGATTCCAGTACGAGATCCCAGAGGATCTGACAAATCTGTTAAAGAAAGCCATTCGATTGAACACACACGTTGAGAACAATTCCCGCGACAAGACAAATCGCAGGGGTCTCCAGTTAGTAGAAGCAAAGATAAGGCGGTTAGTACGGTACTACAAGAAAAAGGACAGATTACCCGAAAGCTGGTCCTATTCTATCGAACAAGCGAAACTGATTGTGGATTGAACACCAAAAGCACTCCCCTATATAGGGCGTAGAAATATCGATAGAGGTATAGAGTAAGTATGAGGCATAAGGTTTCCTCCCGGGCAGGACATGAAAATGTTGAATTATCCTGGACTGGGCCCGTAGCTCAGCTAGGTAGGATCTTGCACCCGTTGTTATTGAGGGGGCTAATCCCTAGAAAGAGCGTCTGGCTTTTAACCAGAGGGTCGAGGGTTCGAATCCCTCCGGGCCCGCTTACCCTTGGTAGAAACGGAGCGGCATCGAGAAAGGGTAATTGCCGCAGGTCTTCCGTTTTTCCCCTGGGGCTTTTCCGGGAAAATATTCGCAAATGGCGAAGCAAAAGGGCCATTCGAATCCCTCCGGGCCCGCTTCATTCATTGGATACAAACCCCCGCCCCGTGTCATTCACCTGATAATATCGATTTAGGATAACATCCGTTACAGCGGACAATAAAGGAAAAAGAGCAATATGGTGAGAGAAATGGTAACCGTGGATATAAGGAACCATATAGATGTACCCGAACACGTTCTGCTTTCCGAGAAAGAGGTCAATGAGATCTTGGAAAAGATGGATATTTCCAAGGACAAGTTACCCAAGATACTGGTCACCGACCCGGTGGTCAGATTGATGGGTGGAAAGCAGGGCGAGGTAGTAAAGATAATCAGAGAAAGCGTCACCGCAGGCATAGACATTGCCTACAGGGTGATAATAGAGCCGTAGTTTGTGAGGTGTATGATATGAGACAGTTGGTAGATACGTTCTTCAGGGCGAGAAGTATAGTGAACCACCACATAGAATCCTATAACGATTTCCTTCCCACACCGGACAACCCGAACAGCAAGATGCAGCAGGTAGTGGACGCCATTGCCATGGGCGAGGTAGGAACCGAGAAGGGCCTGATCCGCCTGGACCCCAGCCGCACGGACCAAGATACCATCGACATCCGGTTGGGCAAGATCAATGTCAAGTCACCCATGGTAAGGGAGGCCGACGGCAGCGTCCAGGAGAACCTCACCCCCATGGAGGCCAGGTTGAGGGACATTACCTACAAGGCCCCCATTTATCTGGAGTTCACCGTGATAGAGAACGGGGTGGAAAGGGAGCCGGAGAAGGTGCATATTGGGGACCTTCCAGTGATGGTAAAGTCAAAGAAATGCAGCATCCATCGCCATAACATAGCCAACGGCAAGCCGCTGGCCCCTGAGGAATACCATGAAAAGCTCATCGGCATGGGAGAGGATCCGATCGATCCCGGAGGGTACTTCATAATAGGCGGCGGGGAGAGGGTCCTTATTTCATTGGAGGATCTCGCTCCCAACAGGGTCATGGTGGAGTTCAACGAGCAGTACGGCAGGAAGATACAGGTTGCCAAGGTGTTCAGCCAGAGGGAGGGATACCGGGCCCTGACCAGGGTGGAGGTCAAGAAGGACGGTATGCTGATGGTATCGGTGCCAAACGCCCCCAGCAAGATACCCCTGGTAATAATGATGAAGGCCCTGGGTATGGGCACGGACCAGGAGATAGCAGAGACCATCGTGAGTCATCCCAAGATGCAGCTCATAGTCCTGGCCAACATCGAGACCTGCCGCACCGAATATGAAATAGAGAGTGTTGAGGATGCCATTAATTTCCTGGAGAAGAGGTTCGCAACCGGTCAGGCCAAGGAGTACCGGGTAAAGAAGGTCCAGTCCATCCTGGAGAGGACGCTCCTGCCCCATCTCGGCGCACAGAGCGAGGACAGGAAGAAGAAGGCAATATTCCTGGGCAGGGTGGCAAGGGCCGTGCTGGAATTGTACCTGGGCCTTAGAAAGGAGGACGACAAGGACCACTACGCCAATAAGAGAATAAAATTGGCGGGCGACCTCATGGAGAACCTGTACCGGGTGGCGTTTTCCAATCTGATGAAGGACTTGAAATACCAGGTGGAAAGGGGATACACCAAGAAGAAACAGGTCAAGGTATCCTCTGCCATCAGGCCCGATGTACTGTCCCAGAAGCTCTATCATGCCCTGGCAACGGGCAACTGGGTGGGCGGAAGGGCCGGTGTGAGCCAGCTGCTGGACCGTACCTGCCACATGTCCACCATCAGCCACCTTCGAAGGGTCACCTCTCCGCTGGCAAGGAGCCAGCCGCATTTCGAGGCAAGGGACCTGCATCCAACCCAGTGGGGCAGGTTATGCCCCAACGAGACCCCGGAGGGACAGAACTGCGGTCTGGTGAAGAACTACGCCCTCCTGGTGGATATATCGGTGGGCTATGACGAGGACCGGCTGGTACCTATATTATACGAGGAGTTCGGGGTCCGGACCTTGGAGGAGGGGGACGAGCACAAGGAGACCAAAACATACGTTAACGGAAACTTGATAGGCCTCATACGGGACCCCCATAAGTTAATGGTCAACATAAGGGAGCAGAGAAGGACGCAGAATGTAGCCGTACCTCCTGCCAAGTCGTCAGAGGTAAACCTCCACTATGACGAATCCACTAACGAGATATTCATCAACTGCGACGAGGGGAGGGTGCGAAGGCCCCTGATAGTGGTAAAGAACGGCAAGTCCATGCTCACCAAGTCCATACTAAAGAAGGTGGAGAGCGGCGAGCTTGAGCAGGACGACCTCATTGCCATGGGCGTTGTGGAATGGATCGATGCCGAGGAAGAGGAGGACACCTACATCGCCCTCCGCAAGGAAGACATAGGCAAGGATACGACACACGTGGAGATAGATCCCATGTCCATTCTGGGAGTGTGCGCGGGACTGGTTCCCTTCAGCGAGCATAACTCCTCGCCGAGGAACACCATGGGCGCGGCAATGGCCAAGCAGTCCCTGGGCCTGAGCACTAGCAACTTCCGGTCCAGGCCTGACACCAGGCAGCACGTGCTCCACTACCCGGAGAAACCGATGGTGGGCACCAAGTTCATGGATTTCGTGAACTACCGCAACAGACCGGGCGGTCAGAACCTGGTGGTGGCGGTAATGAGCTTTCACGGCTACAACATGGAGGATGCCCTGATAATGAACAAGTCCAGCGTAGACCGCGGCCTTGCCCGTTCGACATTCCTCAGGACATATACCGCGGAGGAGAGAAGGTATCCCGGCGGTCAGCTCGACAAGTTCGAGGTTCCCGACCACAACGTCAGGGGGGCAAGGGCGGAGGACGCCTACAAGAACCTGGATTACGAGGACGGTCTCATCCGGCCGGAAGTGGGGGTAAAGGGCGGCGACGTCATGATCGGTAAGACCTCTCCTCCCCGTTTCCTGGAGGAACCCACCGACCTGATGACCCCTCAGAAGAGGAGGGAGACCAGTATAACCGTGAGGCCCTCGGAGAAGGGCTGGATCGATTCGATGATGCTTACCATCAACGAGAACGGCGCCCGTTTGGTCAAGGTAAAGGTAAGGGACCCCAGGACCCCTGGCGTGGGGGACAAGTTCGCATCCCGCCACGGTCAGAAGGGAGTGGTGGGATTGATGCTGAGATCGGAGCAGATGCCCTTTACAGAGAGCGGTATAATTCCCGACCTGGTGGCCAACCCCCACGCTATCCCATCGCGAATGACGGTGGGTCACGTGCTGGAGCTCATCGGCGGAAAGGTAGGGTCTATGGAGGGACGTTTCGTGGACGGCACCAGTTTCGGAGGCGAACCGGAGGAGGAGCTGAGGCAGGGCCTTATAAACGCAGGTTTCAAGCACTCCGGCAAGGAGGTCATGTACAACCCTCAAACGGGGCACATGTTCCATGCCGACATCTTCACCGGCGTCATCTACTACCAAAAGCTACATCACATGGTGGCCGGAAAGGCCCATGTAAGGAGCCGTGGCCCAGTCCAGATCCTGACCAGACAGCCCACCGAGGGAAGGGCGAGGCAGGGCGGTCTCCGTTTCGGAGAGATGGAGCGCGATACACTGATCGCACACGGGGCGGCGATGGTCATAAAGGACAGGCTTCTGGACGAGAGCGACAGGACAGTGTTGTACGTGTGTGACAAATGCGGGCACATAGCAATGCTGGACCGCAGGGGATATCTCCGGTGCCAGGTGTGCGGACCCCACTCCAACATCCATCCGGTGGAGACGTCATACGCTTTCAAACTGATGCTGGACGAGCTGAAATCATTGGGTGTGATCATGAGATTAAGGTTGGGTGATGTGAAATGAACGTAACAGGTATACCGAAGAAGGTGTCTTTCATACAGTTCGCAATGCTTAGCCCCGACGAGATAAGGGGCATGTCGGCCACCAAGATCATTACGGCCGACACCTACGACGACGACGGATTTCCCATTTCCCTCGGGCTCATGGATCAGCACCTTGGCGTAATAGAACCGGGGCTGCGCTGCAAGACATGCGGTCGGAAGGTGAACGAATGTCCGGGACATTTCGGCCACATAGACCTTGCCATGCCCATAATAATGGTGGGCTTCGTGAAGATCATCAAGAACATGCTGAAATCCACCTGCAGGAAATGCGGACGTATCTTGCTGAGCGACGAGCAGATTGAGTTCTACAAATCACATCTGCTGGTACCCGAGAATGGCACGTCGTTCCAGGCTCCGAACTACAGTCAGACCG
>CAZUZU010000199.1:0-5185 GCA_964624865.1 uncultured archaeon
GGCAATCACGTGGTGTACCGCAGTGTGGACCGGTACCGAAAGGAGGTGAAAAGAGGAGGGGATGAAGAGAGGGCGAAGGCCTTTTTCGGGAATAGTGATGTGCTGGTCACCTTACTGGGCACCTTGGTTCCCGGGACATATCTCACCACCCGGCCCATGTCGCGCGAGGAATGCAAAACGGCTGCCACCCTGTTCTCGGGAGATCGGATACTGGTAATACCTCCGGGATGCGAGGCCATGGAAGAGGTGGAGGAACTGAGGAATTATTATCATCATTTGATTTCCAAGCACGCGGCGGATTGGCTCAATTCCTATCTATGCGGAGAAGAGCGGAGGGAGAGTGGGGGGGAAAACGGTGGAACGGTGAACCAGGATTTTGCAATGAGGGGGGCTGCCGCCGTCAGGGAAATGGCCGTGGGCCCCCTGGAGCATACCATATGCGAGATCGACACCTACTACGGCTGCCACAGGTACAAAAGCGGGGGATGCAGCTTCTGCATGGAACCGAGCTACGGAAAGCCCGTTTACAGGGAAAGGAGGGATATCGTCCGGGAGATCAAAGAGCTCTACTCCAAGGGCATTCGACACTTCAGATTGGGCGGACAGAGCTGTATCCTTTCCTATCAATCGAAAGAGGGGAGGCCGGACCCGGGGGCGCTGAAGAAACTGCTTCTGGGCATCCGGGAGTCCTGCCCGGATATCAAGACGCTTCATGTGGACAATGCCGATCCGGCCATGGTGGTAACGCCGGAAGGAAAAAGAGCAGTGTTCGTAATTGCAAGATACTGCACCTCGGGCAATGTCCTGGCCTTCGGCCTGGAAAGTGCCGACCCCGAGGTAAAGGAAAAGAACAACCTCAACACGGACCCGGAGCAGTGCCTGGAGGCAACAAGGATCGTTAACAGGGCGGGAAGGAAACACGGAAGCAACGGCATGCCCCTCCTGTTGCCAGGCATCAACTTCGTTCTCGGGCTGGACGGGGAGAGCGAGGCCACCCTGGAGAAGAACCTGGAATTCCTTAATAAGGTCAGGGCGGAAGGATTGTGGCTACGAAGGATAAATATAAGGGAGGTGATCGGGGCAAGGAAGGGTTTCCGCAGCGGAGAGAAGTGGAAGGGATACAGGAGGGATGTGGCGAGATTTAAAAAAGAGGTGAGGAACGGCATCGACGGCCCCCTGCTCAAGGAGATGTTCCCCCCCGGCCATAGATTAAGGGAGGTGGTGTCGTGGATCCGTAAGGGCGGACACACCTACTGCCGGCAGCTGGGGGGTTATCCCATAGTGGTGATCGTCCCATACGAGATACCGCTTTACCATGTGTTCGACATCTCGGTCACCGGCCACCGGAAAAGGAGCCTGGAGGGAATAAAAACCCCGTTTGATCTCAATTCAGAGCCGTTGGGCAGCCTTAAAAGGATCCCGGGGATCGGGAAGAAAGGGGCGGCCTCCATTGTAATTAACAGGCCCTACTCGTCCTGGGAAGAGCTGGAGGAAAGAACGGACATTGATTGGAAAACGGTCCGGTCCCTGATGGACCTCGGGGTGGCAATAGGTAAAAAGGGACGTAATAATAGAGATAAAGATTAAATAACAAATAGTATTATGGAATACGCAAAGGGACGAGATATGGCTGAAAAAGAAGTATCTATGCCGGCAAAGATTCCGAAATTCTTTTCGCTGATACTGTTAGCCACCGGTCTGATAATATACTTCGGGTGGGTGGCAATGGACCCCAGCACATACAGCGACATAGGCCTTGTCTCAGTGGTCCTGATGTTCGCGGCGGCAGGGTTGGGCGGATTCTGGCATTACTCCAACATGGAGAGGGAAGAAAAGCTGGAAGACTGACGAATGGCATAGACTTTCGGAGTTATACTCCAAACCATAATGATGTTTATAATACCCCAAATTTTTCGGAATTATTGATCAAAGATCGTCAAACAAGTCCGCCATATCATCATCTTCGGCCGGGGCCCCAGATGATCCCGGGCCTTCAGAGCCTGAAGTGGATCGTTGCGGCCGAATTTCAGAGGCCGATCCCTGGCTTACTATCTCGGCATCCACGGCCTCCACTTTCTTTCCCCTTTCATTCCCAGTCATTGAGGAGGCATTCCCGTGGGGAGGGCGGGGCGGCCCTTCACCGGGAGCGCCGGGGCCTCCCGGGCTCGACCGAGAAGGTCTCCTTCGGCCCCTATTTGCCGGATGAGATGTGGAAGGACCGTAGGAACCGTCGGTATTGGTCGGGCCGGGGGGTCTGGGCCCTCGACCGGCCCGAGCTGAAGGGATCGAAGGGCCTTTGGGCGAGGAACGGCGCCATCTGACAATGAGCAGGACGGCAACCAACGTTGCCACGATAACAATCACCAGAGAAATTATCCAAAGAAGGGGAAGGGGACCCCCGCTTCCCTGACCACCTAAAAAGCTTCCGGTATCATCTGAGCTGTCGGGCAGACCGTCACCGTCTCCTCCGACATTATCGCCGTCATCTCCACCGTCATCTCCACCAGAGCCTGTTTTCTCGGACACGTCTATCTGTAGGGAAAGATTGTGTTCCACATCGCTTGGAAACGGAACAATTTCAAGACTTCCGTCCTGATCTCCCAATAAAATAAAGGCGATAGTCCCCGTATCTCCGGGTGACAGGAGGGTGGAGCCCGTACCCATGACATTGGCGCTGGCCTCCCCATGGAAGACAAGGGTGGCGTTCACCTCGGCATTCCCCCTGTTCTCCACCTCAACCTCCGCCTGCATCCCCCCCCCGTTTTCGAGGGTCACCACGGAATTGTTCTCGACAGGGGCGCCGCCCAGGGTCAATGACAGGGGCCAGAGGGAAATGTATTCGGACATTTCTATGACCATGGTGATCTCGTATCGGGCGGCATCGGCATCGATCAACACCAGGGTTACATTGCTCTCTCCCGCCGGTACATCCCCCTTGTCCTCGACCGTCACGCTGAAATCCTTGTTCTTCCCCGTATCTAAGGGAATATCGGCAAAACCCTCCGGTCCGCTGACCTGGCCATTGCTGTTCTCCAAGGATATGGTCCAGGGGGCCGAGGTTGATGCGGATAATTTGAGATTGTTCTCACAGTTACCCTGGTTGGTCACTGAAAGTGTGGTTTCCAGGGTGCCTTGATGGTCCAGTTTGTAGGTAGCGGGGTTTCCCAGGTCCTTACCGCCATCGACCAGGGTCGTTTCCAGTTCGAACACCTTGACAACTTGGAAATCGAAGGGGATCTGGGTATCGGGGCCCCCCATGGAGTCTACATCTATCCTGCACGAATAATCCCGGGCCTCCGTGTCCCCGGGCGGTATCAGCCTCAGGGTAACGTTCTGCTCCTGGAACGGGGCAAGCTCCAGGCTCTTGGGCCCTATGCAGGCCCAGCCGTTAGGTAGGACCCAGTCCAGCGAAAGGGTGTCCCAAGCATTCCCCAGGTTGGACACAGTGATGTTGACAGGGCATTCCTCACCCGGCTCGGAACCGGGTTCCAAGGTCAAAAGCTGAGAATCCAGCCCGTAATTTGCATCGATAGTGAACTCGCCCTCAGCGGTATCCATCTGGAACTCGTCATTAACTGATGTGGCGGTTATCTCCAGGTCGTAGGTTCCGGCCAAGGAGTTCTCGGCCGCCGCCAGGGTCACCGTCACATCCTTTGACTCGAACGGGTCCAACTCCACGCTGTCCCCCGGAAAGCTCAAAGAGATCCCCTGCTCCGCGTCTTCCACCGTGTCGGGGGGAGAAAATCCGGCCTCCACCACAGATTCGAGCTGTATCTGATCCAGGGCATTGCCCATGTTCTCCAACGTTATCTTGATCGGATTCTCCGAGGGCGAAATATAGGTCTCCAGCTCGGGCATTGACAATGACGGGCCGTAGTAAGGATTGATGTCGAAACTTATGGTATCGCCCTTCTCCACCAGGGGATCGGCCTGGGAGGATACGGATAACGGGATGTCATAGGTCTTGGCCTCCGCGTCCTCACCCGGGGTGATGTCAACCGTAAAGCCTGTGGCGGAATACGCGCCTATGGACACGATGGTCTCCACACCGGTATTCGAATTGATCTTTGTCATCCAACCAAGGGGAGATGCCACGCTTACATCAAGCGTGTCGGGGACATTGCCGTAATAATCCAGGTTTACGGTGCATCTGTAGGTATCCCCTGAATCAACAGCGGACATGTCGCTTTCCACAGAAACCTCGAAATCAACTACCTGGCTCACATTTGCCTGGACAGACATATCGTATTCCTTGCTCGTTCCCGTATCGGTCAACTTGAAGTCAATCTCCGCGAGTTCCCCCGCCAAAGCAGTGTCGGGAGCGGTGACCGAAACGGTGGAATAGGACGTGGACTTCGAGGAAACGCTCATGCTCGGCGGACTGAAATCAACCGACCACCCGTTGGGAGCTGCGGAGGTGGAAAGTGCTACATTGGCATCGTGATTATACATGTTGTTCACAGTGACCGTGGCGCCCTTGGTTTCCCCCGGTTTTAGGGACATCTGGTTAAGATCGAGGTCAACGTAGAGGCCGGCCACCTCTATCTTGAACGAGGGGTCGCCGAACAGGGTGTACTCGGCAACCGTCTTGTAATCCTCTATGCTCCCTATTCCCTTGTTGTCCATATACCTGTTCTTGGCAAGGCCCCAGAGGGCCCCAATTGCCGTGTAACCCTGGGAATAGTAGTAATATATGGAAGAGGTGTGATAGCCGCTTGGAGAGTAGACATAATTACTTCCGAAGGCGCCAAAGCCCACCCTGGAGGCCGCGAAAGCGCCGATGCCGCCGCCGTAGGAATTCTTAAGGAAATATTCCGCAAAAGAATCGTACTGGTCGTAATTACCCGGATAATGCGGGCCTTCGTTGTCAAAGGCCCCGGACAGGCAGGCGTCCACCGTAACAAAGGCGTACTTGTTGTGATTCGACAAAGAATTAACGTGATTGATGTTATATATCTCATTGCCTCCCGATGCGGAATCGTAGCCCCAGCCCCAGCTGAGCCCGTGATTGCTGAAATGGGCGAACCTGGCCCCTGCGTTGAAAGCGGATGTTATATCGGAATCCGTACACGTTCCCGACGACGAGTAGCACTTGGTGGCGCTCAGGGACGAAAGGTAGTTCTGGTGTATGTGAATAGCATGTTTAAGTCCGCCTCTGTATACAGGTATAGAGGTGAAACAAAAA
>CAZUZU010000200.1:0-5183 GCA_964624865.1 uncultured archaeon
GCACATGGCCCTTTACTGGGGCAAGCCGCGCCCCGTATCGAGTTACTGGCAGCATCTCCTGATCTACCTCCCGCTCCTGGGAATGGTCCTGGTATTCATAAGGGCTCCCGATGATTTCATCCTTAACCTGGTACAAGAAAAGAGCTATTACGGGCAGTTCACGTCCCGCCTCACCCTTTCAGCGGCTCCGTTCATGGTCTACGCCCATCTGTTCTGCCCGCTCACCGGAATTGCCATATTTTACAGAAAGTACAGGACCTCTCCCATAGAGGACGAAAAACTCTCCCTTAGATATCTCATGCTGGTACCCATCTTCCCAATGGTCTTGGTCACCATGGAGTTCACCCTGTCCACCCTGGGCGTCAGGGGACCGGTGAGCCCGAGCATGGCCACCTGGTGCATACCCGGGATACTCCTGGGCTTCGCAACCCTTCGCTACAACGTGCTGGACATAGAGAACAAGCTGCGGGAGGCCGTTACTTCATTCTCCACCGCACTGTTCTTCATTATGGTGTTGATCACCTGGTCGGTGCTGCTCTGGCTTGCCCTGGACAATATTTTCCTGTTCGTGCTGTTCAATATCCCGGTCTTCCTGTTCCTGACCCTGATGTACGAGAACCTCAGGGCGCGCATCACCCATTTCATAGAGGGGCTCAGCCCACAGCTCAAATGGAGGGAATGCCAGGCGGAGGAGGTCTTTCTCATAAACAGCAGGGACGGCGCCCTCCTCTCCCATGTCCGTGACAGGAGCGATCAGCACAACGTTGATCCGGAGCTGGTATCCGGCATGCTCTCGGCGCTCATACACTTCGTAAAGGACACATTCCACGCCGGGGGACAGGAAGAGCTTCGGATGATAAGGGTGGGGGACAAGAAGATGATGGTGGAGCATTCAAAGAACCTCTTCCTTGCCGTGCTTTTCTCGGGCTTCGATTCCATGGAGCTGAGGAACGACATCCAAGGAGTGCTTAAGGCTATAGAGCGGGATTATCAGGTCCCCCTGAAGAAGGACCTCATAGAATACGACGACTTCGATAAGATAGACAGGGTTCTGAGACATACCGTGTTCCAGGGATGATCAGGGTTCTGATCCGGCATCCCGGGCTTTCACCACCGGAGATGGGGACCATAACTACTCGAACTTCCCCCAGCCGATGATGTTCATTGCCAGGGAGATGTAATTGGACAGTTTCTCCAGCACCTTGATCTCCTCCCGTTCAAAGGCGTTCTCCCGCTGGGAATAAACGTTCACCGCACCCACCACCTCCTCCCCTCTGAATATGGGCACGGCGGCCGAGGAGCGGTAGCCTCTTTCCAAAGCGGCTTTTCTCCAAGGCTCGTACCTCGGGTCGGTGGTAATGTGGGACATAACCGACGCTTCACCCGTTTTGATGGCTGTGCCAGTGGGTCCGCTGCCAAGGGCGGAGTCATCGTAGGTAACCTTTACGGAGGCGAGGTATCCCTCCTCGAAACCCGCCTGGGCAATGGGTACCACCTCCTTGATCTCTGGTTCGCATTTCCCGATCCAGACCAGCTTGTAAACATTGGCGGCCACCTCCTCGCAGATATCGTACAGAAGTTTATCCTCGTCATCGATCTTGAGGATGATATTGGAGATGTTGAGCATGCTCTGAAGGATGCTGTTGAGCTTCTTTATCCTCTCCCTGGACCTCTTCTTCTCCGTAATGTCCATGACGATTCCCAGCATGCGCACCGCTTTCCCCGTCTCGTCCCTCATCACGTTGCCCGTCTCCATGACCCATCTCACGTTCCCGTCTGGCCACACGATGCGGTGCTCTATATCGTAATCCTCGCCAGCCTCCACGCAGGCGTTGACCGAGTCCACCACGAACTTTCTGTCATCGGGATGCACGCACTCCAGGAAGGCCTCGTAGGTCCCCTCGAACTTCCCCTTTTCAAAGCCGAATATGGGCTCTATGGTGTCTGACCAGTGAAGGTCGCCTGCCTCGATGTCCCAGTCCCAGCATCCTATCTCGGCCACCTTCTGGGCCAGTTCGTACCTTTCCCTTGAGATCCTCAGCTCGTGCTCCATCTCCTTTCTTTGGGATATGTCCCTGGCCAATATGGAATACCCTTTTATCTCGTCATCATCGATTATCTTGCCCACCGTAACGCTCAGTGGAAACGATTTACCACTACCTTTCTTGCCCCTGGTCTCCACCCCGGTGACATTTGCGCCCGCCTTTAGATTGGATATGGCGTTGTCGATGAAAGCGCTTTCGTCGAATATCTCTATACTTCCGCCAAGTGCATCCTCCTCCGGACAGTCGAACATCCTGCTCGCGCTCTCGTTCCAAAAGATGATGTCCTTCGATTCATCAATGATGATCACCGCGTCGTCCGTCTGCTCAATCATGTTCTTTATAAAATCCGGGGAGGTGATTATGCCGGTGAGCTTTCTCCTCAGGTCCCGGAAAAGGTCCATGTTGTTCTCCATCTCCTGGGCTAAATAATAGACCTCTCCGTAACCGCCGGTCTTTGACGAGTTTATGATCTCGTTATTGAGCAGCTGCTCCACATGATGCTTGGCAGTGCGGTAATTCACTCCTAACAGCTCGGCCAGCTGGTTTATATTGTACGGCCTCTCGACAAGGTGCTCGATTATCTCGATCCTGTTTGGCCCCCCTTTTTGGCCCAGGATCAGGTAAGACAGTCTCTGCTTCAAAGTAGGCATATTCTCTGAATTATAAGTCTATTCAAATATATAAACATGACCCCTTTTTCGATCCTTGGGATCGGAGATTTGTAAGTAATTTGTAAGAGATTTAGACATAAAACATCCATGATATGCAATCAATCTTGAAATTTCCCTTTATATGAGGGGCGGATTGTTAGAATTACAATGAAGTCGGGTATAAGATTAAGAAGAAGGCAAGAAAAAACCATCTTTCGGCCCGGTGAAAGACGGAGTGTATGAAGCATGAAGGAAAAAGAACGGGAACCACCGACGGACACTATCCGCATCGAAGATCTGGAGGAATACAAGGATGCCCTGATCGTAAAGAAGATACCCATGCTGACCAGGAACATGATGGTCAAGTTTCTTTTCCTAAACAAAAGGGGCGGTGGCATATCGTTCGGACACAGGGATTACGACGAGGTGCACTATATCTACAAGGGCAAGGCCAAGCTCGATACCGGAAAGGAAGAGATACCCGTGGAGGCCGGAATGATGGTTACAATAGCCAGGGAAAAGACCTATCGATATACCGTGACGGGGGATCGCCTGGCGATCATTGCCTTCAGCCCCATAAGGGACATATCCGACGAGAGGTGAGTAAAATGAAGCAGAATGAGATAAGAGAGAGAATACGGAGCTATGTGTACGAGAACAGCGGCTCGTCCTACAGCGAGATAATGAGGGCCCTTTCCCTAAGGAACGGGACGGTCTCCTATCATCTGCACAGACTGGAAAAGGCGGGCGAGATCAAGTCTGTGAGGGTGGGCGTGAACAGGAAATACTACCCGTCCGGATATACGGACATACCACTAAGCACTAAAGAGAAGATCTTCAAGCTTGCCCAGTCCAACCCCGGCCTCACTGTTTCTACCATGGGCGACTCGCTGGACATAAGCAGCCAGAGCCTGTATTACCATGTTAAGAGGATGGCAAACAAGGGCATGATCCACCTGGACATGTCGGGAAAGGTCCAGAAGATCTACGCCAACCCCAAGTACTGCGATTTCTGGTAAACGGGACCTAAGACCATAGGTCCCTTCCTTATTTTTTCAATCCAGGCCGAACCTTTTTAGATATGGAGAGAAACGGGCCTTGACCTCCTCCGGGTCAACGCACCACTGCTCCGGCCCGTACTTGTGCCTGCCGGGCTTGTCGTCCCTCGGGCGGTTCAACCACCGTTTTATCTCCGCTTCGCTCTTCTTGTCATGGGGAAGGCCGAAATGCCGCCTTATTTTCGCAACCGTACCGGGAATGTCCTTTACCAGGTCGGAGAAATTAACGTCCGTGAACCGGTCCTTTCCGTATTCTTCCCTGACCTTTAGCGCGTCCTGGATACCCGTGTGGAACCTCTCCTCCACCATCTCGCCCACGGCGGCCGGGTCAACGCCCTTGTAAAATATCCTTCTGCCCATTGCACCCAGGCTGCAGTACGAGGCTATGCTGTTCACCGGATTGCGGTGGGTCCAGACGATGCAGGCGTCGGGAAACGTCTTGAGTATGGGCTCGAGGTTCCAGAGGTGATTTGGACATTTCACCACAAAAATATCGTTGAAGCCGGGTGCGGCCAGCACCTGGAGCATCCGCTTGTATTCGCGGTAGGCCCATGTCCTGTCCCGGGCCATGAGCCATCGGTTCCACTCGTGCATGCCCGTGAATATATCGGCGTTCACCACCACCAGGGTATTTACCATAAGTATCCAGTCCTCCTCCTTTGTGCCGGCCCTCACGTCGTGTATCTCGTTGAGGCCGGGTGCGGCGGTCTGAATGAACTTCAGGGGCACGGAAACCTTTCTCATGCGCTTTTTCCTGTCCTTTTCCCTGTCCTCCGCCAAGGGATAGGGTGTGGCAAGCTCCCACAATCTCAGAGCCCTGTAGTCATGGCCCATGGAAAGGACGTTCTGCAGCAGGGTGGTGCCGGTACGGGGGAACCCAACAACGAAAACCGGCCTTTCTATCGGTATGTCCAGCACCTCGGGATGACGATTTATATGGTCCTGGATGCGGAGGCGGTTCATGAGTCCTCTGAGCACCACGAACCTGATCACGTGCTCGCCCACCGGCTCCGGACCCCTCTCCCTTACGTTCTCTACCAGGGCGTCCAGCACGGGCACGAAATCATCGCCGCCCCAGTCCTTCAGCCCTGTCTTTCTTTGGGCCTTGCGCATCACCTTGTCCCGGTCCAGTTTCATCACGCCCAGGCCAAGCCTACGCAGGCCCCGTGCCGTCGAGTTCGCGGCCCGGACCGGCCAAGGCGCCTTCATCGAGCTGACGGTGTAGCATCGATCATCTGCCATTAGCCATAATAATACCCGGCGGGGTAAAAAGGGTTTGTATGTTCCATCTACCCCCTCTCCATAACACAATGATATCCATTATACAAATAAATATTTGCAATCGCTGGTTTGTATGGTTTTTTGTGTATTTTGACAAGAAAACCCCTTCGGGGAAATTTAATTAATCGATGGATTGCATTATAGAATAC
>CAZUZU010000201.1:0-5174 GCA_964624865.1 uncultured archaeon
ACATGAACAACACTACAATAACGGCTAAATGATTCCTCTTCATGGATTATTCCACCCTTTAACTTATTTATAGATGTAATTAAATAATCCTTTATAATGATTGCGATGTCTACACTACCTCTATGCCGGAATCCTTTTTTTTGTTCTTTCCCTTCTTCTTTACGTTGATCTTCGGCATCGGGATGGGCGGAGGCAGCTTTATATCCCTGGAGAGCATGGTAGCTATGGGGATGCAGGTCTGCATGACGGCGGTGTGCACTCCGGAGGCGTCGTTGGGCGGTAGGTTACGGGTGGATTCGAACTCCTTCATTATCTCGCCCATGTCCCCGTCCCCGAAATCGTAAATAACAGCCCCCTCTATCTTGATTATGCCCATGGAGGTATAATTGGCAGTATACCGGAACTCTATCAATGCATTGCCCTTGTGCTCCGAAACATTGAGAATAGTACTGTTGCTGTCGATCCTGATGTTGCTGCCGATCCTTTCTCCCGGTTTGGTGAATCGACGAGCATCAATTGTAGTGACCTCAACCGATTTTGTGGACATTAGCACACTCTCCGTATGTCATAATATCAGGGGCGGTATTTAATACTTTTGTGCAGGTTGGCATTAAGTAGAAAGCCAATTATTGCGTAGCAATGTCGAATGAGTTGAAAACCTTGGAAACCGACACCTTGCATACCCTTCACCCTATAAAAACACAGTAATGTTCCCATCGACTATATCAATAAAATTATATATGGTACCATTCATATCTTGGACCATGAGGTCACTGAAGAACGATCGGCGTGGCTCGGCCGGCGCAACAGCGGTAAAGATTATCCTCACCGTGCTGGTCATAGCAATTATTGCCCTTTATCCCAACCAGATGCTCAAATATCTCATGTCGGGACTGGAAGGATACAAAGACGTCCCGAAATACTCGGAGTTCGAGGTGGTGAGGGGTCTGACCCTCGAGGTGGACCAGGGAGAGATCGAGGCGAATCTCACCCTCCCCTACCCGAATGACATCTTCGTATATGATGAAAACGGGGAAAAATCCTACATCCAAAAGGTCGTTTCAGTCAAATCCAACCCAAAATGGAATGATAAAAGGATGAACAAATGGGGGGATACCATTCTGGTATGGAACCGAAACATCGGAAGCGACGATGCCCTGCAGGTGGAGATATGCTACCACGTAAAGGCCTACAGCACGATATGGGATGTTGACACAGGAACCTCGGGAAATGTGGAGGACATATCACGGGACCTGGTAAGGCAGTACTGCCACGACGAGTGGCGCCTCTCCCCGGAGGAAAGCCAGGAATGGGGCGGGCTCGAACACCGCATAGCGCCCAGCAACGAGCAGATAAGGAACAAAGCACTGGAACTTACCCAGGATAAGAAAACGGTCTACAGCAAGCTCCAGGCCATCTACGATTGGATGGACGACAATTTCGAGTACAAGACAGGCATACCGGGCATGCCTAAGAACTGCATACAGACCCTTGAGGAAAAGAGTGGTGACTGTGATGACCAATCGATCCTCTTTATCTCGCTGGCAAGAGCGATCGACATACCTGCGTGGTTGGAAGCCGGTGCCCTTTATAACCCCAACTCCAATCTTGACTACAACGGAGATGGGTTGAGCGATGCCTGGGAGGGACACGCCTGGGCCAATGTATATATTCCGCTGGAAGGTGGCGGAAGCAAGATGGCAACTGTCGACGTGGTGAACAACCTGTTCCTGAGGAGGGACACCAACAGGTTCTCGGAATGGAGCGACAACGGAGACAGCAAAAGGCTGGAGGAGTACTACACCCTCTGGGAATACTCTTATCGCTCGGGCCTTGGCACTCCCGAGGTGAGCCAGGGGGAATATTATATCACAGATCATTTCGAATCCACGGGAGACAGCGAGGCCGTCCTGAGGATATAGATATTTTTAGGTCAAGGATAATCCCAAACCTAGCAGGCATACATTAATACATACAAAAGCACATGTATAGCTTCCGGCCTCTTCGTCCTAATTATCCGGTCATGCTCAGGGTCCGAGCAAGCGAACACTGCCATATCTAGTGCATCCTTTCCCTGGCCGCCAGTGCCAGGAGGCCGGCGATTATCATTGCCAATAAAGCACCTATCGTCTCGAAACCGGGGAGGCCGAACAGGCCCTTCTTCTTGACATTGATCTTGACATCCATTTCATTGTTGCTTTCCCCGCTGCCCTCGGCCAGGGTCTTGTCCGGGTCAAGACGGACCTGAAGCTTCTGATCTCCGCCGTCATTGGCCTCCGCCCTCCAGGTAAAGGTGGCCACCTTTGAATCGCCGGGCTGTATGTTCTTTATAATCACCTCGCCGATCTCCTCGCCTCCCAGCTTTACCTGGACCTTTACGTTCTCCGCAGGGATCTCGCCTATGTTCTTCACGGTGACCCTGATGGTGACCAGCTCGCCCTCCACCATCTCGTCGGGGAACGATACGTCAGTTATGACTACATCTGAGTTCGCCAGGGCTAGAATCACGGATGCCTCGTTGTCATCCGGGTTCCTGTCGCGCCCCATGCTGTCGGCCTTTACGGGCACGTCATACATCTGGATTGGGCTGTCCGTGTCCGTGGTAACGGTCAATGCCGCATACCCAACCTGTCCCGGGGCCAGAAGAACAGACAAACCTTGGTAATCCATTGACGTGTTGTGGGTGAACCTAATATTCTCCTTCACCGTTTCCATTTCATCAATGTATCCGCTCAGATCGATAATACCGTTGAAGTCCGCTCCCTTGTCAACCTCTACTATCCTTGAGGTGGAGACGTAATCGAAGGACAAATACCAGTCAGGTTTCTTACCCTTGGACTTGTCGGTCCATCCGCTTGCAAAGACATCCTGGTCCCAGAGCTCGTCGCCCATGACAGAGAGATTGATGATATCCTTCCAGTTACCTTTGTTCTCCAGCATGAACACGTAGTTCACCGTACTTCCCGGATCAGTTGCCTTCTCCCCCTGCAAGGGTGTAATTCCTATATCGAACACTTGTCTTATCCGGATGTCCAGAGAAAAATGAGCGAATATCTTATCCGAAACACTGGCATTGAAAACCAATGTATAGGGGGTAATGGCTTCGTCTGAGGGATCGGCATCCACCACCGCATCCGAGGACGGTTGTACGGTCAAAAGCACTGTCACGCTGTCCATAGGCCCTAGGTCGATGGTATCCACCTCGTATCCGTCATTGGTAATGAACGTGAAGTTCCAGTAGGAAGGAACGTCGCTGGGCCTGAGTTCCACCGTGTCGTCAGCATTACCCACATTCGTGAGCTCAACCGTAAAGTTCAGAAAACCACCCGGTTTGGTGCTGCCCTCATCCTCGTCCAATATCTCCGCCTCCACGCCGGAGACGCGGTTCACGATCCCGGTGAGGTCCACGCTGTCCTTGATTGTAGGGTCATTGGGTACAAAGCCCTTCAAGGTTAAAACAACCCTTGAATCCGCCAGTGCCCTGGCCGGTGCTTGAATCTTAACGAATATATGCATCTCGCCGTTTACCGATAGGGTGACGCTGCTAACCCCCGCACCGTTGGTGTTCACTACGCTGCCGTTCCAAAGCATGGGATCCCAATATCCGGAATACGGGTCATTGTAACTACCCAGCAGGTCGAAATTCACGGTAAGCATCTGATTACCCAGGTTCTTTATCTTGACATCAAAGGATTTGGTCTCGCCCGGGTTGAAATACAGGGTGTCCTCCTCGCAGGACATCTGGAGGCTGGTGGCTCCGCTCACCATGAACCTCAATCTATCCTCCACAGGTGGCATGGATATGCCCACTGTCCGGGCCTGCTCGCTCTCACCGCTCGCGTAGAGGTCCGCTGTTTCACCCTTGAACGCTGTTGAGGGGGCCTCCACTATAACATCCAAGGTCTTCTGATGGTCACCGTAAGCCGGGGCGGACAGGTCCACCACAGCGGTCTTCTCGTCCACCCGGTATATGCTGTTCTTATCAATATAAACCTTCCAATTGGAGGCATCGATGCTGAGATTGATGGTGATGGTGTCGTTCACATTGCCTTTGTTGATCACTGCCACTGAAACCACCACCTTCTCTCCAGGTGATATCGACATGACCTTCTGGCCGGTGAAAGGATCCTCGTCCACATCCCCTGCGAACAGCACGTCGAAATCTATGGTGATGTTTATGATCGAAAGGGTGGTTATGGAATCCGTTGCGTTCCCAGGATCTGTTTGGCTGTAGGCCGTAAGGTTCACGTAGGCGTGATCGCCGTAATGGACCCCGGCAAAGGGTGCGTGGACCCGGAGCTCGAACTCCATCTCTTCCCTTTCCAACAACTGGATATCATTAATCGTTTCCACGCCGTTGAAATCCGTGGCCTCGGGCGTCTCGGTTTGTATGCTCCCGTCGTTTATGGGCACGCCGGAGGCATGGATATCCGCTCTCCAGCCCTCCGGGAAGGTGCTGCTCTCGTCTATACCCAGGGTGAACTTGTCCTTCAGGATGCCGTTGATCCTGCTCTGGTGTCCCACATTGACTATCTCCAGGTAGAATGTGGTATATGTGCCAGGGTCAACGAAATGGACCAACGGGTTCGGGTCATTGGCGTCCTCGTCCGGTCGGAGGAGGCAGCCGTACTCCAGGGTGCCGTTGTAGTAACCTGTGTGCTCCCGGGAGTATCGGAACATGGGCCAGGTCAATGCCGAGGGTGCACACACTCCCTCAGTGCCCAGGACATGCAGGATTCCGTCGCCGTCGCTGTACAATACATCGAGGTAACCGTCGCTGTTGATATCCCCCACCACCGGCGATGGGTCCGCAACCACCGAGCTGTCCGGTATCTCACTGGAGGCGCCTGGGTCATAGGACCATATCTTGTTCCCGTTGCTTCCGTTCAGCGCGTAACACACGCCCTTGGAATTTACCGCAATAACGTCCATGATGCCGTCTCCGTTCACGTCACCGAGAGCAGGGGACGGTTTTACCTTATAGCCGACATTGGCCTGCCACTCCACCGTGCCGTCGGTACCGTTCAATGCATAGACGTTCTGATCGGTGGATGCCGCGATCACCGAGTATACGCCGTTGCCGTCAAGGTCGGCTGCGGCAGGCGAGGAATAGAACGCTCCTCCGCCCTCGTAGACCCACTTGAGATTTCCCATGTTATCAAGGCATACCACGT
>CAZUZU010000202.1:0-5127 GCA_964624865.1 uncultured archaeon
GAAGGTGGGATTAGAGGATGTTATCTAAAAATATTTGATTATTCGGAGATACTGTTTAAGTATGAAATAATAATGCCATTAAGGGGTCATAGGCTTTCGGAACCCCGACATTATTCCCCCCAAAATTTAATATATCGCCGCGGGATTTAGGTGACTTAATGGTCCAGAACAATAGCTTTGGAGGCGCTCCCCATGGGCATATTTGATGCCTTCAAGAAATTGATCGGCAGATTCTTTGGTAAGAAAAGGAAAGCGCGCATAGGGATATACGGGCCGCCGAATGCGGGCAAGACCACCCTGGCCAATAGGATATCCAAGGACTGGACCGGCGAGGCCCTTGGTTTGGTGTCCGAGGTGCCCCACGAGACCAGGCAGGTCAGCGAGAAAAAGGACATCAAGATAAAGGTTGGCAAGGCCCAGATCACCTTTGACATCATCGACACACCCGGGGTGGCGACCAAGGTGGACTTCCACGAGTTCATGGAAAGCTACGGTTTCGACGAGAACGAGGGAAAGAAGAGGGCCAAGGAGGCAACGGAGGGGGTCATAGAGGCAATAAAGTGGCTTGACTCGGTGGAGGGGGTGCTCCTTGTAATGGACGGCACCGAGGACCCCTTCACCCAGGTGAACGTGACCATACTGGGCAATTTGGAGGCAAGGGACCTCCCTGTGCTCATAGTCGCCAACAAGATCGATATGGAGGACGCGGCACCGGATGCCTTAAAGAACGCCTTCCCGCAGCACAAGGTCATTCCCATCAGCGCACTTCTTGGTTATAATATTGAAAACCTTTATGACGAGATGATAAAGACCTTCGGTTAAGTGATATCATGATGCCTTCAGGAAACGAAAAGAACGAGGAAAGGAACGAGGCTGCCTTGAGCAAAGGGTCACAAAATGGAGGGGCGGGACCTTCCGGTGTTCCGTCTAATTCGGTTAAGATTAATCTAGTATCAAGAGAGACTATTGAGGGAATGGACAGCGAGAACAAGGTTATATACATCCTGGAGCAGGTAATGTCGGGGACCGTGCTTGTTCTGGAGCAGGGACTCACCCCTATGGAAGAAGCGGAATTATACAAGAGGACCATGAACACCATTGACCACAATACATTCATAGGCATAGAGATACAGGGTATTGCCCCGTCAGAGGTCAAGAAACGCAATTTCCTTGAAAGGGTGCTGGGCATAAGGAGAAAGGAAGCCCCGAGGATGAGCGTTATAGGTCCGGCCCATCTCCTGAAGACCATATACAAGGACGGAAGGCAGATCAAGGCGGTGATCGTTACCAAGGGGGAGGAGGCGGAGGTCATTGGCCCGGAGGACGGAGTAAGCGAAAAGGAGATGGAAACTCTTTTTTCAGGACTGGAAGGAGAAAAACTTGAGGAAAGCGATCTCGATGAATGGGAGGGGGAGGGAATGAGGGGGGAGGATCGGGATAGTGGCGGAGAAAAACAAGATATGAGATGGGAGGGGGAAAATATTGGAATCGGAAAAGAAAGCGGTGAAGGGAGGCAAGAGGGAGAGGGGCAGGACGAAAGGGAAGTTACAGCAGACGTTGTTAATGCGGAGAAAGGAGAAAATATTCAAAGCCCGACAAATCCCAAGGCACGGGCCGAGGGGGAAGTCATCAGGCCTCAACCCGCGGATATCGAGGGGCGGAACGTTTATCGTGTATTAAAAAAGGACAAGGAGGAAGAAGGGGAGGAAGAGAGGGGAGAGGGGAATGAAAAGATTTAAATCAATTTTTATGATTAGCATATACGGAGTTCGGACATGGCAGAGAACAAGGAAAAATTGATTGCAAAACTACAGATAGAGTACGCCAGGGTGGAGGAATCCGACACAGGTCTCTTTTACGGCACCTACGACTACGACAACCTGCCCTGGGACATAGGCCTCCTGTATATCACCAATCTCCACCTCTGGTTCGTGAACTCCGAACAGGAAAAGAGCAAGGTACCAATGAACAAGATCGCATTCATCAGCGACATCTATCCAATAGAGGGAAAAAGGACCAAGTTCTCGGATGTCATGGATGCAAGCCATATGTTTCACATGTCCTTCCTTCAGGAAGGTAACGGCAAAGAGGAGCACATGGATGCAATAAACAACGGCGTTGTATTCGTTTCCGGGTCGAGGAGCGTGCTGGACGCGCTAAGGGCCCAGCTAAAGATCAGGGCTGCCGGCTCTTTCCAGGACTTGTACGAAAAATGGCAGAACAGGAAGCTGTCGGTGCTCATGTACCTTGGTATAAGGGACGAAGAAAGACTTTCCTATTTCCTGCATATTCCCACTGAGGACCTGGTCAATATCATATTAAAGCGAAGCAATAAATCAGGGAGGTGAAAAAGTGGCGGACATGCCGAAGATAATCGGAGAAAAAAAGAAGAAGATCAAGGAAAAAAAGCCCCCTCGAAAGCTGTTGATCGTTTCGGAAGAAGGACAAAATGACGACAAGGAGATTAAAAAGTTCATCCTTGAATACAGGGGCGAAAAAGAAGAAAAAGAAGAGGATATGGAAGTTGCCGAAGGGGAACAAGAAGAGGAAGAGAGAGCACAGCTAAGAGACATCCCGGTAAAAACCCCGATAGATAAAAAAGAAGATTAACGCCTGGCAAGCAATGAGATAAAGCGATTGCTACCGGGCAAGCTCAATTATATGCCTTTTTTACCTCTTCCTCGAACCTGTCCTTCTTTTTACCCCCCTCCTTGACAGGTTCCTTCTTGAAAACAGGTAATTTTTCGTCCAAGAACTCTTTTATGAAACTCACCGGGTCATCACTGGCCGAATTGACTCCGTGTCTCAACAGGTCAACTAGAAAGACCTCCATCCTCTCCCAGCCCAGCACCTCCAGCGCCCTTTGGGACACGTATTTCCTATTTATCTCGAATATCTCCTGAAGGTCCTGATACTCCTCATCTTCCAGCTCTATTTCGACTCGGACCATTTGACTTCACCTTTCATTCCACCAATATGGTTCTATTACATAAAACTATTCATGAATATGTTATCCACAAGGACGGCGGGAAGTGGGCAGTGATGTCTCCCTCCCGGTAAGGGCACATATGAAGATTTTCAAGTTATGCCAAAAATAATATAAACACATGGTATATACACAAATCAGAACATCGGAAATATTAAAAGGTGACCCCTATGACACATGGAAGAAAATCGATTTCGAGTCATTGTTCCTTTGGATTTTCAATCGCCGTCATGTTCCTGATCATTCTCTCGGGCCTCGACTTCCAGGCCTTGGCAAACCCGCCCGATCGGGGAAACAGAATGGAAAGGGGCTTCTATCTCCACGAGAACGGCATTATGAACGGGGAAATACCTACCAATGTTCAGGATAGGTCCATCTCCTTGATACCACCAGGACCTCTAAGCACGGAGGCCACATATATCGGGAACTGGACGTATACCGTGGCGGAGCAGGAGGTCGAGATCGCCGCCCCGCTTGCTTACGAGCTGTGGTTCACCAACACCGCCAACACCCCTATCATGCAGAGGATCACCATCAGCATCTATCTATTCGTGAACCAGGACGCCATATCCTCCGACACCTACGTTTTGATGCCCCCCTTCCAAAGAGGCCAGACCAGGGGGATCCAGGGAACGATCGGGGTCACCGAGAAAAAAGCCTATATGGGCGACGTGATCAAATTCACATTAAAGTGCGATACACCAAGGCTGGGAGTGGACTTCGTCTACGACAGCATAGACCATCCATCCGGACTCTCATTGGAATGGACGGATATCAATCAGAGGCCCCGGGTCTTCATGTCTCCGGACAAGACGACCACGGTTACCTACAGCCCCATAAACATCACCCTGACCGGTTCGGACACTGACGGGACCATAAGCAAATACGAGATCGACTACGACGGGGACGGGGAGTGGGACGAGACCGTGAACACATCCCTCCAATTCGTATATCTGGACCATGAATTCACCGACGACGGGAGATACGAGGTTCGGGCAAGGGTCTGGGACAATGAAGGGGAATGGGGCGAGGACAGGGTAAACATCACCGTGCTGAACAGGAACCCGCAAATAGAGGCGTGGATATGCACCGATATTGCCTTTCTGGGAGAGACTGTGGTCTTCAACATGACTGGAAGCGACATGGACGGGACCATCCAGAGGTACCGCTGGGATTTCCAGGGGGACGGGGAATGGGATTACCAGAGCGGAAGCAGCGGGAACACAACCCACGCCTTTTCAGAATGGGGAAACTTCAAGGTAAAGGCACAGGTGGAGGACGATGACCAGGGGAAGACGAACCGCACCTTCGATCTCGAAATATCAAAGAACAAACCCCCCTCCGCCGACATAGTATCAATCCAACCTGAGAACGCATATCGGGGCCAGGAAATTGAATTCGTGGGCACCGGCTACGACGGGGACGGCAGCGTCACCGGGTATGAATGGAGATCCGACAGGGACGGCATCCTGAGCACACAGGCAACGTTTACCACGGACGAGCTTTCCCTGGGAACACATGAGATATCCTTCCGGGTAAAGGATAACGGGTCCAAGTGGTCTTCATATAAGACAAGCTATGTCAACGTTAGCGAGTGGTGGAGGCCAAGAAGGATAACCGCCACCCAGTACAACGAGACCGAACCGACACTGGCCTACAGCAGCAAGTTCCTGGCAGCTTACATCGAGGACCATCAAGGCCGAAAACTCGCCTTGACCAAGTCCGCCAACGGCTACGACTGGACCATACCTGCCATTTTGTTCCCTGACCAATACGATCCGCTATCTCCCTCAATAGCTGTGTTCAAATCCAATACCTACCTTGTCTTCGAATCGGACAACAGGATATACCTAACCTATACCACGGACCTGGAGACCTGGACCGCGCCATTTGCCCTCACCGCACAACAATCTTCCTGTCACTCTCCCTCATTGACAGCGGCCGGGGGCAGGCTTTGGGTGTCCTACACACAGGACTACGCTGGTTCCTCCACCGTATACGCCTCTTACAGCGATGACGGGCTCTATTTCCTGGAACCGGAAAGGATAACCATAGATTCCTCCATAAATATCGAACCCGAGATATTCTCGATCAATTCCACCATGGCGGTTGTTTTCTCCTCCGATAGAGGCGGGGACCTG
>CAZUZU010000203.1:0-5113 GCA_964624865.1 uncultured archaeon
AATGTTGGAGGAGAAACCCCGTATAGTGTTCAATACCGGTGACCTGGTCCACGACGGGGATCAAGCGGAGGAGTGGGACCAGATGCACTTCATGCCTGCCAGGGCCCTGATGATGTATTCCACCATGTATACCTCCCTTGGGAACCACGAGAGCCACGGGGATCCCTACTACAAATACTTCCAGCTCCCCGGGGATGACGGCGAGGAAAAATGGTATTCCTTTGACTACGGCAACATCCATTTCATCGGTTTTTCCAGCGAGGACCCGTACATGCCCGGGACAGAGCAGTATGAATGGCTTGTTTCAGACCTGGAGAACGTGACGGAAGGAAGATGGATCATTGCCTACTGGCATCGTCCACCTTACAATACCGGCGTTTCCCACGCCTCCGAGGCCCATGATATGAGGGACACAGTCTGCGCACTTTTGGAGGAATTCGGGGCTACCGCCACTTTCCACGGACACGAGCACATATACGAGCATTCCATCGTGAACGGCGTTGATTATATCATAACCGGCGGCGGCGGCGCGTTCTTGAGCGTGTATACCTCGGCCGACTGGGAGATTACCGCGCAGGCCAGGGCCTATCACTACGTGGTAATGGACTTCACGCCCTTTTCATTCACGGCCACCGCAAAGAAACCCGACGATACGGTCATCGAGACATTCACCAGGACCATACCCGAGGTGGACAGGCCCCCCGAGCCCGCCAAGAACCTCCAAGCTTTGGACACCCCCTGCGATAACGGGGGCTCGATAACTTTAAGCTGGGGCCTGAGCAGGGACGACGGGGGAGGCTGGGACGATGTACAGGGCTATGAGCTCCACCGCTCGGAGCTACCTGCGGGAAGTTACGAGCTTGTCACCTCCCTGCCAGCAGGCACTAAAAACTACCAGGACACCTCGGTGGAAAATGACGTTGATTACTATTACAAGATAAAGACCCTGGACGAGAGCCAGGGCGTCGACACACAAAGTATCGGCCCGGTCCGGGCTTTGGACAACACGCCTCCCAGCCCTCCCAGAAATCTACGCGCCTCGGATACGGCGGACGATAACGGAGAGAGCATAGACCTCGAATGGGACAAGTCTGTCTCAGTGGACGTTAAGAAGGTCCTCTTGATAAGGGGGGAGAGCGGGGATATAAACAATCAGACCCCCGAGCTGGTCGAACTCGACCCTCAAGAGGACAGCTATGTGGACGCCAATGTGGAGAACAACAAGGACTACTACTACGGGCTGGTGTCATTCGACGGCAAGTTCTATTCCACCATCAGCGAGATCGCCGGGCCTGTGCAGGCCAGGTGGGACGGTGAACCAAAGCCCCCCACTCTAAAGGGCATAGAGGACGTGTCCGGCACCGAATCCTTTAAGTTCAAACTTATCTGGACTTTGTCCTTGGACGACGGACAGGGAGACGATGACGTGACCGAGTATCACGTGTACCGGACAACCGAGGACGTGATGACATATGAACAGGTGGAGACCGTGCCCAGCGGAGAGACGGAATGGGTGGACGAAGATGTGGTGGGAGACGCAGGCTATTATTATCTCCTGCGGTCGTATGACGGCGAGCTCGAGTCCCCGACGTCCAACATAATGGGGCCCGTGTGCATAGTGACCATTCCCCAGGTTCCCCGGGGCCTCAAGATTTCGGGCACCGGGGCGGACACAATAAGCCTGAAATGGGATGCCAACACAGACGATATAACCACGGAATACAATGTCTACATAAACGCCTCCCGGGACGATATATACGCCCCCTCCCGCTTGGTAAGGACCGTAACCCACGAGGGCTCTTCGGCATCGGTGGACATCCCCTCCCTTTCCTACGGCACGTCATACTACCTGGGGATAACGGCCGTTTCGGTCTACGAAAAGGAATCCGCTCTGTCGAGTACAGTCACTTCCGATACCCTGAACCCCCCCCTCATAATAGAGGTGGAAGTATCGCCGGAGGAGGTGGGCAACGACGGGGACTCCTATGCATATATCATGGCCGAGGTAAGGGACGAGGACGGGCAGAGCGACATAACCTATGTCTCGGCCGATCTCCATTCCCTTGGCGGTAAGGAGGCGGAGACCATGTACGACGACGCTACCCACGGGGACGAGACCTCGGGGGACGGCAGGTACACCTGCAGGGTCAGGATCGGCAGCGCCACGGAGCCAAAGGAATACACCGTGTCCGTGAGCTCAATGGACACCTCCGGCATAACCCAGACCACATGCGCCAAGGTGAAGGTGGTGGATCTCGAGGACCTCGTGAACCATGACCCGGAGATTAGCGAGGTCCAGCCAGCAAGGCAGAATATCGACCTGCGTGCGGGTGAAGGGGTTGAGTTCGAGGTGCGGGCCTTTGACAGCGACGGGGACATGTTGGATATCAAGTGGCTTTTTAACGGTAAGAAGGTGGAGGAGGGAGAGGCGTATACCAAGACCTTTGACTCCAACGGCACTTACGTGGTGGACGTTGTGGTCACCGATCTCCATGGCGGTAATGTCAAGCATACCTGGACCGTGACGGTGGGTGGGGAAGACGAAGAGGACGAGGAGGAGCAGGACGAGGAAGAACCGGGGGAGAAGAAGGAGGAAAATACAATGTTCTGGGGGATCATAGCCGCTGTGATCATCGTTGTGGTCATCGTTGTGGTTTTGGGTTTCATGTTCTTCAAGGTAGGGGGAAGGAGAGGGCCGGGGGGATCCATGTCTTATTCGGCCGGCTCCCAATTGGCTGAAGACACGCCTCGTGTCTACCCGGAATACCAGAGGAAAGACGAACCCGGACCTAAATTCTAAGCGGATGTCAGGATCTGCTTTTCTTGAGCAATAACAAGGTCAGCAGCAGGGCCACTGCCAGTATGGCGGCGGACATGATCAAAGTCCGGTTATCCTCCGGTGCGGTTTCTTCCGTTAAGGGTTTTGCTACATAGAGACCACCGTTGGAGGTTCCGATAAATATGTCGTCCTCCACCACGAGTGTTGACTTTACGGGGGCCGAAACAGGTATTTCCGACATTCGCTCCCATCCCTTTATATCTACGATCAACAGCCTCTCCTCCGTCCCGATGTATAGGCTTTCTTCATGGAACAGGACCGTGTCCACAGGCGATTCGGTTTCGATATGTTTTATCAGGCTTATCTCCTGGCCCAGTTCAAGCACCATGCATCCTTGGATACCGCACGCAACTGCCGCCAGGTTGCCATTGACGTCTATGTCCTCGCACCATTCCCTGCTTCGATTGTAGTACGCTCCCTTCGTCCCCTCGGATGCATCGTAAACGTAGACTCCTTTGTTGGTGGACAGATAGAACGCGTCTTTCCTTTTTTCAAAGTCCATTATCCTTACACCCTCGTCCAGAAATAGATGCGTGGACACATCTCCCGAATCGAGATCAAGACAATATATATAGTGTTTGTCAGTTGAGAAATAGATGGAATCTTCCGCGGCCAGCATTCTATAGGCGGTTCTATTTTGAATGGAATATGTGTTCACAACACATTTGGAAGCGAGGTCCAGCTCGTATATCTGGTGCTGTGCTCCCACGAAGGCCCTATCGCCCGTGCAGATAAGGGATTGAGGAGATTTAAGCTCAATATCATCAGTCAATCCCAGATTTCGCCTGTCGAAGCTTAGTACCCCATGATGCGCAATCAAGGTGTAGATACTCTCATCCCCGTATGCCAGGTCCTGGTACGACCCGCGGCGGTCCTTGTAACCCGATACATAGGTTAACTCCCGGTCGTCCTTCATCAGGTGTATGGTCCCGTTGTGGTCCAAACCGATCAATGTGCCCTTCAAAGCTCGGAGGGACTTGATGTCCGTCTCTTTTCCGTTTACCGGTACTATCCGGCCGTTGTCTCCCTGTAGTATCTTTTCCGGACTGGCGGCCCAGATCCCCCGCCCCGTTGCCCCGTACACGGTGCCTTGGTGATAGGTAAATGCATGATCGTAGACCTGGTGAGCGCCGAGATGTACGCAGCTTGTGAAATTTCTCATGAAACTTATCTTTTCCCCCTCCTTATCAGGCATGGAGTACAGCTGCATCTGTCCGTCCCAGGTCGGTATTATGCACAGGCCTTCCCTAATGTATATGCCAAGGGGCCATCCCCTGACCTCAACCGTGTAGTCGTCCTCCACTGTCCCGTCTTCCTTGATCCGCATCACCCTTATGCCCGCCACACCGTCCGCCGCGTAGAGGGTACTGCCAATGGCTGCCACGCCCTGAATGGACGATTGATCGTTCCTATAGACCTGTATGTTCTTCGGCTCCCCGGGCTTTGCCAGGTCGAACACGAACATACCTGTATCCCCTGCGAACAGGTAGAGGCGGCCTTGATGGTAATGCACCCCGCGGACGACCTCGTTGAGCTGCTTGGATTCCCATACGAAATGCGACCGTTTTCTCAGTTTCCCCTCTTGGTATTCGAGGCCCAGGAACCCCGTGCTGGTTGCCAGGTATATTATATCTCCCCCCATGGTCCAGGTGCCGATGAAGACCTCGCCGCCAATTATGGGGTCCAGGTCGTGGTAGGCCACCGGGTCCAGCTCTCCCTCCTCCGGCTCGAACATGGCCACCACCCTTTCCGATACGGCAAAGACCCTTTCCCCGTGGGTTCCCAGGGCTATGAACCCCCCGTAGGTGATATGCTCCAGCCGGTACTTCCCACCCTCCGCCGTGGTAGGACCGGATATTGATACCGCAACGGATACCAGCTCCATTGCGACCAGAAAAATACAAAGCACCAGGCTGATTTTTTTGCCTCTCAACATTCACACCTTCCGTATATGCTTTAAAGCGCAACAGGCATGAGCCCGGGTCCATGCCAGAGGGGTTATTGCCCGGATCCGACTGTGACAGGAGACCCGCACATTTGTTGCCGAATCGGCTTTCCACATACGTTCTATGCAATGATATCTCCCGTATATACCTTTTCCGCCCGTTTAAGGCGCAGAACAGAGAACTTCTGGAGGGAATGGGGTTTTGAGAGGTTTACTTGAAGTATTCAGAAGGGGCGCAGCTTCTGTCCTACCATCTTATCTTTCTTACTTTCCTTCGGCTGTGGGACAAAATTAGCTATTACCCATCACCCATCCAGAACATATTGTGC
>CAZUZU010000204.1:0-1478 GCA_964624865.1 uncultured archaeon
CCATATCAACATACACGTTCCGATGACATCCGAAACAGACAAGGAGAAGTCCGTGGAGGCCGTGCTTTTCGCCGCCGGCAGACCCCTGACCAGGGACGAGATATCAGACGCCACCGGCCTGGGGAAGAGGGCGGTGTCCAAGGTGATCAGCTCGCTCATAGAGAGATACAGGGAACTGGACGGGGCAATCGAGGTATCGGTAGCGGGGGAGAAGTACGTGATGCAGGTCAGGGCAAGTTACACGGATTACGCGTCAAGGGTTGCACCGGTGGAGATATCCGGAAGCGTTCTGAAGACAGCCGCGCTCATCGGGTACTACCAGCCTTTGAAGCAGAGCTCGCTGGTGGACATGAGAGGGCCGAAGGTATATGACCACGTGAAGATACTTCTGGAAAACGGCCTTATTATAACCCGGAAACACAAGAACACCAAGATGATCTACACCACCGACAGGTTCAGTGAATATTTCGGAATCGCGTCCACCGACCCGGAGAAGGTAAGGTCAATCCTAGCGGAACGATTGGGATTGAAACACGATAAAAAGAAAGGAAAATGACAAGTTATAAATAAGTCATTATTATTTTCGTAACCTAGAGTTGGTCAGGGAGTGGATTTGCCATGATATGTGAGATATGTGGAAAGGACGTACCAAGGACATTTTCTGTTGAAATAGAAGGCGCGACAATGAAAACGTGCAAGGCATGCGCCAAGTTCGGAACGCCAGTGAAGGACAAGGGCAAAGGATCAACCTCTTCATCGACCCCAGCGGACAGGAGGGAGGTGCTAAGGAAGGTCATGGAGAAGAGAGAGAGGATGAAAAGGGGCAGGGACATCTACGAGGATATCAAGGAGGAGATCGTGGGGGATTATCCGGACATGGTGAGGAGGGCGAGAAACCAGCAGGGTATGACAAGGGAAGAGCTTGCCAAGAAGATAAACGAGAAGGAAAGCGTAATTGCCAAGGTGGAGAGCGGTAACATGCTGCCGGACGAAAGTTTGAGAAAGAAGCTCGAGAGAACGCTCCACCTCAAGCTGACCCAGGAGATAAGCAAGAAACACGTAACAAACTATCACGACGAGGACGAGGGCATGACCCTGGGGGACTGGATCATAAAGGACGAAAAGAAATGATATATCATGGCGGTCATTTGTACAGCCATTCGGGCCTATAGTCCTTACCCTTTTCCTGTTTTTTCTGCCCCAGGATGAATATGAAGTCCCCCTTCTTCTGGGGCATCAAGGGGAGCGGTCTTAGAAAACGGTCCTTTGGTTCCGGATCAAAGGTCAACAGTTCGAGTTCCTTGACACGATACCCGATGTTTTTAAAAAGCTCGTGCAGCTCCAATGCCGTGAACAGGCGGTTGTGCCTGCCGTAGGGGCCGTGCCTGCTGTACAAGTCGAAGATGTTCTCGCTCTTTAGTATCTTCAGCAGGAAACGGTAGTTCAAGGCGTTTGGGGTGGATAACAGTAGGTACCCC
>CAZUZU010000204.1:1488-5001 GCA_964624865.1 uncultured archaeon
ACGCGGTGGCATTCCAGTAGCATGTGTGTGGGGTCGGTGAGCAGATGCTCTATCAACTCCGTGCACAGCACGATGTCGAACCGGTTGTTATCAAAGGTAAAGCGATCCTTTTCAACGTTTATTGGTAGAATAGGGGTCTTTGACTTCTTATTCGGCCATTCGAAGTAGACGCTTTGGCCTTTGGTCTCTCCGGGTAGCGCGGTGAGCGTAAGGTCAAGGCCTTTGTTCACCAGCAGGGCCGACATGAAATAGGGAGCCGAGCCCAGCTCCAGGATCCTGCTACCGCCCAATCGATCGATTATCTTCGTTGTATAGGCCATGCGGGACAGATGGAATGAAATGTAGGCCTCTCCCTCCTCCTCCCTTCCCTGGAAAGGCAGGGAAGCCATGTCGGGGTCCTGGGATATCCCGACCTTGGTGAGCAATTTTCTTACACGTTTACGGTCCTTTTCCTCCAAAGTGAACAATCTGTGCTTGATTATCTTTGATAGTGACATGACAATGAAATATCAGGTATGACCCAGCTTTTTCCTTACTTCCTGCTCCAGTTCATCGTGTTCTTCCAGGCTGAGTCCCAATGTGCCCCTTAACCTCTCCAACATCGCTTTCTCGTCAACCTTGATTGCCCCGTCCTTCCACGCCTCCTCCAGCGCGTTCCGATATATGTTGTATTTGGTCTCTGATTCGGTGGCGATGCCGCTTGGACCGGGATTGTTACCTGATTCGGGTTTGGGCAGCTTCTTCCTGCACTTGATGCAGAAATTGAAATCCGCGTGGTTCTCCGCACCGCAGTAGGGGCAGAATATCTTAACGCCCTCGTCTACCGGCTGCGCGGGTGCTGGCGTTGGTTGGGGGTTTGCCGCCGGCGCAGGCTGTGGTGCCCGGGCGGGAGCAGGTTGTGGATCGGCTGCCTGGGTTGGTTTTGCCGCTTGTGGGGCCGGCTGGGCCTGTGGTGCGCCCTCCTTTGATGCCAGGGCGGCTTCCTTGGCCTTGTCGGTTAGCTCGATCGCCTCCTCGTACTTCATATCACTTATGCAGTCCCTGGCTCGTGTAACGTATTCCTTTGTCCTCTTCATATCAAGGCCCTTTTCCTCTCCCTCGCTTATCAATTTATGTGCGAGCTGGAGGCCCTTGGCCGCCATAAGGAACTTGGATTTATCCACACGCATCTTCTTCAGGGTCTCCTCTGCCCTCCACCTCACGTGGTCCTGAGGATCGTTGTACATTCCGGCCAGCAAGGGAACCGCGTCCTTAACCGCCAACCTGTTCTTCTCCCCCATCATGCCTATTATCATCACAGCCCTCCATCTCACGTGATGGTATTCATCCGTCAGGGCCTCGACAAGAGGCTTCACTCCCTGGACCAGGAGGCTCAGGTTGGCCTCCGCAACTTTGTAGAGGGCGTCGGCGCTCTGCTGTCTAACCTCCTTGCTCTTGTCCTTTAATCTGTCCAGGAGCGAGGGTATGGCCGATTTGACGTAGTCCGTGTTCTTCTTTCCTATCTCCCCCAGGGCAAGGGCCGCGTTCAGCCTTACGAACTTGTTCTTGGATTTCAGGCATGTAATTAGTGCGGGGATTACCAGGTTGGGGGCCTTGACACCGATCTCCTGAAGGGTTTTGGTGGCCTCCTCCCTGATACTCGGTTTCTCATTGCCCAGGCACGCAATGAGTGGGGCAATCAGGGGGCCGGGGTCATGCGCCGCAAGATGAGCCACGGCGGTCTTGCCGAAGTCCTTAATCGGTTTCTTGTTGTCGGTCATGCACTTGACCAGGTAGGGCACCACCAGCTGGGGGGCCGATTGGCCTATTGCATTGATCGCATAGGTGCAGCTCCATCTCAGGCTCGTCTTGTCGTTCGGGTTCTCTCTCATGAACGATTTGTACTTGAAACTGTCGGAAAGCGCCTTCATGATCGACGGGATGGAGTTGGCTACGAGTTTCGGCTCCACCTTGCCTATCCTGCCCAGGGCCCTGACCACGCCGGAATAGAGTTTTGCCAGGTCGTTCTTCGGGTTCTCCGGATGGTAGATGGGGTAGTTTAGGCAGGATGTCATGGGTTTTACAGCGTGTGCAGCCGAGGCGGGGTTTATCTCGCCCACCATTCCGAAGACATTGGCTATACTGGTGTAGGACCCGTAGGAAGAGATGTCCGGGTTCGGGTATTTCCTTATACCGGATACGAAGAACTTAATGAGATGGGGCATGTAATCCACAAGGTACTGGCGGTGGCTCAGGCCTGCCTTGTACACCGCAAAGGCAGCTCTCCTTACCACTCCCTCGTCCCTGTCGCTCAGGGCGTGGACCAACCCGGGTAAAGCCTTGACAAGGACCCCGGGATTCTTCTCGCCTATCCTTAACAAAATATCGCATGCGTCCCTGCGTTTCTTCTGGTTCGAGCTCCTTAAGCGGCCGATCACTTTGTCGATTTCTGCCATACGGTTCATATTTAGGAAATTAGTCCAGTTACATAAATATTTCGTTATGAATATAACGAGATATTGAACCCAGGTTATGTATTTTCGTCGGGTGTTCACATTTTATTAATTAGTCATTTGGGCAAAGTAAAGCTGGCCATAGTATCAAGGTCATTTATGTATTATTGGGACAATGCTTGGACGACGGCCCTTCCGAACTTCTTTGCGCTCTCCGGACCGTTTGCGGTGATGATATTGCCGTCCCTGGTAACGCTCTCCGCCGTGTAGTTCGCTCCCTTCGACTTCAGCAGTGAGACGTATTTGGAGCCGTGCCAGATGGTCGCCTTCTTGCCCTTTAACAGGCCGGCGTTGGCAAGTATGGCCGGGGCTATGCATATGGCGCAAAGGAGCTTGCCTTCCTGGGCGGCCTGCTTGGCCTTGGATATGGCGTTGGGATTGTTGAAAAGCCTCTCCGCGCCCTGGCCTCCCACGTATATGAGGGCATCGAGGTCGCTGACGTCGATGCGGCCGATCAATATGTCCGGCCTAACCTTGTTGCCCAGCATCCCCGATGCGGGGGTTACCGCTGTTGACGCCACCTTGACCTTCGCGCCCGCCTTTGTCAGGATGTCCCTGGTATGCAGCAGCTCCTCGTCCCTGAACTTCTCGTGCGCTATGACCATCACTATCTTCTTGCCGCTCAAGCTCCTCTTCTCGAACATCGATCTCACCTGAACCTCGGTTTGCCCGTGCCCCGGCACACGGGGCAGAACCCCTTGCCCTTGCAGAACGCGCACTGGCCCTTGCCCCCGCAGGTGGGGCAGGTCTTCCTCTCCGAGCCTATGATACCGAATCCCTTGCAGGTTATGCACCTGCCCGAGCCGTGACAGGTCGGGCACTTGCCCGAACCGCCGCACGCGTCGCATTTTTCCATGTCGATTCTCTCCTGTTTCTCCCCAAGAGGCCGGTAACCCGTGAGGTAGTTGTTATAATGCACTCCGGGGTATAAAAATCTTTATCCGGTTTACCACATCATCTTTATATTTTAATATGGTGTTGCACATTGCAAGATTCAAAGGTGGGATATAGGCCCATTTAG
>CAZUZU010000205.1:0-2293 GCA_964624865.1 uncultured archaeon
ATAGTAGTTCAAACACGATCAATCAAGGGCCGTGAAATTCTTTCGGAGATACTGTCTCTGATACAAAAGCAATTATAGGTCACAGCCCGGATAACGAGAGCCTCTCCAGCGTTTCCAGCCCGACCTCGCCCTCGGGGGACCAGCCCCTGAGCTCGTAGTACTCATCCAGCATGGCATTGAACTGGTCTTGGGTGATCTTCACTCCGTCCGTGGAGCCCCCGCACAGGGGCGTGAATATTCTAGCCGGCAGGTTGTCCTTGGACCGTTCCACGCCCTCCCTCTGGTTGAACAGTCGGGCCATGTTCCAGATCCGCTCCCCTGCCAACAGGTAGCTCTCCTCGGTGTAGCGGAAGCCCGTGGCGGTGTTGAGCATTTGCACGAAGTCGTTCACGTTGCCCACGCAGAAATCGCATATTATCAGTGAATAGGCCGCGGCCCTCTCGTCCTGCATGTCCTTCACCAGGGCCGCCCTTCCCTCTGTAGAGAACCGCTCCTCCATCCCCCCCTCGGTTTCCACCCTCACGGTCCATGCCCGCTGGTGGCAGGCCCCCCTGTCCGAGGTGGCGTAGGCAAGTCCCATTCCCCAGCTTCCCCGCGGGTCGTAACCTGGCATTTCCATGCCCTTGACGTGCATGGCAAAGTCGCCGCTGTCCCCACCAATGGTCTCCGCCGCCCTCATCACGCCCTCGGCAAGCATGTCACCCACCCCCTGCCGGTAGGCTATCTTGCGGATCAGGTCGATGTAGGGCTCGTCCTTTCCGAAACTTAGGTCTCCCCCCACCACGGCCTCGTCCAGCAGCCCCTTTTCATAGCATTCCATTGCGAACCCGATGACGTTGCCAGTGCTGATACCGTCCAGCCCGAGCTCGTCAACCATCAGCGAGGCCTTGGACACCGCGTCGATGGCCCCGATATAACACGACGAGCCGAGCAATGCGAGAAGCTCGTACTCCGGGCCCTCAAGCTCGGTGCCCTTGTACTTCCCGTCCTTGACCACAGAATGCTGGCCGCACATTATGGGGCAGTTGAAGCAGGCCTTCTTGTCCACCACAATTTTCTCCTGCATGGTCTCCGCGCTGATACCGTCCGCATGCTCGAAGTAACCTGTCTGGAAGTTCCTGGTGGGAAGCATGCCCAGGTCGTTCATCGGTGTAACCCACATGGGAGTGCCGAATTTCTTCCTGTTGGGTATGAACTCGTCCTGTACCACCTTTTTGATCAGTGCCTGGGCAGCGACCTTGAAGCCCTGTGGGTCGGCGTACTTGAACGTTCTGCCAGGTACCCTTGCCGCGGCCTTCACCGCAACCGCCTTGAGGTTCTTGGAACCCATTACAGCGCCGGCGCCGCCCCTGCCGGCCTGGCCACCCCTCTCCTTTTGGTCGTAGGTATCGATGTTGATCATGGCGTATCTTACCCCCCGCTCCCCCGCTGGGCCGATGCCGGCCACTCTTACCTTGTCATCCCCCAGCTCCTCCCTGATCGCATCGGTGGTCTCGAATGTGTTCTTGCCCCAAAGGTGTTCCGCGTCTTTAAGTTCGATCTCGCCGTTGAAAAGGGAAAGATATACCGGTTTCTCGCTCCTACCCCTCACAATCATCGCGTCGTATCCCGCGAACTTCATCTCCGGACCGAAATATCCGCCGCAGTGTGAGTCAAGGTAGAGGCCGGTGAGCGGGCTCTTGGTCACTATGACGAAGCGGCCGGAGGTTGGCATCTTGGTCCCGGTCAAGGGCCCGTTCATGAAGATGAGCAGGTTCTCGGGGCCAAGGGGGTCCGCGTCCGCCTCCAGCCGGTCGTATAATATTTTCGCGCCCAACCCCTTGCCGCCTATGAACTTCTCGGCATCCCCCTCGGCCGTCTTGATCTCCTTGATGCTCCCTGAGCTCAGGTCGACATCCAGCATCTTACCGGTAAATCCGTACAGCATATTATCATCCTCCTAATCCGTTCTGTTGATGTTTATCAGGTCGATGAGCAGTGAATAGCCTGTCTCCCTCCTACCTGCTCCAGGCCCCACGATGGTAACCGGGCCGAGCTCGTCGGTAACGAAGGTCAGGGCATTGGTAGCACCGCCTATGCCTGCCAGCGGATCGTCCAGGGGTAGCTTTTCAGGGCCCACGAAGGCAGACACCGAGCCGTCGTCGTTGACCTTGGCCCCTGCGATCAACTTCCACCGCTTGCCCTCGGCCTTGGCACCGTTTATATCCTCCTTGCTTATACCCGTGATGCCTTCCCTGGCCACATCCTCCCAGCCAACCCTTTTATCAAGGATGACGTTGCACATTATTACCAC
>CAZUZU010000205.1:2303-4967 GCA_964624865.1 uncultured archaeon
AAGTGCGTCCCAGCCCTCCACGTCCCCAGTGGGGTCCGCCTCTGCGTAGCCCAGCTCCTGGGCCTTTTGCAGGGCGTCCTCGTAGGACATGCCATCTTCCATCTGGCACAGGATGTAGTTGGTGGTGCCGTTCACTATACCCTTGAGCTCGGTTATCCTGTTCCCCGCCAAAGCATACTCGAAAAGGTTGAAAACAGGCGTGCCCGCAAGGACGACGCCCTCGAACCCGTACCAAACCCCCTTTTCGGCGGCAAGCTTCTTCAGGTCCGCGGCCGCCTTTACAGGCGGGCCCTTGTTGGTGGATATCACATGCTTGCCAGCCTCAAGCGCCGCCTTTACGTGGGTCATGGCGGGCTCTCCCGTCTTTACGTCTGTATATGTCACCTCGATTATAACGTCGCTCTCCGTTTCCTTTATGGTGGCCAGTGAATCCAATCCTTTTTCCCCGTCCGGGTACTCGTCCAGTTTCTTGCCCTCCTCGAGCAGGGCAAGCACCTTCTCCATGTCCAGGCCCTCCGGTGCGTAAACGGAGCCCTTGAGCTTGTCAGATATCGCCACGACCCTGTATTCCAGGCCGTGTCTTTGTTTGAGCATGTCCCTCTTTTCCATTAATATCTCGGCCAGTCCCTGGCCCACGGTCCCGAAGCCCACGAAGGCGAGTTTGTATTCCATATCGATCACCTCCGGTGATGAAGCTCGGGGGCCGCTATGAAAGAAAGACCTCTCTCCGTGAGCGCTTTGGCCGTGTTGTTTATGGCGTCGTGCTTGTCCAAATAATTCCGGCGAAGCGCGGACATCTCGCCGGCCTTCAAGATCTCCTCCTTGGCCCTGAAGTAATCCAATATGTCCGTTGGATGCTCCCTCTCCGGGTCCACGTCCACCTCCGCGCCCTCGTGCTTGGCGCTTATGTTCTTGACCTTGGATGCGATCTCCAGGAGCTCGTCCCTCCGGTCGTAGGGCTGGATCACTATGCTCTTCCACGTTTCCAGGATGTGATGCTCGAACCTGACATTGTCCTCCTGGTGCATCGCCTTCCTTATCTTCGCGCTGGCCTCAATGGTGGCATTGTTCACCGAGTTGGAGAAATTGAATCCAATGAGGGAGGTGGTGCCGTCGTCCCTTGAGAACAACCGGGCGGCCAGCAGTGTCCAGAACACCGCGTAGGGATTGTCGTTGCCCATGTAGACCGATATCTTGAACTCCACGTCTATGCCCAGCTTGTGCATCATGTAGCCCAGCAGGATGGTGCCCGGGTTAATGTTGAGGACCTGCGTCACACCGTATGTGGTGTTGTAGTGTAGGAACTCGTCCACCCACTTGATCGCGTGGTCGTTGGGCTCTCCCACACCTCCAAAGTAGCCTGTTATGGTCTCCGGCCCACCAAGGTGTATGTTGGAGCCGTCCGTGCCCTTGGTGTCCAGGGTCTCACACCAGCTCGATCCCAGTATCTGCATGGCCGCCGTCATTGCAAGCAGGTCGCCGTCCTCCACCTGCTCCTCCATGTTCCTCACCCTGATGAAGCGCCCGGGCATAAGCTCTTCGCGCTCCGCGGCCTGCCTGGCCTGGGCCACGAAGAACGGGAAGTATTGGCATGCGCTTATTTCCAGGGTAACTGCGAAATCGTCGTTGAAATCCATGTTCTCGGCCTTGTCCCCCAGCACTTTTTTCCTGTAGTCATCAACTGTGATGTAGGTTCCCTTCTCCTTCTGCTCCATCAACCACTCCAGGTCCTTGACGTAGTCCCCGTTTGTTTTCTCCAGCCTCCCCATCAGGTTGTCAATCCTACGGGCCTCCTGCGCCTTTTTATTTATCTCCTCCGGGCCGCCGTACTTCTCCACCACGTCCAGGAAATCGGTCACCAGTTCGTTGGTCGGTTCCATCAGAAACGCGTTTATATCATCCACTCTCTTCTTGTCGATTGCCAGTTTTCTACGCAAATCCATATCAATTCACCTGCCTGTCAAACTCTCTCCTCGAATACATCAATTATTACTTACCATACCGTTTCAAAGGGTGTATTACCTTATGTAGGGAACATATAAATATCTTTCTTAACACCGCTAAAAGTGTAACGTGGACAGGAAAAATGTTTTTAGGTTTACCAAAATATTTATATACCCCCGGAACGTTGGACCGAAGCGCACATACTAGCGGCGAAGAAGCGATATGTATAAGGAAACAATATAAACTATGAAAAGAGCTCACGTAAAATTACAAGGAGAGTGATAGATTGAAGACATGCATGGCAGCGAGCGGCGACAACGGAGAGAATTCAACGGTATCCCAATTATTCGGCAGGGCACCCTATTTTGCCTTTATGGATACCGATGAGAACGGCGAGATATCCAACCTCGAGATCAAACCCAACCCTTACGTGAACGCCGGGGGAGGAGCCGGCGTCCAGACCTCGCAGATGGTGGTGAACAGCGGGGCCGAGGCCCTTATAGCGGGCTCCTTCGGACCAAATGCATACAATGTCCTTTCCACCGGCGGCATCAGGATGTACTCAGCGGCGGGTATGACAGTTGCCGAGGCGGCAAAGAAGCTGGCATCGGGCGACCTGGCCGAGGCCAGCATGGGCGCTTCACACAAAGGGCTTGGCGGAGGCATGGGACGCGGCATGGGCGGAGGAAGGGGAGGGGGAATGGGCGGCGGACGAGGCGG
>CAZUZU010000206.1:0-4904 GCA_964624865.1 uncultured archaeon
GTCCGGGGCTTCTCGGGGGCCTTCTTCTCCTCTTCGCCGGTCCGGGGCTTCTCGGGGGCCTTCTTCTCCTCTTCGCCGGGTCCGCCGGCCTCGGGCTTCTCGGGGGCCTTCCCCGTCTCCTCCTTGGTCGACTTGCCCGGAGCGGGGGAAGCGCCTTTTTTGTCCCCTTCAAGGAAATCTGATCTTAATATACCCTCGGCCAACTGAGGTGTTATCTCCTCGTTGTTGAGCTTTGCGTTTGCTATGAGCTTGTTGAGCGCGCCCTCCAACTTCCGGACATTGGTCTTGATGTTGCTTCCTATCAGGTGGATGACCTCGTCCGGTACTGTTATGCCCTCCGTCTTGGCAATGCGCCTCAAAATGATGATCTTTGTCTCCAAGCTCGGGGGCTGGATGTCGGTTATCAAACCTCCCTCGAACCTGGACCGGAGCCTTTCTTCGAGCTTGGCTATCTCCTTGGGCGGCCTGTCGCTGGTCAAAACTATCTGTTTTCTGGCAGAGTAAAGCGAGTTAAATGTATGGAAGAACTCTTCCTGGGTATCGCTGTGGCCGGATATGAACTGGATATCGTCTATTAAAAGCACGTCAACGCTTCGGTACTTCGACCGGAAGGCCTCGTTCTTGTTGTGCCTCATTGCGTTGAGCAGTTCGTTTATGTACCTTTCAGTGGTGATGTACATCACTTTCAGGTCCGAATTGGATTTCTTGATATGATTACCAATGGCATGGACCAGATGGGTCTTTCCCAACCCCGGTCCCCCGTATATGAAAAGGGGGTTGTAGGCATTGGCCGGATTGTTGGCCACGGCCTGGGCGGCTGCATGTGTAAATCTGTTGCTTGCCCCCACGACAAAGGAATCGAAGGTGTAATCCTCGTTAAGAGGGGTGGGGGGCTCTTCCCGGACAGGGGGCCCACCGCCTTCCTCCCCCTGGTCTATGCTCACTCCCAGCTCGCTCTGGAGATCCATCAGCTGCTTGATCTTCACCTCGTACTTGCCGATATCCTTCTTTATCTGGTCAATGGACTTGTCATCGAAACCTTCCAGTATCTCCTCCACCTTGAACCCCTGCTTTTTCCAGCCCTCTATCTTCTCCTTGAGACTTGCCCGTTCATGCTGCTCCGCCTCAATTACCGATTTCAGTTCGTCCATCTTCCTTTCGATTATGCCTATAGCATCCGGATTGTTCAGCTTCTCCCGTATCTCCTTCACCGGGTCTTCATGCCATCTGGTATCCAATGACCCCAATTCCGCCTTGAAGTCTTTCAGGTGATTAACGTCCTCTTGAAATGCCCCCACCTTCTCCCTGAACTTCTCGTAGTTACGATCGTCTATATCCTCCAACCTTGTGATTATATATCCCTCTTCCTTCCAGCGCTCTATGGTCCCCTTCATCTGCTCGATAAGCTTTTTCTCCCCCTCCACCTTCTCGCTCAGGTTTTGAAACATGGTCTGGGCCTCCTTGAGGTTCTCAGGATCCTTGGTCAATTCCTTTATCTTGGCTACGGCTTCCTCGTGACCGGTGTCCTTGAACTGATCCAGCTTATTCTCTATCTCCTTGAGGCTTTGAATATCGTCCGCCATTATGGTAAAGTTCTCCCAGATGGTCTCAAGGTCGCCGTCTATGATCTGCTCCAAACGGGAGACGTTGTAACCCTCGTTCTTCCAGACCTCCATCCTCTTCTTTAGCTCTTCCCTCTTCTGCTCCTCGTCCTCTACGACCTTCTTGAGGTTCTCGAACTCTTCCTTGACCTCGTCAACCGCCAATAATGTCTTCAATTTGCCCCTGATAGACTCCTCCTCTTTCTGGTGGCCCTTGAGCTTCATCTGGCCAAGCTCCTTCTCTATATTGGCCAGGACGTCGATTGCCTCCTTGGACTTTTGATGAACCTCCTTGGCCTTGGAGATCGGGGCGGCCCTGACCTGCTCTATCAGGTCATCCACTTTGTAGCCCTGGCCCCGCCACTGCTGGGCCTCCCGAAGCATTTCCTCTCTATCCTGCTTTTCCTTTTCCGCCACCTCTTTGATGTTCTCCACCTTCTCCGCCACCGTGTTGATGTTGCTGATATCCTTCATCATCTCCTTGGCGGACTGCAATTCCTCGTCATGGCCGTATATCTCGATGCCCTCCAGAGTGCTCCGGTGCTCGTCCATCTTGGATATGGTCTCCCTGAAGCGGGTGTACATTGACTCGACCTCGTTCATAGGCTTGCTGTCTATAGCCTCCTTGAAAGCCGATATCTCGTAGCCGCGGGAACCCCATTCCTCCGCCTCCCTGGCCAACTCCTCCCTGCGCTTCCTCTCCTCGTGTATCTTCTGCTCCAGCTCCATTATCTGGACCTCTAGGTCCTCGGCCTTGGTGGGATCGCCCATCTTTTTCTTGATCTCCTCTACCTCGTCCCGGTACCACTCCACGTCAAGGGTATCAATCCTCTGCTTGATCTTATTGATGATCTCCATGCCTCTCTCGAAGTCCCTGAAGGCCCCTTCCAATTCCTCCATGGGGGCGGTTATCTTTTCCTCCACAGTGGAGGTGTCGTAGCCCTGCTCCTTGTATTCGTCGATCTTGGCCTTGATCTCCGTCCTGGCTTCCAGTTCCCTGTTGACCGCGTCCTCCAGTCCTTTGACCCTGTTCATGACATCCTGGGCCATTTCGGGCTTCTTAATCAGGTTGTCTATCTCCTCCACTTCCTGCTTATGGCCTATGGGGTTGATGTTATCTAGTCTTTCCTGGGCCTCCTTGAGCACTTGGACATTGTCCATTACTGTGGTATACTCCTCCCACAGCTTGTCCAGGCTTCCGTCCATCAGCTCCTTCACGCTGGAGACGTCGAAGCCCTCCTCTTCCATCTGCCGGATATGCTTATTAAGCCCCTCCCGCTTCTTCTCGTCCTCCCGCACCTTGTCCATCAGCGCCTGGTATTTTTCAGATATCTCGTCCATTGCACCCAGGTCGTACATATGGGAAAGGAGGTCCATGATCTCCTTCTCGTAACCGCGGGTCTTCAGCTCCTGGAGCTTTTCCTCGTACTCCTTTAGCTTCGATATTGAGTCTTCGAGCTTTTTAACCTCGTCCAGCACGGTGGGGAGGGAAGATTGGAATATGGCATCCACATCCGGGACCACGTAGCCCTGTGATTTCCAGGCCCTGATCTTCTCCCTGAGCTCCACCCTTCTCTTCTCGTCCGCCTCCTTCTTTTCCATCAGCTCCTTGAACTTCTCCTGTATCTCGTCCAGTTTGGAGGGGTCGCCCAGCATCTTCTCGATCTCGTCTATCTCGCCGGGGAACCATTCCCTGTTCATTCCGCTCAGCTTGTCCTTGATAACTTCCAGGCGGGAGAGACCGTTCTCAAAATTCTCAACCGACTCCTCCAGCTTGTTCATCGGCGCCTCTTCTATCATGGATTCCAGGCCCGAAACATTGTAGCCTTCCTCCGCCCAGTTGTCCACCTTGGTCTTGATCATCTCCCTCCGTTCCTTCTCCTTGGCGATCAGGTCCTCGAGCTCGGAGACCTTGGCCTTGGCCTCCTCTATCTTGTCAGGGTTCTTTAAAAGATTGTTTATCTCGTCCACATGCTCGTCGTAGCCCCTCGGACCAAGCTCTTTTAATTTGTCCTCGATCTCGTGGAGGGCCTGGAGGTCCTCAAAGAAAGCGGTGTAGGCCTCCCACAGTGACTCCACGTCCTTGCTCAGGGCCTCTTCGAGCCTTGAGGTGTCGTAGCCCTCGCTCTGCCACTGCTCGATCTTCTTTCTCACGGCCTCTTTTCTCTGCTCGTCCTCCTTCCTCTTCTCCTCCAGGTCCTTTATGCTCTGTTCGAGCTCTTCTATTTTGTCGGGGTCGTTGCACATTGAAAGGATCTCTTTTATCTTGTCCCCGTACACGTCAACGTCGAACTTGTCCACCTCCGACTCCAGTTCCTGTAGCCTGGCCATCTTCTCCTTATATTCCTCGAAAAGGCCCTTGAGCGTGTCGTAATCGGAGTCCAGGGCGGCCTCGATGGAGGTGGTCACGTAGCCCTCCTTCTTCCAAGCCTCGATCTGCTCCCTGACCTCGGCCTTGACCTTCTCCGCCTCCTCCTTTCGCTTCTTCTCTTCCTCGATTAGCTTCTCTATATCGTCTATTTGGCCCAGGATGTCGTCAACGCTGCCCACATCCTCGTCGATCTTTGCCTTTGGAAAATATATTGACATCAGGGATATGTCTATGCCCTTGTGGAATTCGAATCTGGAGCTGCCAGCAACACAGGCCTTTAGGATCTGCTCGAAGGCGCCCGACCCCTGCATCTGGGCGCTTCCCTCCTCGAATATCGCCAGCACAGGTTTACCGCTGTCGAAAACTATGTAGGACTTCACCTCGTCGCCGTTCATGTCCGATACTGCCTGGAGATAGCCCTCGAAATCCTTTTCCTTTACCTCTTCCAGAACTGCCCCGAAATCCTTTTCCGAGCTGTCATAGGTCGTCTCTATCTTTCCTGCAGGAAGCTTCATGAATCGATCACCACTTGGAGCAAGGCCCTTACATGACCATGTGAAGTGTCAGGCGTTTCTACCACGTATACAATAATACCGATACCAATATAAATTTAATTGTCCGATGGCCAATATGATATATAACGTTTGGCCCTTGCCATACAATGTTCGGAGTGCGGGAACCTCTCAAGGAGGAAAACATTAATAGAGAACAGGTACATGTTCGGACCGATCAAAATGCATCAGGTATCAACCTTGGAAATGGGCAAGAGCATCCTTGAGGCAAACAGAAGACTGGCCCGGGAAAATCTACAGCGGCTTAAGGAGGAAGGGATCACCTCCTTTGACGTGATGGGGGCCATAGGCTCCGGAAAAACGGCCATCATCGCCCTCCTTGGTAAAAGATTGATGGAGAAGGGAAAAAGGGTGGGGGCA
>CAZUZU010000207.1:0-4887 GCA_964624865.1 uncultured archaeon
AACCGCGCCGGGAAGGCGGAAGAGGCCAGGGAGTTGTGGGAGAAGGGCGTGGACATCGGGAGGAAGGCCCTTGAGGCCGGCGGCTTCAAGAAGGGCGACGAGGCCCCCTGGGTCGTACTTGAGAACAGGCAGTTCCTGCGATGCCTTCACGGCCTTGGCACGTTGCTGCTTCATGAGGGAGATATCGACGCTGCGATCCAGGTCTTCGAGGAAAACCTCTCCTACAACAAGGAGGACAACCAGGGCGTGAGGGAGATGCTGGTGGACCTCTACTTCCTCGAGGACAGGATAGAGGATGTTATCGATATATGCGAGAGGTACCCCAACGATATACTTGCCGGTACTGCATACGGCTATCCCCTCGCCCTGTACAAGAGCGGGGACAAGGAAAAAGCAACCGAGGAACTGAGGAAGGTGATAAGGGACGAGCCCAAGGTGGCGGAGGAACTGCTCAAGCCCGAGGACCAGCACGAGAAACCCGAGCCCGAGCACCCCGGCTACATCACCCAGGGCGGAGAGGACCAAGCCTACGAATACTGGGAACACTTCGGCGACTACTGGACCGAGGAAGAGCTGGAGTGGCTGAGGGAGGTGGTGGGGTGATCAGACATGAAAACCTTGGATCCCTTAATTAAGATAAAAATTATTGAAGAGGAGCTTGATAACATCGATTTGAACCTTGGGTTAGAGCCCGACGAGGAGCTCGAGGAGATGTACAGGCGGGAGAGGGAGTTCCTTGAAAGTTGGCGGTCGGACCTCATGGGTGATAAAGGCGAGAGACCGGACAGGGAAGAGCTCGATCTCAAGAAAGACCTGATAGAGAGATGGACGGACGGGCTCCGGCAGATATTGGAATTCGACCACGAGCTCAACAAGAAAGAACGGGACGAACTACGACAGGACATCGCCGACCTGAAGCTGTGGAGGTCGGAGATAAGAACTTTGTTGAAGAAATCATAACCACACCCACACGCCGAGGGAACACGCATCAATTCTTAATCCGCTGCAGGAACCCGCAGCCGAATGACGAATCAGGCCCGGCTCCCAGCACTGTACCCACACCGAGAAGCCAGCTTCAATGTTGCCACGTCTTTTCAGACATGGATACGAGAAAAAAAGGAAAAAAGATAAGAAAGTGAAAGTACCAGCTTCAATGTTGCCACGTCTTTTCAGACATGGATACTTTCCGGGGGAACGATAGAAATAGAGGTTATTGTGAATGCTTCAATGTTGCCACGTCTTTTCAGACATGGATACCAGACAACACACCGGCGGCGACCAAGACCGTGGACAATGTGCTTCAATGTTGCCACGTCTTTTCAGACATGGATACATTAATTCAACGGCAGTATGCCAATTTCCAGCTCTTGCTTCAATGTTGCCACGTCTTTTCAGACATGGATACCGATCTTCATGAATCCGCTCGGCCGTCCCATGACCCGCTTCAATGTTGCCACGTCTTTTCAGACATGGATACTCTATCCTTGCCTGCCTGGGCCCCGCACGGGTTAACCGCTTCAATGTTGCCACGTCTTTTCAGACATGGATACGGCCTTATATGGGCCAAGGGTCTTGATTATTTTCCGTAATCGCCCTTCTTCATACCCTTTTGTATTCATTTTCAGAATATTCTCATTGTATATTGATTTTATCATTATTCGAGAGGTTCCTATATTTTTGCCAGCTGAAAGAAAAGCATATGAAATCATTTCGATATATATATGGGAGAAATAAGCCTCTAGATATGAAAAAATAGATTATTCGAGTGCTCCCGGTATTTACTGCTATCACCAGGGCACTCGAACCGGCGTACTCCTATTTTCGATTGAGATGGGATCCGTGCCGGACTCTTGCCGACTCTCCCTGCGCCGGTGGGGTTCGTTTTCCATCTCAACCGTTCCTGTATTGTGGTTAGATTATTACTGCCTGTCTTTCTGGGATTGGAGATTGTTTTCCAAGGAAATGAATTTTTCCTTCGGGATTCGAATCCGATCGACCGACTTTTACTATCATTACGCTGTCCTCATCGTGTTTAATTAGTTCACCAAGCACATTCTTCATTATGGCCAGTTCCTTATGCGAAAGTTCGCAGAGAAAAACAGACAACTGGGTGTGAGTGCCGTAACCCCTCATTTTTCGATATATCCGTCTCCACCGTTTCTGGTCACTGATGTCGTATGAAACCACATACCAGTATCTCATCTCATTACCTCGTGCAAAATATCGGATATTCTTCAAGTTCGCCCTTTAAACACCTTGCAATAAGTCTGCCTTGAACCTCGAGAACACGCCTGTAGCTTATTCTGTACCCGAATACCGGATGCCTTACCATTTGGTCCATGCGTCTTTCGTAGCCGCGCAGTATGGCTTTTTTACCCTTCGGCTTTAAAACAACCGCACCTCCTCTTCCTTTAAATGATCTCTCGCTTACCTCGCCGTTGTTTATCAAGCTTATGACGGCGGAGTCCGCGATAAGTGGCCTGAACTCTTCCATGAGGTCCAGTGCCAGAGAGGGGCGGCCATAGCGGGGCTTGTGAAGAAATCCAAGATAAGGGTCGAAACCAATCGACAGAAGCGTTACGGCAGCGTCTTTTGCAAGTACGGCATAGAGATAGGACAGCATGGCGTTCACCGGATCCTTGGGAGGTCTCCTGTTTCTCTGGTTCATATCGAAAACCACTTTATCATCATCCTGCTTCAGCATGTCGTTGAAGTGCATGAAGTAAATTCTGCCGGCGGTTCCCTCTATTCCCAAAAGCTCTTCAACGCTCTCGCATTCGGCGGCTTCCGAAGTCAGTTTCGAAAGCTCCCGCAAGGCCGCCTCCGGGTTTTCACGGCAGTTTCTTCTGAGCATGGTTCTACAGTTTCTTATCTTACCTTCGATGAATCTTCTTGCGAACTCTGCGGATTTTTCCGGATCCGTAGCTGTTTCATACTGATTTAGCCTCAAAAGCACGTTCTTGTGGCTCATTCCGGAGGTCCATCCCCTGAACCATCCCCCGTATGAAAAGTAGCATACCGGTATGTTTCTGTCCATTAGCTCGGCAAGAAGAGGAGCGGTTATCCGGGCCGAGCCGAAGACTGAGACCTGGAGACCTCCATAAGCCTTACCCTTTCCACAATTTCTCCTCTACTTTTAATCACTATCTCTTCGCCTTTTTTTGCCAGTATTGCCCTGTAATCTCTAACGTAAAGGGGTATTGCGTCGTCGCGGGCCGGATAGAGCCGCCTTATCTCGATATCATCATCAGAGGTCAAAAGCCGGGTCTCATCGGGAAGACACACGCCTGAAAGAGAACAGCCGGGACACTTGGGGCTGTCGTCCAGCGGAGGCGGTATCTCGTCGCCGGCGGCTGTTTTTCTGCAATCTGTGAGACAATTAAGTGTCCATTCCACCAGAGAGTCATCTATGGGAATTTCAACGCGTCGCTTGGATTTCGCATAATAGATTATGCCCTGGTTGCAGACATATCCGTTGTCCCTGAGAATCAGAGCCTGCGCGCAAAGCTGTGCCCTGTCGGCGGGCCAGCTTCTCTCCTCGTTGTCAGGCACCGAGCCCTTCTTGTAATCAACCGGCGTTGTCTTTTTACCGCATCCTTCCACAAGGTCCATCCTGGCGATCAGGCCGTGTTCCGAAGAAGATAGCATGACGGAGCACGCGTGTATTTCAGCTTCGCCGTCTTCACGGGGAGCTCCCATTTTTCCGTATCATTCCAACTCCCCCAGCACCTTGTCGTCCAGATTAATTATAATTCTCCATTTCGATGATCGTTCTCCCTTTTTAGGCATTCCCGGGTCCAGATAAAGGTAATTTCTTGTCTCAACTTTGGGAAGTGCGATATCAATATCAAGAAGATCGCACAGGTAACCAAGCCTTCGGATCACCCCTGTGTTCCCTATCAACCCGGCATATTCTACAAGATTGTTCTTATCAAATTCCCCGCTCTTCAATGCCTTTGCGACCTCGACCACGCCACCGCAATACTGGGGTTTATCAAGGCAGTCCACCATGGTTTTTCCTCTGTCCGTGATATTGACCGGGGTTTCATCTATCCATTCCGTTCGTATCCCGAAGAACTTGCTTTCCTTTATTTGTACAACCTGGTAATCAATACCGAATATCTCCGGCTTTCTGTTCTTTTTTCTCGATGTGGTCTGGATAAAGACAGTCCGTGGAATCTGTTCTGTGAGACCGTAGAAATGAAGTGCGCTCCAGTATGCGATGCAGTAGGGTTTTACCAGAAGGGAACCTATTACAAATTCATGCAGGGTGTATTCTCCTTTTTTGGAATTGAGTGGAATTATCATGTATGTACCTTTTTCGACCCTTTCGATCCATCCCTCCTTTTGCATGCGGGATAATATTACCCAGAGAACTTCTTTTGTGCATCCGGAGACTTCCAGGGCATCATCAACTGTAAATGTATTTCCATTTTCGGACAATTCTTTTAGAATGTTTTTTCTCATTTGTGTGCACCAACCTTAACAATATTGTTATGATTGGTGTATGAGATTGAGAAGGCGAAAAGGTCCCCACTCATTTTCCAACCCCTCGTCTGAATTGCTTTCACGGTCATACATGGCCGAGAATAAACCCTCTCTATCCTTTCCTTTCGTGTCAACGCCTTTATCTTGACGGTTTTATTATTCATGTTATTCAGCTCCCGAGCTGTGATTCTCATTCCCATTCTCAGACTCATTCAAATCCTCGTCCGGCCCTCGTTCCTTCAGCTCGGCCAGGGCGGGACCGGGATCCATGGAACCGGCGGCAGGGCCAAAGGCCCCGAAGATACCACACATAAGAGACATAAATACCTCAAAGGCTAAATAACTTTAATGGCCGGGGAGAGGGAAGCAGACCGAGAAGTGGCATGCATCTGTCTATTC
>CAZUZU010000208.1:0-1519 GCA_964624865.1 uncultured archaeon
CCTGGGCGATGAACTGGGCGTATTTTTCCCTGTTCTCTTTATTGTCTGGTATGGTGGTATCCAGTAGTACCTCGTAACCGGAACCTATTATCCTCGATCTCAGGGGAGAGAGGATGTGAGGAATGTCCTGTATGTTGCCCGCACCCACGAAGATGAAGTCGCAGGGCACGGAGCTCACCCTGACGCTTGCCCCGGCGCTCTGCGGGTTCCTGCCGGATATTGGAAAGTTCTTCTCCTGCATGGCTGTGAGTATGTATCTTTGAAGCTGTCCCAGGTGGGGCAGTTCGTCTATGAATAGGACGCCCTGGTGCGCTTCATGTATGACTCCCGAGACCACCCTGTCGTAGGGCAGTGAACCGAGCTTTTGATGGCCGCCGTAGGGGTCGTGCCTAACATCGCCCAGCAGTTCGGTCTCGCTCGCCCCGGTGGCCATTACGAAGGGTCTTCTATCCAAGGGGACCAGCACCTTTGCGGGCTTCTGGCTCTTCAACTCCCTTTCCCTTTCCAGCGCCCTCTCGTTCAACAGCCTGATCTTTTCCCCCGCAGGCTCGTAGGCAACCACCTCCTCCCTTCCTTCGTTCATGTTGTAAACAGTGTCCTTTACCCGCCTGCCGCCGGTCTGGCTCACATTCGCTATCTGGTTCAAAGTAACTTCGACTATACCGAATAAGTCGCCGAAGGGATTTCCCTGCTGCCCTTTTTTCAATGCGGTCTTCGGCTTTCCGCAGTTGGGACAGTTGCTGTCTTCAGGCATGGAGTATTTGTCGCAGTGAAGGCACTTGTAGCCCAGCTTCTCCGCCACCTTGGGAGGCACGTCCTCGGCGTCCACCAGCACGCCTTCGGCAGTTTCCCTGTGCTCCAGTTCGTTTATTATCTCCGTCCTGTTCTTTACCTTGATAAAAGGTCTTTCCGGGTTCTCAGGGTTGTGAACCACCTGTATCTCCTCGGTGGGCTCCTTTATGTAAAGGGCGATTGCCTGTGCGATCATTGACTTGCCAATGCCCGGGGGTCCCACCAAGAGGAGATGTCTTCCCTGTGCGGCGGCCCTCCTTGCCAGGGCAACTGCCTTTTCCTGACCAATGACCCTTTCCATGGGGTCCTTCGGTATCTCGATGTCGGCGGTGGATTCAGTATCCTCGAACATTTTCATTCCCATGTCAAAGTCTTTAGCTTCCTGTCCTGCTTGGTGGCTTTTTTGTATACCTTGTAATGCTCCTTGCACAAGTGGATGTTATCCCTTCCCGTCTTGTCCTCCCGTACCTTGAGATCAACGCCCTCCGCCTCCATGACCTTCTTCTTGGGGATGGACCTTTTTGACGGTTTGTCGCAGCCATCTATGTCACATGTCTTTTTACCCCTTTTCTTACTCTTTCTTTCCACCATCGTCATCACCTTTAGTATCTGTATCTTCCGTGGCAGCATCTTGCCTGGGTTCCTCTTCAGCCCCCTTCTTGTCGGCCTTTCCCTTCTTAGCTTTCCCTTTCTCAGCTCCCTCCCCCTTTTTCTCCTTCTTTACTTC
>CAZUZU010000208.1:1619-4884 GCA_964624865.1 uncultured archaeon
CTTTTACTTCTGCTTTTACTTCTGCTTTTACTTCTGCTTTTACTTCTGCTTTTACTTCTGCTTTTTCTTCTTCCTCGGCCTCTTTCTTTTCCTCTTTCTCCTCCTTTGACTTGGTCTCTTCCTTCTTAGGTGCCTTTTTCTGGGGTTTTTCTTCCTTTTTCGCCTTTATCGCTTCCTTGCTCTCCTTGTCCAGGTCATATTCCGTTATATATTTGGAATCTATGGATTTGGTAAGGAAAACGGTTTCAGCTGCCTTCATGATCTTAACCCCTTCCAATATTGCGGTGAAGGCGTCTATCTCCAGGAGGACAGGATCTTCGTATCTATATATGCCCGCGTTGTAGGCGTCCTCGGGGGTTGCACTCAAGTGGACCATGGTCCTGTCGGTGGGATAGAGCCCCTCGTCCAATATCTCCTCGGCCTCTTCCTTGGAGGCCGGATAAAATACGGAGGGCGGCACTCCCTCTTCGGGAAGGTCGAGCTCCAGATCGAGGGAGTGGGCGTAGGTGGCCCTGATCTCCCCGTCCTTTATCTCGTACCTGCCCTTGTCGTCCGTGGTAGCAAGGGCGATGATATGCCTTGGTTTCAGCCATTTCATATCCCTCCTGTGTCTTTGGATGGCGTTAGCCATATCGTCAATGTCAACGAAACCGTTGCTTCTCATTTCCAGAGAGAACTTCTCGGGAAAATGGCGCAGTGCGCCGGCCATGGTACGGCCCAGCTTGTCCACTTCCCTGTCGTTCATTATGAACCTGCCCTCTTGTTCGCATATCGGGCACTGCTCGCCCCTGAAATATCCATGCTCTTTGCATTCTCTTATCATCCTTATTCACCCAATCGATACTGTCGTGGGATAACACAACCTAAATATTTGAACTTTTGGACCGATTCGGGGAAAAAGCTCGTTCCGGATTTTTAACAATCGTATAAATGGCAGACATATGGATTTAATTTTTACATTAATCCATGTAATGAATATATTATTACAGTAAATATTATATAACTTTGAGGTCATATTTACATATATGTCTTTGGTGTTCAACGTATCCTCAGATTCTAACAAGGACAAAAATATCTTTGCGCCCGAGTATTTTAAAAAGATATTCAAGGACGATTACAAGGTTCCCCTCAATATGAACGAGGACACCTCCCTGGGAAGATACAAGGATACGGTAAAGGACGATATATTCAACGCCATCATGGAGTTGGAGTCCCGGGGTATACCACTGGAGAAGAATAATATAGACACCCTTATCAGGATAGCGAATTTTGAGTATCTTTGCGGGAACGTGTCCAAGGCAATGGAATACCTCGGTAAGATAAATACCGTTACAAAGTCCAATCCGTACTGCTGGAACACCCGCGGCTTCATTATGCTCATGGAACACGGTAAGGTGGACGAGGCGATAACGTGTTTCGAAGAGGCGTTGAAGGCACATCCGGAATATACCAACGCTATGATCAATCATTCTTTCGCATTGTTGGTCAAGGGCAATCTCGCCGATGCGGAATCGAACATAGATCTAGTGCTAAATAAGAGGGAAAAAGAATACAGGGCCTCTTCATTGAAGGTAATGCTCCTTACCAGGAAGGGAAAACCGGATCGGGCACAAGCCTATCTAAAACGGCTGCCCGAGGAAAGGACAAAGAGGATGTTCCCTCTCATGGCCAAGGCGGAACTTCTGGCCAAGAAGAAGCAGATGAACAGCGCCCTTGCCCAGTATGATATAGCATTGAACTACGCCTCCAAAAGGCCCCATATCAAGAGGCTGTATTCTGATATTCAGGTAAGACGGTCCCGTCTCCTTTACGACATGGGTAAATACGACCAAGCACTGGAAGCGGTGGAGGACGCCCTGTCCTTAATGCCCAAGGACCCCGATGCCCTCTTGTATAAAGGAATGCTTCTGGACGACAGGGACGAGTACGAGGGGGCGATCCGCGCATATACCATGTCAACAGTGGAAATCCCGAATCCGGGTGTAATGTGGTATGCAAAGGCTTTGTCAGCTTATTTGAAGGGTAACTACGAGGCCGCTCTCGATTCCGCTAAGAGGGCCATGTACGCAAATCCCCGGGAAGTGAGGTTCTCAACCTTCATTGCCCTGAGTTATTTAAAACTGGGAAAGGAGACCGAGGCCAATAATTTCATGACCAAGGCGATAGAGCTGAGTCCCAAGTATTTCAAGGGCTGGTACGTCAAGGGCCTTGTCCTCGAAAGATTAGGCTCCAAGACCAAGGCCTATCAGGCCTACAAGAAGGCATTAAGCAACAATATCGGTTATCGCCCGGCCGTTGACCGGTTCATTATCCTTGCCGAGAATTTAGACCTCATGGGCGAGGCCAAGGACATCCTCAGAAAGGTTGTGGAGGTCTATAAAGAAGATTTCGTTCTGTTGAAGCTTTTGGGCGACTATTATTTCGAGAATGACGACGCCTCCACCGCCCTGAAATACTACCTCTTGGTGCTTGACAAGGCCGAAGACCCGGGCATTGTGGAGGACATAATGAATCGCGTCAGGGGCAAGCTCAAGCCAGAGATGGTCAAGAATGTAGCGGAGAAGATGCGTAAAAAGGATCCTGACAGCACCTTTGCTCTCAGATTGTGCGGCGAGGTGGCCGAGGCCGAGGAGCGTTACGAGGATGCCATGGAACATTATCTGCATTTCTTGGAATTGGAGCCGGAGAACGAGGATGTCCTGTATTCACTTGGCTCCATCTATGAGACCCTGGGCTATTTTGACAAGGCGGAGGACACCTACTGGAAGATATTGGAGTTCAATAAGGACTCCGGCCTGGGCTGGTTCGGCCTTGGCTCGGTGTGCTACGAGATGGAAGACATACCTAGGGCCATTAATTGTTACAAAAAGGTTCTCGGTTACGAACCAGGGGATGTGGAGACCCTGTTCAATCTTTCCTATGCATATGCTATTGGGAAGGATTTCGAAAAGGCTCTCAGCTACATTGACAGGATATTGGAGATGGAGCCGGAGAACGAGGAGGCCCTGGATGCGAGAGCCAAGATAATCGAAACCTCTCTGGACTATGAGCCCGAGGAGGAAGAACCTGTGGAGGATATTGGAGAGGGTGAACTCGAAGCCCCGGCAGAGACCGCTTCGACCCCGAAGGGGGCAGATCAGGGAGAAGGTTTGGAGCCCGGCCCCGAACATGCTGAAGTCCCCGGTCCTTCGACAGGTACAAAACGCGGGGAACAAGTTAAAGAGGATATACCCCCCCCCGCCCCATCTCCCCCTAAAGAGGATAT
>CAZUZU010000209.1:0-4833 GCA_964624865.1 uncultured archaeon
TTTGTATGAACTGGTGAGCAACCGCTCCCGGATATCGGTGCCTGTGAACCTGCCGGTGGTGGGCAACAACGCATTCACCCACTGCGCGGGCATACACACCCACGCGGCCAGCAAGGACCCGCTGCACTATCAGAGCCTGGAACCCGGCCTTGTGGGCAGGGAAACGGAGATATGCCTGGACCACATGTCCGGCCTGTCCTCGGTAAGGTACGGCATGGAGCGGCTGGGCCAGGCCTGGGACCTGGAGCTGGCCAGGAGGGTGCTTGAAGAGGTGAAGCTGGTGGGCCGCAAGGGAAGAAGGGTGGACCTGGAGGAACTGGAGTACATCGTCGGAATGTGCCAACATCACATGGAAAATGATGAGCAGGACCATACAGGTGACCATGGACAATACACGGAAAGTGATGAGCAATGAGACTGGGATTTCTACATTCGATAATAAGGAAGGACGAGAAGCTGCTGCTGCAGGAGATAAGGAACAGGAACAACGTGGAGCTGGAGATGATAGACGATCGGAAGCTGGAGTTCTCGCTTGGTGAGAGCGAGTTCCCCTACGACGTGGTGCTGGAGAGGTGCATCAACCATTCCCGAGCCCTCCATTCCCTGAAGTTGTTCAGCAGCTGCGGCATCACATGCGTTAACGAGTTCAAGGTGAGTAACATCTGCGGAGACAAGCTGCTGACTTCGATTGCATTGGAGGAGAACGGCGTGCCCCAGCCGGAGGTAAGGGTGGCCTTTACCGAGGCCTCTGCCCTGGACGCCATAGAGGACATGGGCTATCCCGTTGTTCTGAAACCCGCTGTGGGTTCTTGGGGGAGGCTCATATCCAAGGTCAACGACAGGGAATCGGCCGAGGCCCTGCTGGAGCACAAGAGGATACTTGGCACCTACCACCACTCCATATATTACATCCAGGATTACGTGGAGAAGCAGGGCAGGGATATCCGCAGCTTTGTTGTGGGAGGCGAGTGTATAGCCGCAATCTACCGCACATCGGAGCACTGGATAACCAACACGGCAAGGGGCGGAAAGGCCTCCAACTGCCCGATAACCGAGGAAATGGAGGCCATCAGTTTACGGGCCGCCGAGGCGGTGGGGGGCGGTGTTGTGGCCATAGACCTCTTCGAGACCGACCAAGGTCTACTGGTCAACGAAGTGAATTACACCATGGAGTTCAAGAACAGCATAGACACCACCGGGGTGAACATCCCTGCCAAGATAGTGGATTACGCTTTGGAGGTTGGAAGGAAATGAGGACGAGCATCGTAGGCGCCAGCGGTTACGCAGGAGGAGAACTTTTGAGGCTGCTCCTCGGCCACCCCGAAGTGGAGCTCCATCAGGTCACCTCCAACACCTACGCCGGTAAACCGGTGACCATCGTCCACCCCAATTTAAGGGACTGGACCAAGCTCCGCTTTTCCAAGACCGACGAGCTGGAGGAGACCGACCTGTTGTTCACCGCCCTTCCCCACGGCCGACTGCTTGACGATTGGTCAAAATATGAAGGGTTGGCTCCCAGGCTAATAGACCTCAGCGGGGATTTCAGGCTCAGCGATCCGGAGGATTACCAAAGATGGTACGGCAGGGAGCATCCCCGGCCCGAGCTCCTGAAGGAGTTCGTTTACGGCATAGTGGAGTTACATCGGCCGGAGATGGCCAAGGCGAAATACATATCGAGCGCCGGCTGCAACGCCACCTCTGTCATACTACCGCTCTATCCCCTGGTGAAAAGGGGCATGATCCGAGAGGACTGGCCCATTGTGTCTGAGGCCAAGTGCGGCTCTTCCGAGGGCGGGAAAGGACATAACGCGGGCTCCCATCACCCTGAAAGGAGCGGGTGCGTGCGCTCCTACAAGCCCATAGGCCACCGGCACACCGCGGAGATGATCCAGGAGCTGGGCACGAGGGTGGAGTTCTCCGCCACCTCCATAGAGATGATCAGGGGCATCCTGAGCACATCCCACGTGTTCTTCGATGGGAAGGTGGAAGAGAAGGATCTTTGGAAGGCCTACCGCGCGGACTACGGGAACGAGCCCTTCCTTCGCATAGTCAAGGAGAGGAGGGGAATATACCGGTATCCCGAGCCCAAGCTCCTGGCAGGGACCAACTACTGCGACATCGGCTTCGAGGTGCAGGGCGAAAGGGGCGTGATAATAGGCGCCATTGACAACCTGATGAAGGGGGCCGCGGGCCAGGCGGTGCAGGCAATGAACGTGATGCTCGGATTTGACGAGGCGGCGGGGCTGGAGTTCCCGGGTCTACATCCAATTTGAGGTGGCCGTGCGATGGAGAATCAGGAGGAATGCATGGTAACGGGGACAGAGGCGCCTGCAAGTTATAATAACGAGGAACTGATTATGCTGGAAGGTGGTGAGACCGATGACCGAACATAACGAGGAACTTATAGTGCTGAAGGTGGGCGGTGCCAAGGGTATAGATTACGACAAAGTGCTGGAAGATGCCGCTGAATTCAAGAAACTGGTGTTGATCCACGGGGGCTCGGGTGAACTGAACGACGTCTCGGCCAGGCTGGGCAAGCCTCCGAAGACGGTTACCTCGGCCTCGGGCCACGTGTCCCGTAGAACCGACAGGGAGACACTGGAGATATTCAACATGGTCTACGCGGGCAAGATGAACAAGATGATAGTGGAGAAGCTCCAGGCCCTGGGGGTGAACGCACTTGGTCTAAGCGGCATGGACGGCCGATTGCTGCAGGGCCGGAGGAAGAACATCATTATCAAGGAAGATGGTAAAAAAAAGGTGATAAGGGACGATTTCACCGGGAAAGTGGAGGATGTGAATACCGATCTTCTCAATATGCTCATGGACAGCGGTTACCTGCCGGTCATAACCCCTCCGGCCATCTCCACGAACCACGAGGCGATCAACGTGGACGGGGACCGTGCCGCGGCAAGGATAGCCACCGCCCTTGGGGCCGATACACTGGTGATTTTATCCAACATCCCCGGGTTGTTAAGGGACCCGGAGGACGAGACCACCCTGGTGGAGGAGATAAACTCCGACAACATGGAGGAGGCCATGTCCCTGGCCAAGGGCAGGATGAAGAAGAAGGTCATGGGTGCCGGGGAGGCCCTGGAAGACGGGGTTAAAAGGGTAATATTCGGGGACGCCAGGATCGACAAACCGGTGACCCGGGCCTTGGCCGGACAGGGAACGGTGATCAGCCGATGAGCCCGGACACCATGGAGCTGGAGGACAGGTACCAGCTTCCCCTCTATCCTAAGAGGGACATAGTAATAGTTCGAGGCAAAGGTGCAAAATTATACGACGACCAGGGCAGGGAGTACATAGACTGCGCAGCCAATGTCGGGGTTAACAACATAGGCCACGGCAACGGGCAGGTGGCCGAAGCGATTGGGAAACAGTACCTTACCCTGGGCAACTGCTACGGCATATTCTACAACGACGTGAGGGCCACGCTTGGTCAGAAATTGGCGGAGATCACTCCCGGCGGCTTGGAAAGGGTCTTCTTCTGTAACTCGGGCACCGAATCTGTGGAAGCCGCCATAAAGTTCGCAAGGGCGACCACCGGTCGAGGCGGGGTGGTGGCAGCGATGAGGGGGTTCCACGGCAAGACAATGGGTTCACTTGGCGCTACCTGGGGCAGGGACTACAGGACCCCGTTCAAGCCGTTGATATCGGGCTTTCAACACGCACCGTTCAACAAATTTGAAAAGCTGGAGGAGAAGGTGGGGGATGATACCGCGGCGATACTGCTGGAGTGCGTTCAGGGTGAGGGCGGGGTAAGGATTGGCGATCCAGAGTACTTTACCAAGGTAAGAGAAATGTGCGACGAAAGGGATATACTGCTGATCATCGACGAGGTCCAGACCGGCTTCGGCCGCACGGGCAGGATGTTCGCGTGCCAGCGCTTCGCCGAGCCGGATATCATGTGCATGGCCAAGTCCATGGCGGGCGGGGTTCCAATGGGTGCGGTGATGTGCAGCTCGAGGATTGAAGTGCCGAGGCAGAGCCACACGTCCACCTTCGGGGGCAACCCCTTGGCATGCAGCGCCTCCCTTGCCGCAATAGATTTCATAGAGGGGCAGGGACTGGTGCAGAGGGCCGAGGAGAACGGTAATTATTTGCTTGACGGAATAAAGGCCCTGGACAGCGACAAGATCAGGGAGGCACGAGGGCTGGGCCTGATGATAGGCATAGAGCTCAAGGAAAGGTCGGGGCGCTACGTTCAGGCCCTGATGGACCAAGGGATAATCGCGCTGCTTGCCGGCCCCCTGGTGATAAGGCTTTTACCACCTTTGGTAATAACCCGGGAGGAGTGCGACCAGGTTTTGGAGGCCCTGGAAGCTGTGCTGTGCTGATCTCAGAGGTGTGTCATGATATGATGGACTTTATTGGATCCCATATATTTGGCGGGGGGAAGACCGTCTAATGCTGCTGAAGGAAATGGTGGAGATATACAGCCCCACAGGTCAAGAGGAGGACCTGGTGGATTTCCTTGTCGGGTGGGCAGGGGACGAAGGCTTCCGGGCCAGAAAGGACGAGGTCGGCAATCTGGTGGCCCACCGCGGTCCCGGCGAGGAGGGGAGCGGTATTTTATTGGTCGGCCATGTGGACACCGTTCCTGGGCGGATACCGGTCCGGGTGGAGGACAACGTTCTCTACGGCAGGGGCTCGGTGGATGCGAAGGGACCTATGGCGTGCTTCCTCGAGTCTGCCTTGTCCTCGGGCAGGGATAATGTAAGTGTCATTGGCGTGGTGGAGGAGGAGGGCAATTCCAAGGGCGCCAAGTATATCGTGGACAAATACGATCCCAAATATATAGTGGTGGGGGAGCCCAGCGGCTGGAGC
>CAZUZU010000210.1:0-4759 GCA_964624865.1 uncultured archaeon
CTAATGCAACGGTTTGAACAATATCAATTGTGCTATATATGCATAAGTAATGAATTGATGGATCAGGCCGGTGGTTATCTGGAGAAACGCATTAACGTAGATGAAGAACAGGCCGATGAATACCACCATGCTCCTTGCCGCACTTTGATCCTGAGACCTCCTATAGTTCAGGTATACTAAAACCAGAATGTAAGTCAAAGCGGCATAGAGAATGGCATTGTAATAGGTAACAATGGTAAGGAAAAGCCTGATCTCCGTTATCAATGCGGCCATCAGAACAAATATCCAAGGGACATAGAAATACATGTGATATCTACGAGCAGCGGGACTGCGCTCAAACCCTTCCCCTTTCAACTCTTCATCGATCATCGTCCTGTATCTTTTCGACGTAAAAAGAACGCCAAAATGGATGGCAATTATCGGGTCCAAGGCACCGATCAAATTACCTATTTTAATAATATCGGGCATATAGAGGAACTGCATAGCGAAGAACAATAAGGCGTTCAGGCCGGACACGAACATCCAAAACGCGAAAACCTTTGATATCAACTCTTCCCTGTTCTTCCACAAGGTAAAGAAGCCTAGTGCCAGGGTTATGGCAGCGGTTGTCAGCGGAGAGATAATCAGAAGGAAATCCAACATCTGCATCAGCGTCCACCCCCGAATATCAGCATGGCGTCCCCGAAGGAATAGAACCTGTAGCCGGATTCGACCGCCTCTTGATAAGCTCTCATTATCCTATCGTATCCCCCGAAGGCAGTAACAAGCATGATCAAGGTGGATTTTGGAATATGGAAGTTTGTGATCAAGGCATCTATCTTTGACTTGAATCGGTAAGGCGGATAGATGAATATCTCAGCTTCCCCCTTCGTTCTAATGATTTTGCCCTTGGAAGAGGTAGCGGATTCCATGGCCCTCATTACAGTGGTGCCCACGCAGAAAATACGGGCCCCGTCATCAACTGCCCGGTGGTATTTGTCCACTGTGGTGGGAGGTATAGAATAGCTTTCGCTCTCCATATCATGCCTACTAATATCTTTGGTTTTTACACCCATGAATGTCCCAGGTCCAACATGAAGAGTAATATAACCGACTTCCACCCCCAGGGCCCTGACCCGGTCCAGTAATCCTCTGTCGAAATGCAATCCTGCGGTGGGTGCTGCAATCGAGCCCTCGTGACGGGCAAAGACCGTTTGATATTTCTCGCGGGATACGTCCTTTGTTTTTATATAGGGAGGAGTCGGGGCCTTCCCCTTGTCGTATACAATCTCCATTATTGGCTTGTTTGCCACCAATCGAACTATAAATCTTCCCCCCTTTATCTGATCCAGGCACTCGCCATTCATATCACCGCCGAATAATTGGAATCTCAGTCCGGGCCTTATCTTTTTCCCGCTGAGAAAAGCCTCCCATTCAACTTTCCTTCCACCTTCCTCGTCAGCCAATGGTTTTATCAACAACACTTCCAGTTTTCCGCCGGTCTCTTTTCTTCCTATGAGCCTTGCAGGAAAAACCTTTGTATCGTTTAACAGGAAGAGATCGCCTTTTCTCAGGTATAGAACGAGTTCCTTGAATCTCCTGTGCTCCATCCCCTGATCCAGGACCATTAATTTGCTCATGCTCCTTTTTTCGGCAGGATGTTGAGCAATGCAGTCCTTTGGCAGGTCGAAATCGAAATCATCAAGTGTATACATCGGGGTAGAATAATATCTTATTACTTATAAAAATATATCATTTCTTGAGCTCGCCGATGGTGGTTACCCTTTCTGCAATTGCATTATGCTTGTGGATGCTCTCCTCGCTCTCGCTCTTTACCTTGATAATCGTTTCATCATCTAACCCAGGGAACTCCTGCAAGAGGTTCTTGAAGATCATTCGTACCACGTCCTCCACGAACATAGGGTTCTTATGGGCGTTAAGGACCACTCTTGCCTCGTCCTTTCTCTTCAATAACTCGAAAGTGGGGGATGACAGCGATGCTTCGATGACCGTAATAATATCCTCGGCCTCGATTTCTTCGTCCTCTCCGGTCTCCAGGACCAAGGTTGTTATGTTCCTCTGGTTGTGGGTAATAAACGGGCCTTTCTTGTCGTAACCGGTGAGATGCTTGATGCTTTCCATGGCACAAGGACAGGCGGTCATGCCCGCCACCTTTGCACCGATCGCCTTTCGGACATGTTTAGGGGTGACATGGGAATATGCCGTTATCTCGTAATTTTCTAGTGTTTCGACCCCTTCCGGTGTCTTCCTCTCGATATAGTAATCGGCCTTCATGTACACCTCGGCCCTTGAAGCGTAATCGTGTTTTTCCAGTAACCTTCTCCCGATCTCCACGCATGCATCCTCTATTCCCTTGTATGGATGCCTCACGCTGTTATCAACCACCTCGTTCACAACTTCGGTGTTCCTTGACATGTGACTGCCTTTCTGATTGGACGGGAGGTTCACGTAAACGTCGATCTGGGTGGAAAGAATGTTCTTATTATCCTTTCGAAGGATGTGCAGGGGTTTCTTTATCCCCGTAACCCCCACCCGGGTTATCCGAAACCTGGAATCAGGCAGCATGGATTGCACATCAGGGTCCTTCTGGAAGTCCATTTCAATTACCTGTTCATTAGCAGTATTATCGCTTCGGCTATGTCCCCGTCGGACTTTTCCAATGCCTCCCTCGCCTCCTTCTCGCTTACATTGGCTTGGGAAACCACCATGTCGATATCTTCCTTTGGTATGTCAATTCGCTTCTTGCCCTCTTTTTTCGAGCCTTCACCAAGGGCAAATTCCTCCGCGTCGCCGACCACCTGATACGTATTCTGGCCCTGCATGTTCATGAGCGTTACATCAGGCTCGGGGATCACCAATTTCTTATCCTCCATCCGGATAATAACCTCCTTCACCCCGGAAAGTTCCTCGACTTGTATGCCTAACCGTTTCATCATTGTGCTCATCTTTTTGCTGCTCATACCTCTCATTCCTGGTATCATATCATACACCTCCCGAATCTATATAGATCGCAGCGAACCACAGCTGCATGAACATTAGCTGGACGTACATCATTACCCATACGGGCGAGTTCTCGAAGTTCGGATCCCTTTTCTCTCCTTCACTTATCATCTTATATACGATATAAGCGCTCATAAATATTAATATTGTCATGTATTTGGTATCCGGGTGCAGAAGACCCATTATCGATTCTATGGCCAGGAAAATAAACGCAAGGATAAAGAATGGAGCGGAAAGTATGACGGCTCCCGTGGTTCCGTAGGTAACCGGAAGGGTTCTCATGCCGAATTTCCCGTCTCCCTCTATATCCGTTAGGTCCTTGGTGGTCATGGCGCCTATGAGATAAATAAAAAGAACCGCGCCTATTGCCCAGGGGGCCACGGAAGTTATTGGGCCGAAGATGGACCATGCGGCAACTATACCGAACATGCCTCTGGCCAACGCTATGGATAAATTAGATGTCCAGAGTCTTTTTTTCAATCGGAGCGGGGGAGCCGAATAGAAGATAGTTATCAAGATTATAAGGAATATCATGGTGCCGAATACCGGATTTATTATTACTGCCCTCAACAGTGCTAAAAGATATAGGACCCAGGCAATTGTGTATGCCTCGTCCTTGGTAACCACGCCCCGGGGAATGGGTCGATAAGGCTTGTTTATCTTATCAATCTCAAGGTCATAGACCTGATTAATCGAATTACTGGCTGCATTGACCATTACCAAGGTGGCAGTGCCGTATATCAAGGTGGAAAGCTCAAAATCCTGCCATCCGACATGTGCGACACCCATCAAACCGCCGGCCAGTCCTCCGATCATAGGTGCCAGGAGTGTAAACGGCCTCACTAAATCAACGAATCCTCGAAATCTCGAAGGGAGATACTCACTTTCTTCGTAAGGGTCCGTTGGTTTTAGCTTCATAAATACTTCCTCTGATCAGAGCAGTTTTCTCATAAGCATTAGGTCCTGCAAAGAGGCCTTGATTTTTAATTTCTTGGTTGCATAGGCCTTCATCGGTTTTACGGAGCCGTCTATGAGGCCGGCCATTGTCGAGTCGGATGCAGTGACCTTTATGTCAACGTCATCCCCTTCCATCTCATCGGCGAAGGTCATATTGCAATCATGTAATTTTAGAAGATATGTATCGCCGTCAGTTATGTCTATCCTGATTGTCCTGTCCATGTCCTTTATGTAATCTCGAAGATTTTCATCCTTCTCAACACTATCATTGAACTTATCTACCATTTTCTTCAGCTGCTCTTCTAAGCTCATTTCTTTCACCTCTTTTTCCAATTTATACCTAATAGGGTATCAATATAAAAAAGTAGTTATAGAACAAATTATTTATTTACCAATCCTCATAACCCGTTGTCCCCTGATAAAAATAGCCCTGTGGTGTAGTTGGCTTATCATTTCGGACTTTGGATCCGGAAACCCAGGTTCGAATCCTGGCAGGGCTGTCAGCAACAACCTTTAAGTAAATGAAAAAAATGTAGAACGGCCGATACGCAAGGTTTTACCTTGCTCGAGTGGTCTAGGCGCCTAACGAACCCTGACAAACCATGGGCAGAAGTTAGATGCTCTGACCACTAGCCCGCCCATCCGCAAACCAACAACTAAAGGGCCCTGCGACCAAAGCAACGCTTTGGTCTTGCTCGCAGAAGTTCCATTCTGCGGATGAGCCAAACCAAAGGTTTGGTGAAATACGCAAGGTTTTACCTTGCTCGAGTGGTCTAGGCGGCTAACGAACCCTGACAAACCA
>CAZUZU010000211.1:0-4667 GCA_964624865.1 uncultured archaeon
GTTCAGGGCTGCCGAGATGCCAAGTCCGAGCACGAGCCTGGTGTCGGAGGGGTCGATGACCCCGTCGTCCCATATCCTGGCCGTGGAGTAGTATGGGCTTCCTTCCTTCTCGTACTTCTTCAGTATGGGCTCCTTTATCTCCTTGAGCTCTTCGTCCGAGACCACCTTGCCCTTCCTGAACAGCTGGTCCTTTTTGACAGTGGCGAGAACGTTGGCCGCCTGTTCACCCCCCATCACGCTGATCCGGGCATTGGGCCACATCCAGAGCTGCCTCGGCTCGTAGGCCCTGCCGCACATGCCGTAGTTGCCCGCGCCGAAGGACCCTCCGATCATCACCGTGAACTTGGGAACCTGGGCGCAGGTCACAGCGGTGACCATCTTCGCCCCGTCCTTGGCAATACCCCCGGCCTCGTACTTCTGCCCGACCATGAAGCCTGTGATATTTTGGAGGAAGACCAGCGGTATCTTTCGCTGGCAGCACACCTCTATGAAATGGGTGCCCTTTATCGCGCTCTCGCTGAACAGAACCCCGTTGTTCGCCAGTATACCCACCGGATAACCCATTATACGGGCGAAACCTGTGACCAGTGTCTCCCCGTAAAGCGATTTGAACTCGTGGAACTTGCTGCCGTCCACCACCCGGGCTATTATCTCCCGCACGTCAAAGGGCTTTCTCGCATCCTTGGGTATCACGCCGTATATCTCCTTGATATCGTAGGCCGGTTCCTCGGGCTCCCTTACTTCGAGCTCGGTCTTTGCCGGACGATTGAAATTCTCTATGATGTTCCTTGTAATGTGTATCGCCTCCTGATCCCCGGTGGCGTAGTGATCGGAGACACCGCTCTGCTTGCAGTGCACGTCCGCTCCCCCCAGGTCCTCGGCTGAAACCTCCTCGCCCGTAGCCGCCTTTACCAGGGGCGGCCCACCAAGGAAGATGGTGCCCGTGCCCTTGACTATGACCGTTTCATCTGACATCGCCGGCACGTAAGCACCTCCGGCCGTGCAGGAGCCCATTACCACCGCTATCTGTGGTATCTTTTTCGAGGACATGGAGGCCTGATTGTAGAATATCCTGCCGAAATGTTCCCTGTCCGGAAAGACCTCGTCCTGGAGGGGCAGGAAAGCGCCTCCCGAATCCACAAGGTATATGCAGGGAAGGTTGTTCTCCATTGCTATCTCCTGCGCCCGGAGATGCTTCTTGACGGTCATCGGATAGTAGGTGCCTCCGGTCACCGTGGCGTCGTTCGCCACGATGATCACTTCCCTGCCGTGCACTATGCCTATACCTGTTACTATTCCGGCACAGGGTGCCTTTCCCTTGTACATATCGTATCCCGCCAGGGTATTGAATTCCATGAACGGGGTGTCCGGGTCAAGCAGGGCGTCTATTCTCTCCCTGGCCAGCATCTTGTCCCGGGACTTATGGAGTTTCCTCCTTTCCTCCCCGCCTCCGAGGGAGGCCTGGGTGATCTTCTCCTTCATATCGTTAACCAAAGCCTCGTAATGCTTGTAGTTCTCCTTGTATTCCTTACCTGATGTGTCGATCTCGCTTTCGATTACGTCCATGTTCAATCACCTTCCTTTTCCTTCATGTCAACGGTTGTTTCGCCGATCTCTATCTGGTCCCCTTCTTCGAAGTTTATCTTCTCTATTTCCCCCGGATAGGGTGCCTTTATCAGGTACTCCATCTTCATTGCCTCGATGACCATGAGAACGTCCCCTTCCTCCACCCCGTCCCCCTCCTTCACCTCTATTTTGATGACCTTGCCGGATATTGGGGAGCTCAGGTCCCCTTTCTTTTTGGCCTTTTTCTTTGGGACGCCGCTAAGCTCCATCTTATTGATCTTGAACACGTCCCCCTTGATGAAAACGTATTTCTCATCCTTCACCTCGGAGACCGCGGCTTTGATCACCCTGTCCCCGACCTTCATCTTCAAATGGCCGGCTTTGATCTCCTCGGCCTTTACAGTGTAGGTGTTGTCGTCGTAGGTCACGAAATATCTGTCCTCTTTTCGTTCGACGTTCACCTTGTACAAATGGTTGTTATATTCGTAGTTGATCAGCATTTCAAACACCTATCCTCCATCTGCCAGCGCTCTTCCAGGGGGAATGGGGGTCCGGCTCCTTGTACTTCCTTACCTCTTCCTTGCTGGGATGCATAGAGTCGTACACAGCCAGGGCTATCAGTGCGTCCACGGGAAGCCCGTTCTCGGCAGCTGACCAGTCCTTGAAGTGGTCGTCAATGAAATGCGTGGTAATGGCGCCCTGCCTGAAGGCTGGGTGCTCCATTATCTTCTTGAGGAACGGGATGTTGGTGGTCACGCCAAGGATCACGTAGCCGGAAAGTGCCCAGACCATCTTGTCTATGCTGTCCTTTCTGTCCTCACCGTGTGTGATCACCTTGGCCAGCATGGGGTCGTAGTAGGGTGTGACCTCCATGCCCGCGTCTATGCCCATGTCGTGCCTTACCCTGGGCCCTATGGGGAATTCCACCTTCTCCAGCATACCCGTGGTGGGCAGGAACCCCTTTTCAGGGTCCTCCGCATATACCCTGCACTCTATGGCATGGCCCTGCTGCCCCAGCTCCTCCTGCTCCAATGCAAGGTCCATTCCGGAAGCTATCTTCAGCTGCCATCTCACCAGGTCCACCCCTGTGGTGAGCTCAGTGACCGGATGCTCTACCTGGAGCCTGGTGTTCATCTCCATGAAATAGAAGTTCAGATTGGTGTCGACCATGAACTCTATGGTGCCGGCGTTGGTATATCCCACCGCCCGGGCCGCTTTGATCGCCGCCTCGCCCATCTTCTCCCTTAGGTCAGGGGTCATTATTGGCGAGGGGCTCTCCTCCACGATCTTTTGGTGCCGCCTCTGGATGGAACATTCCCTTTCGAACAAATGCATTACCTTACCGTGCTCGTCTCCCAGTATCTGGAACTCTATGTGCCTCGGTTTCTCAAGGTATTTCTCCAGAAAGACCGTATCGTTGCCAAACGCCGATCGGGATTCCCTCTTCGCGCTTTCGATGGCCCCGGCCAGCTCCTCCTCCTTGTGCACGATCTTCATTCCCTTGCCGCCGCCTCCCGCCGCCGCCTTGACCAGAAGGGGAAAACCGATCCTCTTTCCCTCTTTGACCAGGGTGTCCATGTCCTGGCTCTCGCCAAGGTAACCCGGGATAACCGGAACACCGGCCCTCTCCATGGTCTTCTTGGCCTCTATCTTATCGCCCATAAGGGAGATTACTTTCGCCTCCGGTCCGATGAACTTTATGCCTGAATCGGCACACGCTTTTGCAAAGTCGGGGTTTTCCGCCAGGAATCCGTAGCCCGGGTGTACGGCCTCCGCTCCCACGGACTCGGCCACCCCTATAATCTTGGAGATGTTCAGATAGCTCTGGGCCGCCGTGGCATCTCCCAGGTCGATGCTCTCGTCCGCTATGAGAACATGCGGGGCGTTGGCGTCCACCTCGGAATACACCGCCACTGTTTTGATGCCCATCTCCTGACAGGCCTTTATTACCCTGCTTGCGATCTCTCCTCTGTTGGCAACCAGCACCTTTTCGAACAAATCAATCCCTCCAAGAGGGTTTTCTCTTCTCCAGGAAGGCGCTTATTCCTTCCTGCCCTTCAGCCGACACCCGAAGCTCGGCGATCTTCTCCACCGTATGGTCCCTATATTTCTCTTCGTCGAGGTTCTTTAGGGCCTCTATGAGGTCCTTTACCTCCTTTACCGCTCGGGGTGCGGAGGAGTCGAGTATCTTGATGTAGAATCCGATCTTATCGTCCAGTTCATTTTCCGGGACCACGAGGTCTATCAGACCGATGGCCTTGCCGTGGCGAGGGTCGAACCTTTCCCCTGTAATGAACAGGCGGCGCATGTTGGCGGGACTTAGCCGGTTGGCCACGAACCCGGATATGACGGCCGGTATTATGCCAAGGTTCACCTCGCTGAACCCGAACTTCGCATCCGGTACGGATACGGTGATGTCGCACACTGCAATGAGCCCCAGCCCACCTCCGAAGGCATGCCCGTTTATCCTGCCGATCACCGGTTTCGGGCATAGGTATATCGCATCGAAGAGGTCCAGAAGCAGCCTGCTGTCCCTGACGTTTTCCCCCATCGAATAGTCCACCATGGCCCCCATCCAGTTCAGATCCGCACCTGCTGAAAAGGATTTTCCCTTGCCGGTGAGAACTATCACCCTTACCGATTCATCCTCAGCCAACTGCTTAAAACACTGGGTGAGCTCGGTCATCATTGCCTCGTTCATGGCATTGTGGACCTCTTGTCTGTCCAGATAAACATACGCGGTGGTCCCGTCCCGCCTCAGTTCCAAGGTTTCATACTTCATGATATCCCAGTCCATGAGGAGGAAAATAAATAAATCTTTCCACGTCGATCGTCGAAGTTGTTGGAGGATATGATAGCAATCATGGCCCTTCCTCGATCAACCTCCAACTCCTCTTGAGGAGAGGATGAGATTTGTTGTTTCACGTCGATCGTCGAACCGAAAACGACAGGCGGGGAGCCTTATCTCTGGGACACACTTCCTTGAGAGGCGAATAAAGGCCCAGCTCGATCAGGATATGTGTGTGATGAATACTCGAATATTATGGAGTATTTCGAAAAACCCCCTTGAACAATTTACATAAACTCACTGAGCTATAGAC
>CAZUZU010000212.1:0-1614 GCA_964624865.1 uncultured archaeon
TACCTGCCGTTGCCGGGTCCAGAGTGAAGTCCACTGCATAAGGCTCCGAGGCAAGGGAGAAGCTTTTCAAGGTGATCTCGGTGGGCTCAGCGGAAAAGTTTCCGCCTCCGAAGGACTGCATGAACATCTTAACGTAGCTCTTGACCTCGGCCGCGTACCACATGTCGGCAACAGTGTTGTTGTCCTTATCTTTCTGGATTATCTGGTAGCATTCGTACATGGATGAGCCCACGAAGATGCTGGCCGTGGCGTTGCATCTCGCTGTTGCGTCAACCACCCGGTGGTCCTCGAAGCTGTCCGAGGTCTCGTTGATGTCGCCTATGAAGGGTATGGACACCCCCTCGAACCAGAAGTAGCCGTCCGTGTATGTGTCGGTGTGGATGTGCCATTCCTCTTCCAGGTTAAGCGGGAAGTCGTAGTATTCCATCGGAGGACTGTTGGTGTTGTTTATCATCAACATGAAGTCAGCGTCCTCCATGGTGAAGTGGAAGGTGCCGTCAATGGTGTTCTCGTCCCTTACCAGGGCCTGCGAACCCCTGGTCACCCATCTGTTGCCTGAGACCGTGCCCGATATAGCTACGTTGAAGCCGTAGACCAGCAGGTAGCCGTCCACTGTGCCGGAGCCGGAGAGGTGATACGTGTCGTAAAGGGTGCCGTTCACGTCGTAGTCTTCCTGGCCTGTAACCGTATAGGTCACGTGCTCTGTGATATCTATGACAAAGGAATTCCCGTCCATCTGGGTGCTGAACCTTATGGGTATCTCGTACTCCCATTCGGACCCCGTGCTCCAGTAGGATATGTCCACGTCGTTGTTAATATCCGCCCTGGCGCTTTCTCCCGGCCAGGCAAGATGCAGAAAAGAGATCATTATCATTAACAGGACCACTGGTGCCAATAATTTCTCGATTCTCATTATTTCACCTTTAATACTATTAAAAAACCTGCGTATATAAATATTGCCTCTGCTCCGTTATTTCATGTCGTAGGCGTCGTCCAGAACCTCGCGCCTGGACCGGACCAGGGCCTTTACCTTCTGGAAGACATGGGTCTCCCGGGTAATCATGTCTGAGATGTCCAGTGGATTGAAATCGCTCCTGTTCCCGGTGGAGGTGAGACCGTAAAGAAAGGATTGTACCAGGAGGCCGAGTGTGCTGCTGTAGCCCCCCTCCAGAACGTAGGTAGTGGGTATCTTCAGCCCGGAAAGTAGGGAAGCAATGTCGTAGTAGCCCTGGCGGGTGAGCAGGAGATTGCTGAACCGGTCGCTGTGATGGGTGTCGAAGCCCATGGAAACCACCAGGGCCTCCGGCTCGTATTCGGAGATCAGGGGCAGGACCAGCTTTTTTAGCAGGTAGAGGTACTCCCTGTCCCCGGATGTGGGCGGGACCTCCACGTTAACTGTGTATCCGTAGCCTGCCCTGGCGCCAAGCTGGTTGTCGAACCCGGTGTAGGGATAGGCCACGTGCGGGTCCTCGTGCAGGCTGACGAACAGCATATCCTCCCTATTGTAGAACAGCTCCATGGTGCCGTTGCCCGCGTGGGCGTCCAGGTCCAGGATGGCCACCTTGTTCATGCCCTTGTTCTTGATAAGATGCTCACCGGCTATCCCCGCGTTGT
>CAZUZU010000212.1:1624-4604 GCA_964624865.1 uncultured archaeon
ATGGCCAGGCGGTCTTACCAGGGCGAACGAAGCGCCCTGCCTCAAGCCGAGCTCCGAGGCCTTCACCGCGGTGTGCACTGCGGACAGAGCGGCGTCCAAGGTGCCCTCGGCCGCGTAGGTGATGTTGTCCCAGTCGCACCTGCCCTTTTTCTCACAGCCGCACACGGTTTTGATCAGGGACTCGGAATGGACCATTTTGGCAAGGTCCAGCGCCCTTTCCCTATTATAGCCCTCGGCTTTCCTCACAACAATGTCCGGGGATCTTTCCTGGGACAATATGTTGTCGATGCGCTCCGGGGTCTCGGCGCTCCAGGTCTCGGGCCTGTGCCTTTTATGCTGGGGGTTGCGGAACACAGTGATGCCCATGGCCAGGGAATGGTGAAGGAGGGTAATAAATAGTTACCCCCGCAAGGTTAAATTACGCCACCCGTTATATTGGGGAGCATGGAACCCGGCTCTTTCCTGCAGCTGCTGCATCAATCTGCCGTAGCATACTATGCCCTGTTCTTCGTGTTCTTCACCCTGGTTTCCATACCCGTGATGATGCTGGTGCCCAGAGGATACAAGTTCGAGGCGGCCGTTGGGCTGTCCGTATTTTTCGTGTTCACCGCCACTGATGTCCTTAATCTTGCGTTCTTCCTTCTGTTCGCCCTTGTTTTGATCGGGGCGAGGGCCAGGGGGATGAGGGGCTGGAGGGCTGCCGCATTGATAGTGTTGCTGCTGCTGTTCTATCCCCTGCTTTCCCTGGGGCCGGGGCAGGGTCTGGTGTTCTATCCCATAATGCTCTCCCTGCTTGCTGTGGCCTCTTTCAGGGGCTGGATAATGGTCAGGTCTGGGAAGAAGGCCCCGGATCAAGCCCTGGCATACATGACCTACTTTCCCATGGCCCTACTCGGGCCGATACAGAGGATCGACGATTTCGAGCCCAGGTCCCTTAGCAAGCCAGGGGTCCTGGAGGGGGGGAAGAGGCTTGCCCTGGGTCTGCTGGCCCTTTTCCTGGCCCTTTACCTTTTCGATCACGGTATTAGCTGGGGAGGGGCGCATATACCGGCGATATATCCTCCCTTGTGCCAGGGGTACGTGAGCCAGGGTGTGTTCTCCCTCTATTTCCCCCCCTTCCTTTATTTGAATGCCTTTAAATTCTTCCTCTACCTGTACGGGTTCTTTGCCTTCATTCGAGGGTCGAGCCTTTTAATGGGCTTCGAGCTGGCCGATAACTTCCCCGAGTTTCCCTATGCCAAGTCCAGGATCAAAGATTTCTGGAGGACATGGAACGCCACGGTTATGAGCTTTCTCAGGGACTATGTCTACATTCCGCTGGGCGGCCGGAGGCACAGGTACCGCAATGTAGTGCTCGTTTTCCTGTTAAGCGGTATCTGGCACGTCTACATCTATACCTACTCGGGCTCCGGATACAGACCAGCCTGGTTCTTCGCCTGGGCCCTGACCGCGGCTCTGTCCTTCATAATATTGGAGAGAGCGGGTGCCTTGCTGGGCTCCAGGGTAGGCCGGTGGATCATGCCATTCCTGATCACCACGGCCACCGGCTTCGCATGGGTCATCTTCGGGTTCCCGCTCCGCTTATGAGCCTCTGGTGGACCGTAAAGGTAATAAATGACCCCTCCCATATTGTCATTCAAGGACAAGGTGCAAAGGGATGCATGAATACCACTCCATCGACAGGATGGCGAAAGTGGAGCCCTCGGGTACCCTGAAACTGGACCAGATGGCCCGTGAAGAGCAGAAGAAGGATCAGTACCGGCGGATAGATAAAAGGGTCATAAAGTTCACTGTTGGGGAGCCTGACATGAAGACCCCCCAGTTCATCATCGACGGGGCGAAGAGGGCCCTTGACGAGGGGAAGACCCATTATACTGATTTTCGCGGAATACCGGAGCTCAGGGAGGGGCTTACCCGAAGGTACGAGGAAAAGGGCTTCGAAGTTACTCCCGACGAGATCCTGGTCATGCCAACCAAGCTGGGCATATTCGGCGGTATTTTGATCGAGGTGGAGAACAGGGAGGGCACTATTTTGATATCGCCATATTGGGTCTCATACGAGCCAATGGTGAACATCGCTGGAGGAAAGGTCTCGTTCGTGGACACCTCCCAGGGGGACGGGACGTTCAAGGTGGACGAGGACGAGCTTAACGATACAGTGGACTCCAATACCAAGATGATCATTATAAACACTCCAAACAATCCCACGGGCAGGGTGCTGTCGAAGAAAGAGCTGAAAGCCATAGCGGACCTAGCGGTGGACCACGACCTCCTGGTGATAAGCGACGAGGTCTACGAGGAGCTGTTGTACGACGACAACGAGCACATATCCATTGCCACCATGCCGGACATGTGGCACCGCACAATCACGGTGAGCGGGTTGTCCAAGTCGTTTGCAATGACCGGCTGGAGGATGGGCTGGGCGGTGGCAAACAAAGACATAATGAAGGACCTGTGGAAGTTCCAGCAGCATACCCTTACCTGCGCCACATCCTTTGCACAGTACGGCGCGTTGGAGATATTCAAGCAGCCTGAGGAGGCGCTGAGGCATATAGAGCTGTTCAGGGCCAAGTTCACGGCCCGGCGCAAGCTTATTTGTAAGATGCTGCAGGAGAGCGAGGCCTTCGACGGCGTGGTGCCGGAAGGCACGTTCTACGCCTTCCCCAAGTACCATTCCGATCTCCCGTCCATGGAGTTCGCTCAATACCTGTTGGAGAAGACCAAGGTGGCCGTTACCCCTGGCTCGGTGTTCGGTCCGGGCGGCGAGGGCCACATCAGAATTTCGTTTGCAACACCATATATAAAGATCCTCCAGGGCATTGAGAGGATAGACCAGGAGTTCGGCAAGATCAAGAAGCTGGAAAAGGCCAATGGCAAGAAGGCCAAGGCATGCGCCCAGTAAGATTACTCGTTCTTTTTACAGTCTCGAGACTGTAGAAAAACGACACGATTTACAGAGCCAGACGTGTTGAATTGAAGG
>CAZUZU010000213.1:0-4584 GCA_964624865.1 uncultured archaeon
CGGAGAGGTAATGCCTTCTGAAGGTCTCGATGCAGTCCTGGGGACCGCGCAGCGCCGCCAGTGCCGCGTACTGTGACACCACGGGGGCGCATATGGCAAAGGGTATGTGGGCCTTGGTGATCTGCGGTATCAGATCTTCGCGGGCGTGGAGGTAGCCTATTCGCCAGCCGGTCATGGCGTAGTTCTTGGTGAAGGTGAAGCAGCTAACCGCCCTCCCCCGCATCTCCGGGATGGACCCGATGCTAAAGTGATCGTGGCCGTCGTAGGTAAAGAACTCGTAGGCCTCGTCCGTAATGACGGAGAGGTCGTGTTCCAGTGCGATGTCAGCCAACTGGCGCTGCTGCCTCTCGCTGAACACTGCACCCGTAGGGTTGCTGGGGCTGCAGTACATTATCGCCCTTGTTTTCGGGGTTATAGCGTCCCTCAACGCATCGGTGTCCCAGATAAATCCCTCCTCTTCAATGGTAGGGACCATCACCGGTTTTGCCGAAGCGAGTACGGCCTGCCTCATGTGCGTGGAGTAGGTTGGCGAGGGGAAGATAACCTCGTCTCCTGGATCGACCAGGGTCATCATGGCCGCTGAAAGGCCTTCCACCGCGCCCACTGTCACCACGACCTGGGATGCATCGGCGTCTATGTCGTTATACTTCTTCAGTTTCTTTGCAATCTCCTCTCGCAGCTCGGGGAGTCCGGAGCTCGGCGAGTAGCCGCCCACTTTTCCCTCCCTGATGGCCTTGACAGCAGCCTCCTTGATATGTTCGGGGGTGTCCGAGGTGGGTTTGGCCCAAGAAAGGAATGCCACGTCGTCCAGCTGCTTGGACAGCCTGGTCATCTCGTGTATAGCCGACTTCTTAATGCCTAATATACGTTTTGAAAACTCCGGTCCGTTCATAAACATCACTCTTGCCTATCCTTCTTGTTTGACCTCTTGTTCGAACGGCTCCACGTAGGCCGAGTCCTTGTCGAACGTGGCGAGGAAAAAGAACTTTGACAGTTTTAGGGAATCCTTGGGGCATATGTCATCGCAGAGCCCGCAGAAGCAGCACTTGCCCAGGTCAACCCTGGGATAGGTCTTTGGGTAATCGTCCTTGAGCTCGGCAGGCGCCTCTATCATATCTATCGCTTTGTTGGGACATATCTTCGCGCACAACCCGCAGGAGATACAATCATCAATCCGGTACTCGTGTCTGCCCCTGTATCCCTCCGGGATGGGTATGGATTCATGCGGGAACTGCACAGTCATCGGCTTCGAGAAGAAGTTTCGTATCAACCTTGGTATCATTCCTAATACGGACATCGTTATCACCTATCCATGTCGGCCGGGCATATGTTCAGGCTCCAGTATACCGCGGGCACGTCCGCGATTTGCGTTCCTATCAGCATGTGCTCCAGCAGTGGTATCATGTGGAGGAAATCGGGCCCCCTCACCTTTACGCGGTACGGGTATTTTTCGCCTGTGCTCACCATGTATAAGCCAGCCTCGCCCCTGGCGGCCTCGTTCCGAACGTAGACCTCGCCCTCTGGCATCTTCCGGGCGATGTTTGGCTTCTTCAGGCCGGGGGCTATAAAATCCCCCTCGGGTATCTGTTCCAGGGCCTGCCTCACGATCTTCCGGGATTCATCGATCTCCTTGATGCCAACGGTATACCTTGCCAGGGCGTCCCCTTCCTTTTCCACCGGTATGTCGAAATCCAGCCGGTCGTAGACCTCGTAGGGCTCTTCCTTTCTCACATCCTTTGCCATACCTGAGCCGCGGATCACTGGGCCGGTGGCACCGAATCGGATCGCCTCGTGCAAGGACAGGACGCCAACGCCCTTTGACCTCTCCTGAAGGGTGGGGAAGGCGGTCTTCTCCATCTCGACCATGTCGCCCAGGTCGTAGAGGACCTTGAGTATCCTCTCTTTCGCACCATGGGGAAGGTCCCTTCTCACCCCGCCGGGACATATGTATCCCGCAGGGTACACCCTGCCCCCTGTGATCAGCTCGAAGAGATCAAGGATGTGGTCCCTCCAGCCGAAGGCTATCTTGAAGCCTGTATCGAATCCTATGACCTTGGAGAATACGCCGTACCAGATGAGATGTGATTGTATCCTTGACAGCTCGGCCATGATCACCCTGATGTATTGTGCCCTCTCAGGCACCTCGTGGCCCATGAGCTCGTCCACCGCCTCGGCGTGGATCAGGTTCCAGTTCAATGCCTCGAGTATACAGAGGCGGTCGGAGAGCACCGAGTTCTGGATGGGGAGCCGGTACTCCATCAGTTTCTCGAAGCCCCGGTGCAGGTACCCGGGATCGGCCCTGGCACCCACCACCTCCTCGCCCCTTATCTTGAGCTTGACGCCGAAGTTTCCTGAACCGGGATGGGCCGGACCGAAGTAGAGGTCGTAGTCCGTGTCCTCTCCCTCCCCTGCAAGAGCGCTCATCGGGGACATGTTCTGCATCTGGTTAATCATAATACACACGCTCCCTCTCGTTCTCTTTGGAGTACATTTCATTCCTCACGTATTCCCTCCAGTCGAAGTCCTTTCTGAACGGCGGCGGCCCGTCCCAGTCATCAAGGAACAGTGGAGCAAGGTCCGGGTTGCCGTTGAATATCACGCCGAACAGCTCGTGAAGCTCCCTCTCGTGTATCTGCGCGTTCTCCTGCCACACCGGAATCACCGAGTCCACGATCGCCCTTTCCCGGTCTATCTTGGTCTTTACAGTGACCAGTAACGTGTCGCGGTAGGACCAGATATGGTAGGTGACCTCGAACTTACCCTGGTCCGGCCAGTCCGTGACAGATATTGCGGACAAGTGCACGAAACCAGCGTTCCTCAACCAATAGCACAGGGGCACCAGCTTCCCCCTTTCAACGGACAGCCATATCCTCCTCTCCCTCTGGACCTCGGCGTCAATGCCGAAGGCGCTCTTGATGTTCTTGACCAGTAGATCCTCTTTAGAACTCATTTACTCGATCTCCTTTACGTGTTGGAATATCTTCTCGCAGGCCTCGAAAACCGCCTCTGGTCTGGGAGGACATCCCGGTATGTACATGTTCACGGGCAGGTAATCCTCAAGCCTTTTGATGGTGTTGTAGGAGTCCCAGTACATACCGCCCGTCATCGTGCATGCGCCCAGGGCAAGGACCACCCTCGGCTCCGCCATCTGCTCGTAGACCTGCCGGGCCCTTTTCATGGATTTGTGGGTCTGGTAGCCCGCAATGAATAAGACATCGGCCTGCCTCGGGTTTCCCACCACGATCATACCGAACCTCTCCATGTCCCACCTGGAGCCCACCAGGGGGACCAGCTCGGCAAAGCCGCAGGAATTGAACCAGTTGAATATCCATATGGCTTTGATAAGGCTCCTCATGGTTCTTGCCTTCTCGCTCAACTTAGCCATCTTACATCTCTCCTGTCTTACGTTGACATTCTAGCTCTGGGGTCAAACAATGTTATCCTGTCGCTCTCTTTAATTCTAAAATTTATTTTTCTTTCTTGGGGGGCTCTTCCTCTCTCAACATCTTGACGTCTATGCCGCCGTCGAACATGATCTCTATCTTACCCTTCATGTTAATGCGGATGCGGTTGCTCTCTTTCGTAAGGTGGACCTCGTTCCCTTCATTGTCCGTTATCATCATGCTGCCTCCCTTTCTCAATCTCTGCGTTTTACTTTTAGACATCTCTATTTCACTTCCGGGGCATTTTTCCACATCGTATCGTGCATATGCACGAGATAACCTGGAAGTAAATATAATTTTTGGGCTTGCCTAAACACTGTTATATTTGACGTCTGGTGCAGGTTACGGCGCATTATTCTCGTTCCAACACGAACTCCCACTCGCACCAAAGTCCATCGGGATGCGGGTCTGGCGGACACACGTTGCACTTGACCTCTATGTCCGGGTCGAATTCCCTGGCAAAGGCCTTGAGAAAGCCCCACCTTACCTTCTTGCAGGGGAACTCGCCCAATCCCTTCTTCTTCCTCGTGTTCTGGACCCGGCAGTCCACGTTGCGGATGATGGCCCCAATTTCTCCTATACCGTATTCCTTTCCCTCGAGGTCCAGGCTCCAACCGCTGTGCCTGAGCCCTTGGATCATAGTTTCTATATCACCTGCCTCCAGGCCCAGCAGTTTCTTGATGCGTTTTGCCTCGATCTTGCCCATGACCGCCCACACGTTGCCGTCTATCTCAGTGGCGGCCTCGGTGCCGAATTGCTCCTCGATGCCCAGGAAGTAGAGGCCGTCCACCGCCCACATATCCCTGAGATGCATGAAGATAAGGTCGGTCAACTGCTCCTTTGGCAACGCCTCCAGCAGTTTCCTGTCCTCTTCCCTCCCTGTTAATTTTTCGGTGTCATCAGGCATGTGTATCACACATTTCCGCCCCTTTCATTGCAAGACCAAGGTCCTGACCTTGTCCCACACGGACCTTATGGCATTGGAGGTCTCGTTGTCTTCGAATTCCACCATTGTTTTTCCCTCTATTTGGGCCATGGTCACGGTGTTGTCGTAGGGCAGGTTGCCCGGGAGGTCCAGGCCCCTTTCCTCCGCCAGGGCCTCTATCCTCTCAGTTATTTCGGGGTTCAGGTCCCATTTGTT
>CAZUZU010000214.1:0-4460 GCA_964624865.1 uncultured archaeon
TTACCGCCCCGTACAAATACCTCGGGCCCGGGGCAACGAAGGGGGGAACGCCCAGCCTCGCCGGCTCGTCAGTGTAGCCGTCCAGTAATGTCACTTTCATGATCTCATTCCACCGATTTCGAAGGCCGGCTTTTTGTTAGTGCCTTACCTCTACATCTTGGTGTTATTAGAATGAATGATGATATTGCCATCACACAATACGGGAGGGTACGGGATGTTCAAACCTCGCTCTCCTCTGCTATCTTGGTCCTTACCTTGAGCATGTCCATCTTATCGATGCGCACGAAGGTGTCCCCGAATATGCCGTCCTCCACCTTGGTCGGGTACTCGATGACCTTGTAGTCCGGCTTTTTCCGCACCTTCTTTTTCTTCTTTACCTTCTTCTTTTCAGGCACGGGTTCGTCCACTATCTCGGCCACCAGGACCTCGTCCCCTTCATCCAGCTCCAGTTCTTCCATGAGCTCCATCTCTATCTCGTTCTCCCTTTTGGAGAACCAGGAAAGCATGGAAAGAGTGATGCCCAGGAAGGAAACCAGCATTACCAAAATAACTATGATCCCCCATGTCTCCATGGTGAGGTCTGGCGTGGTTACGTATGAGCGTATCATGGGATTGAGTTTGAGAAGGAGCATGAACACCAGGGCAAGTAAGGATATTATCGGCCATATCCAAACGAATCCGACGCCACTGTTCTCATCCGACATGGTGACCCAACCTTTTAAATCGCCTTTAAATCGCTATATGGACTTATCTTAAATAAGCATTTCTATACGGCCAAACAGGCTTGATATTGGGGGATTACCAGCCTCTTTCCTGCAGTCTCTCCTCCGGGGGGATGGAGGCGATGTCCAGCCCCTTCATGGCCTCTCCGAGTCCCTTGGACACCTCCACGACGACCTCGGGATCGTCGTAGTGTGTTGTGGCCTGGACTATTGCCTTTGCCCTCTCCTCGGGGTTCTTGCTCTTGAATATGCCGCTGCCAACGAACACCCCGTCCGAGCCCATGGTCATCATTAATGCGGCGTCAGCAGGGGTGGCAATACCGCCTGCAGCGAAATTTACCACCGGTAGACGGCCCTTTTCCGCCACCACCTTCAGCTCCTCGTAGAGTCCCTCGGTGATGTCGCTCACGGTGTACTTGCTGAAAACGATCTCCGCGTCCTCTATGGCCTCAGCCAGTCCCAGCTGGTCCTTTATCGATTCCAACAGCCGCTTGTACTTCTGGGCAAAGTGCCAGGCAACGTCCCTGAGCCTGTCGTCATCCGCTTCCATGATCTCGGCAATGCTGCGGTTCACGATCCTCATGTGCCTCACTGCCTCTATTACGTTACCCGTACCCGCCTCGCCCTTTGTCCGGATCATTGCCGCCCCCTCCCATATCCTCCTTATCGCCTCGCCCAGGTAGGTGCATCCGCAAACGAAGGGCATGGTGTAGTCCCTCTTATCTACGTGGAAGAAGGGGTCCGCCGGGGTCAGCACCTCGCTCTCGTCCACCATGTCCACGCCCATGCTCTGCAGTGCCTTGGCCTCCTCCACGTGGCCTATCCTGCATTTCGCCATAACAGGGATGCTAACCGCATCCAGTATCTCCTGGACCTTGGTGGGATCGGCCATTCTCGCCACGCCCCCGTGGGCCCTGATATCCGCGGGCACCCTTTCCAGGGCCATAACAGCAACCGCACCGGCATCCTCTGCTATACCTGCCTGGGAAGCGTCGATCACGTCCATGACAACACCGCCCTTCTGCATGCTTGCGAATCCTCTCTTCAATCTCTCCGAACCGTGAATTATCCGGTCACCGTACTTCAGTTCCTCTAGGTCTACCATATAATCACCTTCTCTGGTGTTGCTTGGTATTCCTACTAATAAGAATACCCTGTATAAAATAGTTTTCTCCGTCACCCTTGAAAAATATTAAAGTATGGTGCCCCTTTCCCGACACCCATGGACCGGGACATGTACCGCGAGGTATGGCGGCTGTCGTTTCCCGCGATATTGACCAATCTGCTGTTCACCTTCCAGATGATCGCGGATACCTTCATGCTGGGGCGCTATCCCCCTGCCGATATAAGCCTGAGCGCGCTGGGCCTCGGCTTTCTGCTGTATCACATGTTCTTTCCCCTGATGATGGGGTTGATAACCGCAACAGTAGCCATAATCGCCCGCAGGTGGGGGGAGGGAAGACGGAAGGAAGCGGAGAGGGCCGCGTCCGATTCACTGGTGATCCTTTTACTCCTTTCACTGCCCATATCGGTGGTCATATTCCTGTGGAGCCCCCATTTGCTCTTTTTGCTTGGTGCAAGAGGCATGGTGATCACAGAGGGCACCAACTACGTGAGGGGAATGTTCGCCTTCTATCCGTTTGCCACCTTCTTTCACGCCTACCAGGGCTTCCAGAGGGCCGCGGGTGACACCAAGACCCCCATGTACGTCGCCCTCGTTGCCAATGTTTACAACGTGGTGATGAACTACCTACTCATATTCGGCAAGTTCGGTTTTCCTGAGCTGGGCGTCCTGGGTGCTGGCATAGCCACCGGGACCTCTTACCTTGTCGGCTCCCTGGTCTACGGGCTTTTACAGGGCCGCGGGAGTCTACTTGTATCCCCGATGTACCGCCACCGCAGGCCCCGTCTCCCAGTGGTCAGGAAGATGTTCAGGATCGGGATACCGGCGGGGATAGACCGGGGCATGTGGGCCCTGTCAGCGGTTTTCATAACCCCGCTGATCCTCTACTTCGGCACGGTTGGCTACTCGGCCTACCAGATAGGCCTCAGGGCGGAGAGCATCGCCTACATGCCCGCCGTGGGTTTCGGCGTGGCCGCCACCACCCTGGCGGGCCAGTACCTTGGCAGGGGGAGCGGCAAGGGGGCGGAGGCCGCGGTCAGGGCGGCCACGGTCCTCTGCCTGGTGACCATGACCGTTATTGGCGCGATGATGGTCCTGGTCCCGGCCTACATAGCCAGGGTGTTCACCTCCAGCCCGGAAGTGATCGGCCTGGCCGCCATCTACCTGTTCCTCATGGGGTTCTCCGAACCGGCGCTGGGCGCGGTGTTCACCCTGGGCGGCGGAATGAGGGGCGCCGGCTATACCAAGGTACCCATGGCAGTGAACTTCTTCGGCCTGATAGTGCTGCGCCTGAGCCTGGGCTACGCCCTGGGCATAGGCATGGGCATGGGCCTGCCCGGCGTGTGGCTAGGCATGGTGATCGAGTGGTTCGTCCGGCTCGTGCTGATGTACGCGTTCTTTGTCAGGGGCAGGTGGAAGGCGGTGAAGGTTTAGCGGACCGAGGTATCTAGTGGCTGAGAAAGATGTCGGAATGGAATGGAGGTCAGGGACACCGGTGGTTTGATGAACAGAACCACCCGGTCCGTGGTCATTGAGAAGGAGGAGCCTGTCGCCGCTTTCTCCTATTCTCCGTCCGATCCCACCACCCAAGATACGGTTGATTTCACTGACGAGTCATACGATATAGACGGGAACATCAGGAGTTGGACATGGCGTTTCGGTGACGGTGAGGTATCTTATGAAAGGAATCCGTCGCATCAATACGAGGACGACGGTGACTACGAGGTAGAACTCTCCATACGCGATAATGACGGGCTCAAGGGCAGTGTATCCAAAAAGATAACCGTGCTCAATGTCCCCCCCGAGATAGTGTCCATAGAGCATTCGCCGGCCGATCCCACCACCCTCGATGTCGTTGAATTCACGGGGAATTCCGAGGATCCGGACGGGGCCACAGGAGATTGGCAATGGGATTTCGGCGACGGTTCGACCTCGATTGAGATGAACACCAGCCACGAATATGAGGATAACGGGGCCTATACCGTTCAGCTCACCGTAACGGACGACGACGGCGCTGTGAGCAACGCCACTGCCGAGGTGGAAGTGTTGTCCTCCTCAGACCAAAAGGGGAACAAAAAGGAGAATACGGGGGATATTGCCCTGGTTTTATTACTTGTTGTTATCTTGTTGATTGTCGTCTCTGGCTTTCTTTGGCTAAGGATGAAAAGGCATTGAATTGCATATTTTCGGTATTAATGGTAGAGCCATCACTGCTCCAGCAGCCACTTCCAGAGCGGAATATATTTTATTCCGCCCCTGTCATGCTGGTAATCCCAAGTGATGACCGTCAGATTATCACATCTCAATTTTTTACTAGCCTTTGTCAAGGAGCTTGTTTCTCTTTTATCTATATCGGTCTTATTTTTTGCGTAGGTCACCTGGATACATTCCTCGATCTTATCTCCTATCTTAATAACGAAATCAACCTCTTTCTGTTGATGATCTTTCCAGTAGTATATCTCATTCCTGGGGTCCAGGGACCTTTTTCTCATGAGTTCCAATGCAACTATATTTTCCATCAACCTTCCTTTGTTCTCCGAGATGTTAAAACCTATGGAACGACCTGAATAGCGAAAAGGTATACCCTACATTTTCAACCTAATCTCTTCTTTTAA
>CAZUZU010000215.1:0-4394 GCA_964624865.1 uncultured archaeon
GCCGCTGGTAGTTGGGGAATTCAACGAGGCCGCGGGAGCATCGTTCGTGTTCCAGTTCACCGTCACCGAATGGAGGATCGGGGTGTTTGAAGTGTCGGTGGTAGATAGGTTCGCCCGGTATCGTATATATCTGTTCAACGGCGAGGTGATGGTTTCTCCGGACGGATTGGAATATGTGGATGACCATGAGGACCAGGCCGAGAAATCTGCAAGATATATCTTTATCTCCATGAACTGGAGATAATATGTGGAGCCAGCATCAGTTCGCAGTTTCGTGCCCTGTACCAGAATATATCTAGTCCCGTGGGGTCCTAAGTCAAATTGTACCTCGGTACCCTCGGATGGCTGGCTGTGGCCGGTTTCCGATACCGCTTGTATCCATCTCTGGCCATTATTCGTGTATATCTGGAAATCCTCGGGAAAACCCACACCTCTCGCTACGAGGCCCACCTGATCTATCCAGAAGGTAGTACCGAGGTCGAAAGCGATCCACTCAGTGTTGTCCGGGCCGGTGTGGCCCTGGGAACTCCATCCGTATACATTGTCACCGTCGTTGATATGCTCTTCGTTCCAATGTTGTATCGCCCTTATATAGTCAATCTCGAATGTGTCCCCGCTGGTCGCCCCCGAATCCACCGGGTCCAATCTTAATTGTTTTATCGTTCTGCCGTCCCAATCCGGGTCCCCGCTGAGATTTACATGATACAGATGCCAAGCGCCGTCCGGGGTTATGGAAAAGGTTTTCGAGTTCTGCTCACTTATCCCTCCTGCGTCGGATTCCCAATAGAACTTAGCGTCAGTTGCTGTACCAGATGTTACCTTTAATCTAACCACCAACCAGTCATAAGTCGCACCGGCAAAATCGTTATGATTGATCTGCATAATAGGGTCAGTACCTCCTATCGTCCCCCAGAAATGCCAACCATCCTCTCCCGGACTGTTTATCTGTGTAAGGGACCAGGCACTGTAATCACTGTCGCTGAACTCGTCGATAGACACCTTACTTGTCGCCGATGATGATGCCCAGACATGCTTGTCAAAGCCCACCTCGGAACCCACGGTAGGAGGTGAAGATCCTGTTCTGGTTTGAGTGGTAATATCGGACCCGCTTGGAAGGGTCTCGCTCCACTGTATGTTACCCCAGGATACAGGTGTCTCACCTAGATCATGAACTTCGGAAACCAATGATCCGGATGTGCCATAATATGCCGCCCTAATGTAATCCAGCTCGAAGCTGCCGCTGCTTGTATCCACTGCATCTATCGGGTCGAGCCTGAAGTCGGATATCGTGTAACCGTCCCAGTAGGAGTGGCCGTCAAGGTCGACATGATAGGTGTGCCACTGCTCGTCCTTCTGCACCGAGAAGGTCTGCTGGCGGTTCTCGTCGTATCCCGTGCCGCTGGTCTTCCAGTATATCTTACCGGTGCTGCTGGTGCAGGAGCTGGAGACCTTCATCCGAACCACGACACAGTCGTATGTAGCACCTGCAAAGTCGGTGGAATCCCTATACATGTGAGGATCGCCGTTAGTAAAAGAGCCCCAGAAGTGCCAGGAATCCTCGCCACCGGCGGAAATGCCGTTAAATCCCCAAGGGGAATAATCGGAATCGTCGAACTCGTCTATACTCACGGTTCCTGCCCTGTTGAGCACCACATCACCCGGCGAGCTGTCCGGGTCCGCGCCCTCCAATTTATCCCCCTCTGTACCATCAAAATCAGTCTGGGTTGTCTCGGTCCAGCCGTGGCTGCTGTGCCTGGGACCCAGATTCTCCGAGGATTGCGCCAAGCCATCGGTATCTACCATCTTATCCAGAGTGGCCTCATTGTCTTGTTGTATATCGTCAGCATTATCGATCTTTATTACCTGAAGGTCTTCTGGGACTTCCGGGGGCAAATAACCGTCCTCTTCGCCCTCGGGGGAGCCCTCTTCAAAAAATGGGTCGAAGGGAGATAACTCTCTTTTATCATTTCCGGCCCGATCTAATCCGTTAGAAAAAGCCATGAAGGAGCTCATTAGCAGAAGAGCCGATAGGAACAAAGGTAAGTACTCTCCCCAAGACTGTTTTCTTGGGCTTTTATGTTCATATATGCTAATAATCAACTGGCGACTGGCCGACCTTTTCCTATAATTATTACTTTTCTTCATCCAATATGTATATATATTGTTTTTAAGATTAATAAGAGTTTTTGTCCCAAGGATTGCAATGAGATGTCACTTCTTCTCGATCCCATTCAATAAAAGTCCCAGGCCGTGCATGGCGGCCTGGTGCCTGATCTTCGACCTGGTCCCCTCGAGCAGGACCTTTTCGACATTGACATCAATGTAATTTCCCGCCTCGACGGCAAGGGCGAACCACACCGTGCCAACAGGTTTTTCCGTGGTGCCCCCGGTAGGTCCCGCAATACCCGTCACGGCAAGGGCCACGGTAGCACCGGACCGGGATAATATCCCCCGGGCCATTGCCTCGGCGCATTCAGGTGAAACCGCGCCGTGTTCCTCGATTATCCCGGGGTCAACGTCCAGCATGTCGATCTTGGCCTGATTGCTGTAGGTCACCGCGCCCCGGTCCAAGCACGAACTTGCTCCCGCTTCATCCGTTATCATCTTCGAGATGAGGCCGCCGGTGCACGATTCCGCCAGTGCTACCATAATCTTCTTTTCGGTGCATATCCGGACTATGGACTCCTCGACGCTCAAGCCTCTTCACCCCAGGGATCCTCTTCGATGATAGTATGTCTCATCTCTTCCATTTCCGACGGTACGGTAAGATTCATACGATGACCTTGGCGGCTCATCAGGATTCCATGTTCCACCATTTCCGACGGTACGGTAAGATTCATACGCCGTCACGTCCCATGCCCTCGCGGCTGGGGGCCGACCTCAATGCTCCCAGTGTGAACAAACCTGCTCAAGCCTCTTCACCGCTCTGATAATCGTTGCTTGCGGCCAACCGCAATCGTTCCACGCCGTTGAGTTCCTCCATTATCTTGACAACCGTGTCCGGCAACAGATCGTGCCAGCTCTCGCCGTCAAGTATCCTTCTCCGGATCTCCCTTCCGCTGAGGTCCTCCCTTGAGAACATGGCCGTGGTCTTTACATCGTAACCCTGTTCCCCGAACAGCGATTTCAGTATCGGATTGTTGGTATAGACAGCCGAGAATTTGGGAGAAATGGATGAGATATGCCTGGGCCATAGCTCGTACCTGTCGATATCCGGTACGGGCACGATGAAATAGTTCTTGAGGTCTTCCTCCTTCATGGAGGCGATTATCATCTCGGCGCGCTCTCCGCCGGTGAAAGGATTTTTAAGGGTATGGCTCTGGTAAGCACTTCCTATGCCAATGACGACTTCCTCCCACTCGTCCAAGATTGCCTTGATAACTTCCATATGCCCGTTGTGAACGGGCTGGAACCTGCCAACGTAGAAAGCTCTTGACATGTCTTATGCACCGCCGAAATAATAAACCGGGAGGGTATTTAACGATTGCCCATGCAAATCGACCATGGGAAAAAATTACGGAATAATTCTTTTATAATAGATTATTTATCTCCAGTCACAGAACCCGAGGCGTAAACGGAAAATGTCCAAATTTCATGAAGAGATAGTGAACAAGGTCTTCAAAGAACGAATACTGGAACCGATATTAGAGGACAAATATCTGGATATAAGGGAGAGGATCCCCGACGACCTTGACATAAACATGTTCCTGAACACCGTTTATCTAAGAAATCCGCTGGAACGGAGCCTGAAATCGGTCATAGTGAACATGAAAAAGGAGATGCCGGACCTGGGTGAATGCCTCGAAAACGTAAAGAAAAACATATCAACGGCCGATGCCGAGGACTACATTGACAAGAACGGGGAAATGGACTTCAACACCTTCGAGGATGATTTCGACCTTCCCGTCAAGGTGACACGGCTGTTGATAAACAAATGCGAGATGAAGTTCGTCAATAACCTTCATCGTGCGATTTCAAGGAGCCCCGCACAATTCGTAATATTCCTCAAGGACACCATGGGCAAGAGCATTGACCGCGGGGACCTCAGAACGGCCGCAAAAATGATCCTGGACGACGCAGGCATAGACGATTTCGACATATCATCCGTATTCGGCGGGGAAGTGGAACTGAAGCCCATTGAAATGGAAGAGGAATCCACCGAGGAGGAAGAAGACGAGGAGGAAAACGAACTGGTGGAGATGGAGGAATTCACAGAGACCATGGATGGTGGGGAAGACGGGGAAACGGAGGAAGAAGGGGGGGAAGACGGGGAAATAGAGGAAGAAGGTGAGGAAGGGGGGGAAGACGGGGAAGAAATAGGAGAGGACGACCTGCTCTCCGACATGGACGAGGTGGACGAGACAGAGGAGGAGGGGGAGGAGGGCCTGGAGGAA
>CAZUZU010000216.1:0-4366 GCA_964624865.1 uncultured archaeon
ACAAAATTTGAAAGAGCTATAAGTTATGTTTTATTATTTTCTTTTCAACTCAGGTAAGAATTATATATCCTATAATAGAATATATGTATATATGCAGTCCTCTTCGAAAGACATTGCCCATTATAAGGTAGAAGAAAGGATATTGCTCCATCTTATGGATTACACGGATTACGAGGATGCGGTGGAGGTTCCCGAGGCGGTTACCCAGCCGGGTATTGCCGGGTCGGTTTGGATACAGAGGAGCGCTGTCCCAAGGGCAACGAACAACCTCATCGAGAAGGGCCTGGCTGTGACCAAGAAGGCCCATGTCGAGGGACTGAAAAGGAGGAGAAAGGTATATTTTTTGACCCATGAGGGATTGAAGGAGGCCAACAGGCTCTTGGACGAGCTCAAAGGGATAGAGCCGGAGCTCGAGTTCCCCGACGGCACGGTCCGAAAAGAGGCCCTCCCGGTGATACTGGAATATGTAAATGATTATCTCCAAGCAAATCCCGGCATAAAGGACACTCTGGGGGAAATGGACAAAGACCGGTTCGATTTGCTCGACCTAGCCAATTTCTTGTCCAAGGAAGACATAGTGGAGAGGCGGTTCCAGGGGATGATCGATGTCCTTTTGGAGCAAACCTCTTCCCACGGCGAAAAGAAGATGAAAAAGACCCGTCGGCAAAGCAGGGAGGGCGTCAAGTCCTCCGGGCTCCTAGAACCGTTAAAAAGGCCGGAGGTCTTTGTCGGCAGGTTGGAGGAGCTGGAAAAGGTGCTGGGTTGGATAAATGACGCGACCACCCGATTGATCGCAGTCTACGGTATTGCAGGCATAGGCAAGACCACGTTCATCAATAAGTTGGTCCATGACGAGCTGCCCAAGAAATGGAACGTGTTCTACTATAGGATACATAAATGGGACACTTCCAGGGACATCTATTTCGACCTTGCCTCTTGTCTTGAAAAGACGGGCACAAAACTGAGAAAAGGAGAGGATATTAACGAATTGGGCGCCATGCGCAGGGAGCTGATCTCGTGCCTTGAAGAGGTCCCTCCGATTCTGCTGATCTTTGACGATGTTCACGAGGCCGACGAGAATGTCAATGATTTGATCACGATGTTGAACGAGCTCACCGCTTTGAAGAAGGACCTTAAGATAGTGCTCGCATCCCGCGACCAGGTCAACGTATACTCGGAGGCACAGGTAACCACAGGTATGGTCAAGGAACTCCATCTTACGGGATTGAAAGAGAAGGGGGTGAAAGAGCTGTTAACCAGACTGGGGCTGGATCTGGACATTGAGGGCATGGAACCCATCATGTCAAATGGCCATCCTTTGATAATCCAGATCATATCACACACCGGCTACGGCGACCGGGAGGTGGGGGCCTTTGCCCACATAGAGCATTTCATCGACGAAGAGATACTCTCTCGGTTGGACGGGAAAGAAAAACATCTCCTACAATACCTTTCCACCTACAGATGCAGGGTCCCTTACGAAGCTTTTCTGTTCGAAAATTTGTCCGACAAGGGGGAGAGGGATTTTAAAGACATGAGGGTGGAAGACGTCAATTCCCTGAAACTACCTAAAAAGCTGTTTTCCTGGGACAACAGGACGCTCTTCTCACTGGTAAAGAAAGGCCTGATTCTCGAATCGGGGAAGGCTTACGAGATACATGAGCTTGTAAAAAATGTTGTTTTTGATCACATTACCCCTACGGAAGGAAGATGGTACCATATCGCAGTCGCCCAGACCCATCTCGATCAGGTAAAGCACAACAATGAGACAGATTTTCATCTTTGTGAAAGCGTTCATCACCTTGGAAGAGCCGGGGCCTACCGGGCATTGGTTGAGCTGGTCTATCACAGGTTGGGGGCCGTGGCCCATTCCGGCCGGGCGGAGCCGGCGGCGGGGTCGGTAAGGGACGCCCTGGCCTCAGACGCCTCCGATAACATGTTCGGACCGGAAGATCTGTTGAAGGCATACGTCTCATTGGGGCATCTTTATTACGTGATGGCGAGATATGATCAAAGCCAGGAATTACTACAAAAGGCGGAAGATATGTTGGAAACCGACCATAAGGACTGGATGATGGTTGCCTACGAGCTGGGCAGAATATTTACAAAGAAGAGGCAATGCGACACTGCCAGGAGCTATTTGGAGCAATGCCTCGAGCTTCCCAAGGAAAGGCTCGATCTTTGGAAGGTCCATTCCGCTATCGGAGACACCTACTGGATGGAGGGGAGATACAAAGAGGCCACCCTCCACTACAAAATGGCATCCACCGTCTTCGAGCGGGAGCATCAACTGCCCCAAAAGCTCCAGGAGTCGATAGACGGGGCAATAGAGACCGCCGATCAGGACCTGGACGCTGCAACCGTAATGTATGAAAAGGCCATCGACGGTTTGAAGCAGTACCTGGATCACGAGAGCGAGCCGATGAACATCACTCCAATCGGAGACTTCTACCTAAAACTCCTTTTCTCGATAAATGCACAAAAAGATACGCAGGCCTGAAAAACTAAATTTTTATTTCAAGCCAATGCTTATGTGGACCCCGTCAGGGACCTGTATCCTTAAAAGTTGCCTCATGGCCCTGTCGTCCGCCTGGAGGTCCACCAATCTTTTATGTATCCTCATCTGCCATCGATCCCAGGTTTCGCTTCCCTCCCCGTCCGGACTTTTTCTTATGGGCACGGTGAGTTTCTTTGTGGGCAGGGGAACCGGGCCCTTGATGTCGGCACCCGTTTTTGAACTGATTGTCTTTATCTGATCGCAAACCATCTCCAGTTTCTTCGGGTCGGTTCCGGTAAGGATTATTCGAGCCCTGTTAGCCATGAACAACACCTAAAATATAAAAAAGTGGGAGGGCTGCTTATTGCAGCTCCTCATCCACGGATATGCACATCCCTGCAGCCACTGTCATGCCCATGTCGCGGATTGCGAAACGGCCCAGCTGCGGGATCTCCTTTGCGTTCTCTATGACCAGCGGTTTGGTCGGCCTTACCTTCACAATAGCGATGTCTCCGGGCTTTAGGAAGTCAGGATTCTCTTCCTTTACCGCGCCGGTCTTCGGGTCCAGCTTCTTTACCAACTGCTCGAACCTACAGGCCACCTGTGCTGTGTGGCAGTGGAAAACCGGAGTATATCCGATGCTGATCACATTCGGATGCTGGAGCACCACGATCTGTGCGGTAAATGCCTTGGCCACGGTGGGTGGTTTGTCCGGGGGACCCAATACGTCTCCGCGCTTGATGTCCTTCTTGCTGATTCCCCTGACATTGAACCCCACGTTGTCGCCGGGCTCAGCCCTTGCAATGTTCTCATGATGCATCTCGATGGATTTTACCTCTCCCTTGGCTCCGCCGGGTACGGAAGAGGGGAGAACAATGATCTTCTCACCGGGTTTCATCACACCGGTCTCCACCCTGCCAACCGGTACCGTTCCCGCTCCAGTTATGGAGTAAACGTCCTGGATCGGTACCCTGAGGGGCAGGCCGGTGGGCTTCTCGGGTACGTCGAGGTCGTCCAGCAGATTCATGAACTGCTTTCCCTTCCACCATTTCATGTTCTCGGACGGCTTCGTTGAATTGTCGCCCTTCAACGCGCTTACCGGCACGATGGTTACCTTGTCCTCTTTGTAGCCTACGTTCTTCAGCCGTTTTATCATGTCTTCCTTTACTTCGTTGAACTTCTGCTCACTGTAGGGCGGCTCCGTGGCGTCCATCTTGTTCACTGCCACGATCATTTGCTCTACGCCCAGCGTCTTTGAAAGGAACAGATGCTCCTTCGTCTGGGCCTGTACACCGTCCTTTGCAGAGACAACGAGCACTGCCGCGTCGGCCTGGCTTGTTCCGGTGATCATGTTCTTCACGAAGTCACGATGCCCTGGCGCGTCGATGATGGTAAAGTAATACTTCTTGGTATCGAAACGCTTGTGGGCAACGTCTATGGTAACACCGCGGTCCCTTTCCTCTTTCAAGGAGTCCATGACCCAGGCAAACTCGAAGGTGGCCTTCCCCTTCTTTTCTGCCTCCTTGCGGTATTCTTCAATGATATGAGGATCAATCTGACCGGTCTCAAGGAGACACCTACCAACTAGCGTTGATTTGCCATGGTCTACGTGTCCTATGAACACAAGGTTCATGTGTGGTTTGTCTGCCATTTTCTTCATCTCCTTTTTTTCTTTTCCATTGTTGTTATTGAAACGTGCAATCCTGTAATACGCAGATTCTTTATAAAACTTATTGTGCGGATAGGGTAAAAATGATGAATTTTACCCTTTGTTTTGACAGACGGGTTTTGACAAAGGGATATTTGGGCCCTTGAACCTGAGTTTATAAGAAATCACTATTTCAGCGATAGCCAGTAATATCTATTTCC
>CAZUZU010000217.1:0-4356 GCA_964624865.1 uncultured archaeon
GATAAGAAATTATCAAAATACTATGTAACATAACTTCCCTGTCACGACACTAGAGGGGGCGGCCAAGCTGATAATGATGTCGCAGCCGGCGTTTGGCTGCATGTTTGAAACCTACAATGACAGAAGAAGGCCGAGGTGGGTGCCGATTCCGGACATCGAATCAATGAATATCGTCGAAACGAAGGGGGTCAAGGTGTCCGATCCGAGGACTCCCGGCGTTGGCGAAGACGTACGGGACGAGCATGGGGAAGGCCAGGAAATATCCGATCCGAGGACGCGCCGCGTCAGCGAAGACCCGAAGATTCGTCGCAAAGTGGTCGAGTTTATCACGAAGCCAATGGACCCAAATAAAGATCCAATGGCCATGATAAGGGCAATACGTGTCGAGGGAAGGAAAGAAGGGCCGATGGACGTGTTGTGCATCAAGGTGAACCATATGGCGGCCGACGCCGCAGGGGTGAAGGAATACGCCTATCTCCTTGCCAGATACTATAATGAACTTGCAGTTGATCCGGATTTCATACCGCAGAGAGGTTCCCATCACGAAAGAAGCCTCAGGCAGGTGACGGGATCGCTACCCTTGGACGAAAGAATAAGTGCCTTCCTAGAGGGGTTTTCGGACCTGAACAAGCGTAGAAAGTCAAAGGGCTGGCAGCTGCCCTTGCCCAAGCAGGGTAGCAGGAAAACCGATTTTTCATTCGCAACGATATCGCCGGATAATTTTCTTTCGACAAAGAGATATGCAAAGCAAAATAAAAGGACCTTTAACGACGTTATCCTAAGCGCCTACATCCTGTCATTGAGGGATTGGATCAACCCTGGGCCAAGAACAAAGATATGTGTTCAAACAACTGTTGATCTGAGGCGATATCTTCCGGGCGATAATAAAAAGGCAATAGCAAATCTTTCTGGATTCTGTTATCTCGACCTGGGAACGGATATCGATGGCGATTTTGACAGCACCTTGGAATTGGTCGGAAAGGCAATGAAAAATAAAAAAGAAAGAATGATGGGCCTGACCGACTGGATCGCCTCAATCTTTGCCTTCAAGATGCTGCCCTTCAAAGTTATTTCAAAGATTATTAAACCTGCGATTTTATCCCGCGTTGAAAAGGGGCACTATCCACCTGCGATAACGAATTTTGGCATTATAGACCAAGATAGGTTCAAATTGGGGGGAGTGGAGGTGAAAAGGGCATACATGACCGCTCCCGCCATGTACTCGCCATTCTTCACAATGGCCGTATCCACCTTCAATAACGAGGTCACCCTGAGTTCCGGTATCTCAAGCAACGTTGACATGTTGGCAGTAAAAAAGGTTCTGAAAGGCGCCGCAAACATAGTTGGTACGCTTGGAAAGACCACTATAGACAAAAACACAAGGTAACGGCCCGGCATTGCTAACGGTCTTTCCTTTTTGATTCGTTTGTCAATGGCAGCATGTTATTCCTTTCGTCCTGTTCTGCCACCTGGTTGCTGGGATCGACCATGGCCCATAGGTCCTTTCCCTCCGGTACCTGGAACGAGGTTTGTAAGACCGTGGAATTCTTCCGTTCTATGAGCACGTATTTGCCCAGGGATGCGCATTCCCTCCCTTGGTCATTAAGGTAGAACTCAATACAAACGTGTCCAAGGGTGACTCCCTCGTCATTCTCAACCTGGATCATGAACTCGGTGTCCTCACCCTGGTCCTCCGTAGATAGAAGGGTGAGGTCGAGGTCGCCCATGATCGCGCCGTAGTCATAGGTGGTTTCCACAAAGCATTTGCCTTCTGCCGGCTTTCCCAGCATCTCACCTTTTACGGTGCAGGAGCCCTCCCAAAAGGGCTTGTGTTCGCTCCCGATCCCCTCCGTCATTTCCAAACCGGCCGGAGCCTCGAAATACAGCTCCTGGTCGTCGAAAAGAGGATCGATATAAAGGTCCAGCCCCAGAGAGCTTGCCCTTAATCTCCAACCGTTGGAATAGAGCATGCGGGTCCTGTCGCTCCGCCAATACCCCTGGTAATCAAAAAAGAACCTGCGCTTGGAAAGGGTCTGATTCAGATGCGCCGCGGTGCCGTTGGAATACAACACGGAAAGATACTGCTGAGACGGGGCGGTGGTTTCCCTCTCCGCCATCCGGTAGGCAAGTATCTTTGTCCCGTCGTCCAACTTAACGGAGAACCAGTCCCACTGGGTGTTAGGGTTCCAGTCCCCCCACTGCCGATCCATCCAGCTCTCACCGCTGACTTCCAACTCAATTCCGGAGAGGTGCAAGGTGCCAAAGGTCTTCAGGTCGGTTAGGGAATAATAATAAGAGGATTCTCCACCCATTTCAATCTCCCCGTCACCGTTCACTATCAACGGAGGGGCAGTCGCTTCCAACGTCAGCTCGAGAGACGCGGTTCCCAGGTCTATATCCAATAGATAGCAGAATGGATTATTCTCGATTTGGTGAAGCTCGTTACCCGCGTAATCCAGGCTGAGGCTACCCGAGCCCTGAAAGACAGCGGCGTTCATGCCAGTGAAATTATAGTGAATCCCGGTGGCTACGTCAAGTACACTGGCGGCAAAAAGGCCGTGGCCGTGGAAACTCGCCACATAATCGTACCTGTTTCCTCCTTTCTCCAAAAGATGGCCGTTAAGGTACCACCATTCCTCCAGAGCGTCGGAATGCCTACCCTCATCTTCAGGGAAAACAAAGGGGCCGGAATGGTAAGGATAACTACGCCAAGTGGATGAGGAAGTAGAGTCTTCTTCCTCCTGATCCGGGTTATCGTCTGCGACCGGGCTTTTATCGACTCCTTCGGTTGGGTTATTTTTCCCCACGGGCGGTTGAAGAACGGAACTGAATATAAGAAACGCGGAGAAGAACAGAACGCAGACCATTGTAACGGCTGTAAAAGGGCCCTTACCCCTACCCATTCTTCGAGATCTTCCCGGGGCTTTAAAAAGAGCCTTGCTCTTTGTGGGTGGGGAAAACGGATAGCAGGCCATATACCTAAATATATGAGGTCTGGCCTTTTAAAGTTTGTCATAGCCCTATGTAAGAACAAAAGGTCGAAATACTATTCCCATTCCAGTTTTAAGATACATTTCGCGCCGCCCTTGATGCTCTTTCCTTCCGGGCCAACCTTCATGTTGGTTGATTATATATGTTAACTATAAACCGTTATCATGGACCTAATAACCTTTCCTAAGGTCCACTTGGTCCCGAGGGTCGCGACCGGCGACAATAGCGTTGAGCTTTTCCGCCAGATCCGAGATCCTTTCCTTCTCCCGACCTTCGATGAATGTGGCCCTGTGGGGACTCATCACCACATTGTCCAATTCCCAGAAGGGGACGGCGGCCAGCATTGTTCTTTCCCTTTCTTTTTTTGTTTTCGGATAGACATACCAGGTATCGAGCCTTATGGTGCACATCACTCTGAAATCGACCATGCAGGAGAGTTAACTTAGAGCGCATATAACATTTTCTATTTTACCAAATCGCGAAAGCAAGAAAATTACTTGTCCTCAAGGCATATCTCGTACATGATATTCCTGGTGAACCCGCCCAATTTCTCGTAGAACTCAACGGCCGGCCCATTCTTGGCCAGAACGGGTACGTGCATGGCCACCACGCCTCGTTCCTTGGCATCCTGGATGAGATGGTCCATAATGCGGGTACCCAGGCCCTTGCCCCTGTAATCTTCCCTAACATATATGTTGTTCAGATAGCCGCTGAGACCTCCGTGAAGCGCCTCGGGATAGGCCCAGTAGTCTGCGAATCCCACCACATTTCCCTCTATCAGGGCGATGACCATCCTGTGCTTGTCATCCCCGAGCCCCTGCTTTAAAACCCTCCTGAAACGCTTTTTTGGCGGAACATCGCTGATAAAGGTATCGTCCATGGTCATCAAATAGGTCTCGAACTCAAGTGCCATCTCCGCTAGGGTGTCGAGATCCTTCTCTTCCGCAGGCCTTATCCTCATTCCGATTCCTCACCGATCAACGTCTGTTCATGCGCTGTTGGTTGTAATACATCTGCTGCTGCCCATAGGGCTGCTGATAGTAGGCCTGCATGTAAGGCATGCTCTGTCTGTAGTAATACTGGTTATAGTAGCCGGGATAGCCCATGTAGGAAAGACTTGGACCTTGAGGGGTGGGCATGGCCACTGCCCTGGTCTTGGGCATGCCGTCGCTGCCTATCATGAGCTTGGCCTCGGCTCCGCACTCCACACAGGTGGTCTCGTTCTTTACGGCCGTGGATTTGAGGTCGAAGGTCTTGCCGCAAGACGGGCACCTGTACCTGGAGACATAGAGCTTGGGTGTTATCATCTGCTCGATGTTCCTGATGTTGACCGCCCCGGAATATTTGGACTTGCCTTTGCAATAG
>CAZUZU010000218.1:0-4313 GCA_964624865.1 uncultured archaeon
GCCGCTGGTAGTTGGGGAATTCAACGAGGCCGCGGGAGCATCGTTCGTGTTCCAGGCAATCGTAACATCGTGAAGGATGGGCGTTTCTATGACATAGCCAGTTGTAAGGTTAGCTCTGTATTGGATATATCGGTCCACAGGGGAGGTTATGGTCGCGCCGCTGTTTTCGTACAAGGTCCAACCAGACCAGGTTGCATCAGGCGTCGAGGTAGGGCCGCTCCTGGTCTCAAGGTCAATATCAGTGTCAGAGGGTGTGGTCTGGCTCCACGTGATCGTACCCCAGTCCAAGATGTTGGCACCACAGTCATATACGTCTGAAGTGAGGTTTCCTGTGGGAACATATTTACCTGGGTCCTCGCCCCCTATGAACGTTGTCGGCTCTGATGAGACCTGTTTGCGGGTAATAACCCAATCAAGTGCGATATTTGATGTCCCAGTGTCTTGGGAATCCCTTGTCGCCGCGAATTGAACGTAATTATAATTCAACGCAGTCTGGGCATCGGAATTAGAATAAATTTGTGTACCTCCGGAGTAACCTACGTACCATTTATAGTTGCTGCCATTGAGGGTGTGCCTGAACAAGAGTTCGCTTGTTGTATCAACCGCGGTCCCAGTGAAGCCATCCCAGAATTGCTGGGGCTGTGGACCACCTGTCGTATCACTGTATAGTCCGTGGTCGTAGGATAACGCATCGGCACCTCCCGAGTCTTGAAGGTAGAACCTGTTTCTTATATTAGTGCCTGTGTCAACAGAGTCGGCAATGTTCCCCTTTGCCTCAGTGATGAATGCGGTCGTTCCGTCCGTCATTGCGTTCTGGGTTGTTATCCTAGCATCGCTATCTACTGTATTAGTCGTTAATTCAACATAGCCTCCCGAAACAGTAATGGAGTATGTCCCAGTCGAACCTGCGGTGCTCCACTTGTTTGTGTCCAATGTTGTTCCTGGGAAATCGTCAAAAAACAAAAACGTATTCACTCCATTACTCGAACTCGTTGCACTCGGATTCCCATAATACATATAGATAGTCTTTGAACTCGATGCCGCTATTGTATCCGGCACTTCGACCCATATCTTGCTGTCTCCTGCATTGTTCCACGATTCAATCCAATAATCAAGTAGTGTGGTTCCATCCGTATTTGTGAACCTGATATCGGAGCCGTCAGCGTTCACGTTCGCATAAGGGCTATCCATGACAGAGGTGGTCAGCGTTACAAGGGCGTGGTAGTTTGTAGGCGTGGCCGACACGGTGGTAATCATCACGGGGCGGCGGTCTGACCAGCAGGGATCGTACCAGTCCGATTTCACCCCCAACTTGAGGTCCCCGGGGCTGCTCACAGCCTCGACGTTGGTGAGGACATCCCCCTCTGTACCATCAAAATCAGTCTGGGTTGTCTCGGTCCAGCCGTGGCTGCTGTGGCGGGTTCTCAACACATCACTTGTTGGCTTTTCTTCTCCCGGTAACGAAGTTTCTGCATATATCAACTCATCCCCATTACCTGAAAGATTAAAAGTATCTTCATTCATATTATCAGTATATTCTCTTTCATAGCCCTCTTCATTCGGATAATAAATGCCAATATCTGCCACTCCGGTTTCGCCTTCTTGTTGAGACTTTGAGCCTTCTTTTCGATTATGTTCATAAGAGTAATCTTGGATTGGAGTCTCTTCTTTATTCATCTCGTTGCTCATCACGTGATAATTTTCCTCCCCTTCCTCCTCAATTTGTATAGCTCCAATGGTCCGGCTTGGCGAAGTTTCCGCAAACAGAGATAATATGGAACTTGAAAGAAGAAGAAAAGATATTGCAAATATTCCATAAGAACTCATTCGAATATAGACATGGCCACATATACGACGACCCATTGTTTTTCCCCTTTGTTTTAGTATTATATATTGTCTAAAGTGTTATATTAATATTGTGGTGGAAAAAAGGTTGTTCTGCAACAATGTTTATGAAATCTCATAAATCAAGTGCAAACTATAACCTGTGTAAACCATTGTTTCCCGGCACAATAATTATATATATGCTTTCGGGATATGTATGTCTAGAGATGACCCTATGTAATAGAATTGTCCGCGTCGCATTGGTCTGCCTGATCTGCATATTACTCTCAATCACATTTCCCCTTATACCCAGCGCCGAGGCCGCCCCCGTCATAGAGTTCAAGGACGGAAGCCCCAAGGATATATCATTTGCCTACGACAAGGACGGGAGATGGGTGGACGTGTATCACCGGTTCCAGGTGGAATGGTATAAGAACTTAGAGGTGTATTTCAAGCTTACACCCGGCGATAACGACTGGTACATGAAAGGCAATGTGGAAAGGGGAGAAGGGTGGTTCGTTTCTTTCTACATAGAGGACGGGAACGGGCAGCCTCTCGAACAGGACGCCGAGGGCAATCCCATGGATCATTATCTCGGCACCAGGATCGACGGCAACTCCACCCCCACGGTTCTGATAAAACAAAACACGGTCTACACGCTCCGTTTAAGGATTCACGTTGCGGAAGGATTGGTCTACGGCAGCAGGTACCACGGTCGAGTAATCATATCTGCAAGATACTCATCGAGTGCCGACGGCCAGGGTGGTATTTCGGACCCAAGCAAGGAGCTTCTGGTTTACATGAAACCACTAAACACCTACCAGGTCTTCGGAACGGTCTATTACAAGAACAAAGAGACCTTCGCCTCCAACGCCACCGTGACCATCAAGAACAGGGAGACCGGAGAAAAAGTTGAAACGAAATGTGATGAAACGGGGGCTTACGGCATTGATCTTTTCGTTTTAAAAGAGGGATGGCATAACGGTGACAGGATAAAGTTGTCATCTTCCTATCGGGGACTTAAGGCGTCCAAGGAAGTAAGGATAGATATCGAGAACGGGAAATCCCGGGTCGACCTGACGTTGAAGGAGGACAAAGAGGATTACACGGCCCTGATGATAATAATAACGATCTTGCTGATAGTCCTCGGCTTCTACTTATTTCTTAGATACAGATCGGAAAAGAAAGATGAAGCAGGGGAAGAGAAGGAAACAAAAGGAAAAACCATGCCTATCAAAGATAGACTATCCGCCGTAAATGTTAATGAAAGCAGATCAAACAAAATCGGGAAATCTTCCGATGATAGGAAAAACGAACCTTCCAGTGCCATCGAACGCCTAATCAACAGGCAGGGAACAGGGAGAATGTCAGAGGAGAAGGACGGGATAGAGAAAAAAAGCTCCTTCATCCGCCGGATATTCTCGGGAAAAGAAAGGTAAACAATCCCCGAAGGGCGTTAGGTCTCGAATTCGAAATCCATTTCCCGGCCCGGCTCTTTTATGTCGTTTATCTCATTTCTTCTCATTCGGATGTTCCGGGCCCTCTTCAACTTGAGGGTCCCTGTCCCGACTCTCACCACCCTCATATTCGGGGTCCGGTTCCACTTCGGTTCTCTCCGTATGATCTATTGCGGGCGGCCATCCCGGAATAAACCCGCCTTGAAGGGCCAGGATTACAGCGAGTCCGACCAGTAAGACCAGGATAATCACCAGCCACAAAGAATTATCCTCGCCGTCCAACCCCTCTTCAACGACTGGACAGCTGTTCGAGTTCGTCGGACTGGTACCCGCCTCGTACTCCTCTATGTTCGTGTAGCCGTCGCTGTCTCTGTCCTGGGAATCGTCCTTCGAATTTGGGTCAAGGAAATTGATCACTTCCCAGCCGTCCGGCATACCGTCATCATCACTGTCCTCATCGTCAGGTCGCGTGCCATTGAGATATTCGGCCAGATTGCTAAGACCGTCATTGTCCATGTCGTCGAATTGATCGCTCCCATCTAGTTTGTTCAGCCCGTAATCCTCCTCCCAGTCATCGGGCATACCGTCATTGTCATCATCAAAGTCAAGGATATCCGGTTGACCGTCGTAATCGTTGTCCGTTGGACAAGAGGTCTCATCATACGGCCGGGTACCACACTCCTCTTCAATGTAATCACTCCAACCGTCATTATCGTCGTCCCAATCCAAACTGTCCGGGATGCCGTCATCGTCCCAATCGTCCCAATCATCCCATGTTACATTGACGAGCAGGGGCTCCAGGTGGCTGAGCCCCCCGCTGTCCCGTACTGTTAACTCCACCCGATAACTGCCGGGCATTGTGAAAACGAACTCCGCCGCCTCCCCATATAGGTAAATATTTACTCTCTGATAGACAAAGTACCATGTGTAATTCAGTTCGGGTTGATCCATTTCCGTGTCCCATCCAGTAGCCTCGAAGACGACCGTATCTCCCACGTTCGCGGTAATGTCATCGATTGGATCACACCAGGG
>CAZUZU010000219.1:0-3810 GCA_964624865.1 uncultured archaeon
AAGCCTTTCATTTCTTAACCTTTTTATCTGTTTTCATCTGTTTTTATCTGTTTTTATTGTCTGTTTTTATCTGTTTTTATTGCTCCCTTCATCGTGTCAAGAGGGTTTTTTATTCTGCTGAGGTCCCTGCTACTGACATGGGTATATATCTCGGTGGTTTTTATATTTTGGTGTCCAAGCAGCTCTTTAATATAACGGATATCTGTACCGGCCTCTAGCAGGTGGGTTGCAAAGCTGTGCCTCAGGGAATGGATGGAGACATACTTTGTTATCCCGACCTTTTTACATGCCTTTCCGAACACCAGCTGGGCGCTCCTGGTTGTCAGATGCTTTCTTGGATTCGCACCGGGGAACAGCCAATACAAGGGTTTGTGGGTTTTCATATATTCATCCACCGCTGCCATTGCCGTCTCCGATAGAAGAGTATAGCGGTCCTTTCTTCCCTTGCCTCCCCTTACCATCAACAGCATCCGGTCCCTGTCAAGATCTCCGCATCTAAGGGACACTACCTCGCTGACTCGCAGACCGGATGAATATACGAGCATCAGCAGGGCCCTGTGCTTTTCATTTTCAAGAGATGTCAGTATCCTTGCCACTTCTGATCGGCTTAACACCACAGGCAGTTTCTTGTCCTTGCTCGGTCTTTGGACTTCGTATATGAAGGCCTTGTGCAAGACCTTGCCAAGGTAGAATTTTAATGCGTTGATAGCAACGTTAATTGTAGAGGCAGAGGCACCCTTGTCTTTCCTGAGATGGGCTAGGAAATTGCGTACGTCCTCGTTCGTTGCATTCGACGGCGATTTTCTTATGGATCGTGCAAATTCCGTAACTACTCGAAGGTAGGCCTTCTGGGTCCTTGGGCTATATCCTCTTGCCAAAAGCTCCTTTTTGAGGTCCAGGCCCCATCCCGAATCCGGCATAAGGTGTCTGTCTGGATATTGTATCTCCCCTTGGAACAGTTTCCTCAGTTTCTCTACATTGGGGGCCAGGTTTGGGACACTCCACGCTTTTTTATCAGGGTGCCACAGACTCCCTTTCATTGATTTGATGATGTCCTTCTTTACCTCGTCGTAAGGGAAGCGGACCAATATCCTGCTGCCCTTGGCCCTTAACTCGACATCGTGGGTCATGCTTTCTTCTCCCTTTCTCCTACCCTTCTCTCCCTTTCTCTACGTATTTGTCCGTTATTGTCCGAATTTATCTGTTTCTATCCGCATTCCATCCTTCCTCCATCTCGAGGATATCATACCTGCTAAACCGCGGGGTCCCTCAAGTTCCGGCACTCGAAATAATCTGGCCGGGGTTTTCCCCCTTTATCTTTCGGTCTTCCGCCCCCTTCTACCCTATCACTGGTTCTGGTCGTAGAGGTGGGAGATGATGATGTACTCCTTCTGCTCCGATATCAGGTCCATCAGCGGTTCCAGGGGTATGTACAGCGGCACGAAGTCCTCGCCGCTCCTCGCCTCGTAACCTGTGACCTCCTTAACCTTCTCCTTTATAATGCTGAGGTTGATGCCCCTTCCTCTCTTGCTCTTTCTTCCGAATCCTATCACGTCTGGTCTCTTTTCCATTTTTTCACTTCCGTTTTACTTTTTTTTCCGCCTCGAAACGGCTGCGAAGCGGTAATTAAGGAAAAGGGGCCGGTGACATATAAAGTGATGTGAGGGGGGTGGGCGGAAGTATTTGGGCCGGTCTAAGATACCCGGGGCTGAAGAGCCGTGTCCTCCCTTCATCCCCCTTGGTTCCCGAAGGGTCTGTTCAGTGCACGGTTCGATGTCCATATTTGCCAAGTTCCCTGGCCAGAAGGTCCAAGACGCCCCTCCTGTCCGTGTTGGGAGAATAATTGGTAACGATCTTGATGAAGTTTTTTATCTGGTAATGGAGATAGGACCCCTCGTGGTCCGTGAACAGTTCGTTGGAGGCGAGCTCCTTGGATATCAATCTCCTCTGGACCTCCCTCAGCTCCGGAATAGAGCCCAGCAGGTTGAAGAAGAAGCCCAGTTTCTTTCCCTTTCCGTCCCCTTTTACCCGGACGAGGCCGCACTTCCTGCAGTACTGGAATTTTTGCAGGCCGCTTGTATGCCTGTCAAGGTCGGGCAGCCATACCCCCTCGCGAGAAGGAACGAACTCGTGTCTGCACCCGTGCATGGGAGTGATAATAACAAAAATATATATAAATCATGTGATGAATGGGGTTTAGGGGGATGGGGAAGGGTTCGATATATCGTTTGGCTCCTTGATTTCCGGTAAGTGATGGGAAAAGATATAACCTTGTTCTTATTGACCGATACACAGAGGTGAGACCATGCCAAGGGATATTCATACTTCGAACAGGGTCAAGATCGCTCCCTCAATACTTTCGGCAGACTTCGCCAATATAGAGAGGGACATAGCCCGGGTTGAGGAGGCGGGGGCCGACTGGCTCCACGTGGATGTCATGGACGGGGTCTTCGTTCCCAACATCACTCTGGGCCCGGTGGTGATAAAGTCACTGAGAAAGCTCACGGATATGCCTTTCGACGTTCACCTGATGGTGGATCATCCGGAGAGATACCTGGAGGACTTTTACAGGGCCGGGGCGGACATAATAACCGTGCACGCCGAGGCCACCCTCCACTTACAGAGGACACTTAGCGTTATCAAAGAGCTGGGGGCCTACGCCGGTCTTTCCCTGAACCCCTCCACATCACTGGACATGGTGGACTGGATCTTGGACGATATCGACCTCCTCCTCGTGATGTCGGTGAACCCCGGTTTCGGTGGCCAGAGCTTCATACCGTCCATGCTGGACAAGATAGCAAAGGCAAAAGAAATGATTGGCGACAGGGATGTGTACATAATGGTGGACGGCGGCATAAAGGATAAAAATATAGGGGACGTGGTGGACAGCGGGGCCAACGCTGTTGTGGCGGGCTCCTTCACCTTCAAAGCGAATAATGGTGACGTGGCCGGTAATATCAAGCGGCTCAGGCAGGCTTACGGGTAGTGAGCAGCTTCGGCAATAATTTCACGGGTTGACCAACAGATGTCGGTTGCGGAAAAGATAATCCAGGCGCTTGCCTCGGTCCCGGCATTCATAATAATCATATTCATCGCCATGCTGCCCTTCGTAGAGCTCAGGGGCACCATACTGGTATGGGCCGCACAGGGCGATTCCAACTTCCTTGTGGGTTTTCCTTATCCCGGCGGGTGGATACAGATATATATCGTTTCCGTGATAGGTAACATGATCCCCATACCCTTCATCCTCCTGTTCTTCCCCTGGGTTGAGAGAAAGCTTCGCCGGTGGAAGATATTCAATCGGTTCTTTGACTGGCTCTTTGCCAGGACCAGGAGGAAGTCCGGCAGGTCGGTGGAAAGGTACGAGGAGCTTGCACTGATAATGTTCGTTGCCATACCATTGCCAGTGACAGGAGCCTGGACAGGTTCCCTGGTATCCTACCTGTTCGGTCTGAAGAGGGCAAAATCGCTGTTCTTCATATTCGTTGGGGTGCTGATCGCAGGGGCCATAATGCTCGCTCTGGTCCTGATATCCTTCTGGGTCGCCCTGGCCATCATAGTTGTACTAACGGCGGCATTGATATTGACTGGCAGGGTCGAGGAAGAGGTCCTGGAGGAGAATGCATAATTTCGGTTTTTGATGAAGATGTAGGGTCAAGTTGGCTAGCTGTCCGTTTCCCGCAATTCTTCGATCCTCCGCACAAGGCCACAGGCCTTGCACAGATCGCCGGAGGTAGGAAAACCGCAGTCCGGACAGGTCTTGGCCTTGCTCTTTTTGATATCCACTTTCCCGCCCCCCGTTTTCCTCCC
>CAZUZU010000219.1:3820-4229 GCA_964624865.1 uncultured archaeon
ATATTTTTTGTCCGTCTTCCCCGCCCAATCCCTTTCCTTTCTTTCCCTTGCCGGTCCATTGACACGATCTCTTCCCAGGCCCGGATAATGGCGTGCCTGGTGCCCGGGGTGTGGTCCTCGGCCCGGGAGATGAGCTCAAGGGGCAGGCCGCGCTGCGCCCTAACCGCGTAGGGGCATTCCTCCTCATGTATGGGCAGGCCCCCTTGGTACGCGTAGATGAACACCTCCTTCTGCGGTATCCGTCCCAGGGGCACGATCCGGGGGACCATGCCCTCCAGGACCCTGCCGTGAGGTGCGAGCCTATGCAGCTTCGAGATGTCTCCTTTCAGGAAGTTCATGAGCACACTCTGCGCCATATCGTCCAGCACGTGGCCCGTTGCCAGCACGTCCGCACCCGCCTTTATCGCCT
>CAZUZU010000220.1:0-4160 GCA_964624865.1 uncultured archaeon
TAGCGATCAAGGAGGCAATTGCCCCCGGTGAAACTGGGTAAAAGAAGGAGATGGTCAGTCCCAATAATCCACTGATCAATGCGATGAAAAAGGCGTACACGATCACCCCCCTGATGCTTCCCGCCGCCTCGTTGCTCGCCGCTGCCGGGGCGATCAACATGGCGAAAACGAGTATCGTACCCACGCCCCTTAAGATTACCACCACCGAGATGGAGATGATCACCATTAACAGGTAATTGAACGCCTGGGCTCTTATACCGTAGGCCCTTGCACTCTCCATGTCGAACGAGATGAATATGAACTCCTTGTAGAAGAGAAGGATCAATCCTATAACTATGGCGGTGGTTATTGCCATGAGCATTAGATCCGAGTCAGTGAGTAGGAGCAGGTCGCCAAGAAGAAGCCCCCAGGCCCTGGATGCGTATTCCCTTATCATTGATATGAACAACACGGCCAATGACATTGACATGGCAAAGGCTATGCCAATTGCTGTGTTTACCTGTTCCTTTTCGCCTTTCCTTGAAGCGTATCCCGCGGCAATAGCAGTAAAAATGGCAAAGATCGCCGCACCTATCATCGGATTCATTCCCTCGTATATGCCGTACATGCTCAGCATGATTGCAAATGCCGCGCCGGCGAGTGCCGCATGGCTGGAACCGGCCACCAGGAATGAAACGTCCTTGAAAACTGTGAAGGAGCCGGCAAGTGCGGCGTTTATTGCAATTAGGAGGACAGCGATCAGCGCCCGGATCATGTAAGGTTCGGATAGAACCGATAGAAGGTCAGCGCCCATGGGTATCACCTAGAATAGGATGACAGTGCCCTTCACCACACACCACAATGGGGATTACAGCGTCGTAGGCCTCCATCATGTTCTTTTGGTTCAGCACATCTCCCGGGTCACCGTAACTCACCACCTTCTTCTTTAATAATAGGACTTTGTTGATATAATGGATTATCGGATTGACGTCATGGACGACCATGATGACGGTCACGCCGTGGTTCTCTTGTAATTCTTGGATCACGTCCAGCATCTTGTTCTGGCTGGGGACGTCCACGCCGTTGAACGGTTCGTCTAGTATGAGTATTTCCGGTTCCACGGCAAGGGCTCGTGAGAAAAGGACCCTCTGCTGCTGACCTCCAGACAGATCGCTGAACCTCTTGTTCCATATATTGTCCAGACCTACAGCCTCCAAAGCCTTCTTGGCCAGGGCTATGTCCCTTTGGCTTATAAGCTTGAAAGCCCCTTTTCTCGCACCCCTGCCCATCAGGACTATATCCTTTACCTTGATGGGAACCTTCATGGAAACATGCTCCTTTTGGGGCATGTAGCCTATCAGGCCTTGTATCTTTTCCTTCTCATCCATGGCATCATTTCCGAAGACCCGTATTTTTCCCTTTTGAGGCCTTTCTAGGCACATTATCGTTTTAACCAGGGTGGATTTACCGCTACCGTTGGGGCCCATAATAGCTACCCATTCCCCTTTCTTTACCCGGAAATCGATATCTTCAATAGCCTTTTCTTCTCCCTCCTTATAGGAGAAATCTACCCCCTTTACATTAATAGCATCTTTCATTATTTTTCACCTCCTTTCCCCGTATAATTTCACATCACCCTCCACCTCGGATTTTCTGTTCCTGTAGATTATGAACCCTTCGATAAGGGCTAGGATAATCAAGGAAATGATGATACCGAGGTAGTAATTTCCCCGTTCTTGATCCACGTAGTCCACCCGTTCCTTAGCGGAGCTGATAAATGCCATTGCGTTGGAATACTGGAGGCCCGGGTACGTATCCTCCTCCGATGCGGTGGCGAAGTCAACGTAGATTATGCTGGCCCCCCCGGCATCCTCCAAAATCTGCCTGCTTATTTCACCCGCTTTTGCCTCTTTCATGGATTCCGGTACCACTATGCCGATATATTCGCCGTTCCTGATGTTGTCCACCACCTCGGCCCTTTTCTTGGAATCCACGTTCGCACTTCCTTCGCTCAATAAAATGGAAGACACCTCGAGTCCCATGTTCTCTATGATGTAGCAGACGCCCGGGATGGAGGCCACCACCTTGGCACCGTATATGTCGGCATCCTTTGAATACTTTAGAATGGAATCCTCAAGGTTGTCCATTTCTCTAAGGAACTGTGCCCTGTTGGACGAGTAATAATCCGCATTTCCCTTGTCAATTGACGATAGTTCGTCTGCTATGGCCTTTGCTATCGCCCTGCCGTTTTCGATCTGGAACCAGTAGCCGTGCGGGCTTTGTTCATAGTCCGGGAAATCGCTCAGAGAGACGCCTTTATCCTCATAGTCAATGAAATCCGTATAAATCTTGTCTGGATAGTTCTCTATGACGCTCTCCTCGTAGTGAAGAAGCTCCGAGTTGGCCAGCACTATAAGCTCCGCCTCTTCCAGCGACTCCAATATGTCCTGGGTGAGGGAAAAGCCATGCGGATCGCTTCCTGGCGGCATGATCTCCTTTATTTCTATTTTCTCTCCGCCTATCGCTTTCACTATGGGTATGAAATCCGGCATGGAAACCATTACCGTCAATTTATTATTGGTATCTTGTGCTTGAGCGTTTATCATTGGGATGTGTATGGTCACTAGGAATAATGCAATTGTCAGTGCCACAATATGCCAAAGTCTCCTCGTCTTCATCCTAATCAATCCTCCTTTCAGGTATTTCATTGCCGCAGGGGCATATTTTATTCTTACCGTATTTACTTTCCAATGCCTCGATTAATACGGTGCCGATGTGACAGTCTATATGGGATACTTCCGAGCAGATGTCCTTGGAGGAAAGGTCCAACGTATCCGCCATATAACATTCCAATAACCGATGTCTCCTCATGGCCGATTCAGCCTCCTCAATACCGGTTTCATTGAGCATGAGGCCTTTTCCCTTGATATATGTGCCATATCCATGGTCTGCCAGGTTATTCAAGGCTTCGTAGGCGGTTGCCTTACCTATGTCCATTACCTTGGCAAGTTCCGTCGGTCCAACCAACGGCATGCCTTGTTCGTGTATCCTGTAGACCTCTCTTATGTATTCCTCTGGTGTATGACCCATTGTTTGACCACCCGAACATTGTTTGGTAATCCAAATATACTTTCAATATATGAAATTAGTTGTAATCTTTGAACAAGCATTAATCAAAATAAAGTATATATTTATACTCAAATTCTATAAACCATATATAATTAACATTTTTGATGAAAATACTGTGTTTTTGAGATTTTGATACGGGATTTAGTCTGCGGTATACCAAAGATTTTATATGTTTGCAGATACAAATATCTATAAAGTAATAAAAAAGGTGTTATGGATGGTAAAGAAATGGATAGATAAAGACGACTTAGGACAAGAACTCATTAAAGTTGCCTTGAAAAAAGGAGACGCAATGGATTTTATATGGTGGTTAAATGAAATCACCTCACATTACGATAAGGTGCTGGATATTGACATCAACGATGAAGATCAAGTAAGGGAACTCTCAGAGGATGTATGGGCCGAAGTTGAGGAGGTCGAAAAAAACAAGGGCAGAATGATAGATTCAAAGCTTGATGAATTCAAGAGCTATTTAACCGATTTGGGGCACGATGACGAGGCCATAGACGGATACTGCAAAGAGGCCAGATCTGTTTTGGTAAACGAATGGTATTCCGATGTTTATTACGATCCCTCTTTAAGCGAGCCCGCTTGGTCATGGCAGCCCATCGAAGAAGCGTTTGAGGAGATGAAAATAAGGGATTTAACCCCCGAATTACTGCTTAGCATAGTTCAATACGAAGATATCGTAAGGAGCAATAAACGGGAGACCAAATAAACAGCGGATCTGAATCCGACTGTAAGTCTTACTGTTTTACTATGTAGGTTAGTTACTTTGCCGAGCCCAAGCTCCAAATCCTTGTAATTCCTGACAGTTCTGTGGCCGGGGTGGGAGGCGGGGTTTCTTTTGCCGTCACTTTTCTTTTTCAGCAATATTTTATTGACGGTGAAAAGAAAAGCGACGCGGAGAGGGGGATTCTTCATCCAAATCTTCCAGATTTGGTCTTGCTCGTGAATTACTAAAGCAATTCCCTCGTGAACCTCCGGTCCAAACCCCTGTAATTCCTGACAGTTCTGTGGCCGGGGTGGGAGGCGGGGTTTCTTTTGCCGTC
>CAZUZU010000221.1:0-4148 GCA_964624865.1 uncultured archaeon
TCTTTTGCTGAATGAATGACGACAAAAGGTGTGAATACTTTTTACACACAGCCTACATATACAAAAGTATTATATACTAATTTAATTTTAACTAATAGCCATAGAAAAATATAAATAAGGTGATAGGGAAATGAACGGCACCAGTGTAAAAAGATCAATGGTATTATTTTGTGCAGCGATTTTGATAGCGTCGGCACTTGGGCTAATACTTTCACTCCCGGGGGCCGAAGGATATACTAGAGCGTCCCCGGAGATCGTTGAGGTAAGGCCTGACGCCCCCAGCGTGCTTATGGTGGAGGGCGATGTGCTGAACTCCTATTTTAACGTGACATTGAACGACGCTGACGGCGACGACCTGAACGTCACTTGGTACGCAAAGGGACTACCGAAACTCAACGACACAGTGGCCGGGGGAAGCGGCATTAGCGAGTTCATATACATCCCTCCTTATGACGCGGTGGATTCAGGAACGGCGGCTGTGGAGATCAAGGTGGAGGTCACGGACGGGACCACCAATATAAGTCATACCTGGAACGCCAATATCTACGACGCATCGCCTTTGATAGACTTCAACGAAAATCCCAACGCTCCAGAACTAGACGTGGAGATATCCTACATGTACGACACTGAGCCAGAGGTGGAGGTTTCAATAGCCTCCATTATCGGGGCGGGAGGAAATGCTACCGTCGGTCAGCCCCTTGGTCTCTTCTACAATATTTCCGTGGTGGGTACCGCCCAGGGACCTCCTTTCTATACAAATATCAAGTCCATAAACATCTCCGTGGATTACACGGCCGAGGATATATGGGACGAGTTCATAGAGGACACTTTCAAGATACTGGCCTGGAACAATGTGAAGGGAAGCTGGAACCTCACCGATTATATGTCGAACTACGGATTCGATTATGTCGAGGGCGTGGACACCGGAATAAAGAGGGTGTGGGTGGACATCAGCGTTGCCCTTGCCTCCACCAGGACCAGGGCCCAGGGAGACCCCCAGCCCTTCTGGTTCTATGTCGGGGTGTTCGGGGACCGTATGTTGAGGACGGATTTCACTGACCCCCTCCCCGGTGCCGACGATTGGGAAAGGAACGAAACCATAAGGGCTCATCTCAACATGCCTTTAGTGGACAAGCCAACCTTGAAGGAGAAGCTCAATTCCACAGACGACTGGGACCCGGAGGAACTGAATTCCACAGTGGAGAACATGACAATTATCGAAGGGGACGAGATGCTGTCCCTTTTTGGTTTCGACGATAAAATGACGGTTCGTGACGGCCAAGGTAATGAGGTGGAAGGGGAGGTCAACTACCAGATAAACTCGAACTACCTGGCCTTCAAACCGGCTGTCCCGCTGGCCCCTCAGCAGACGTATTACGGGGTGGTGAAGGGCTCCCTTGCAGACGTTTACGGCGATACACTGGACGGGAACAAGAACAAGCTGGAGGAGGGCTCGCCCACAGACGATTACGTGTGGAACTTCACCACCGAATCCAAGATGCCTCCCGGGCCCGTGGTAAAGGAACACAGCCCGGGCAACGATTCGACCGAAGTACCTCTCAACTCAAGCGTAACCATTACCTTCGACAAGGACATGGACGAGGACACATTCCAGGGCAATATAACCCTGCTGGACGAGAACTCCATGCCTGTTGACGTGGAGATGAGCTACGATCAAGGAACCAGGACCCTGACCCTTGCTCCGGAGAAGAAACTCAGGCCGGGGAGCGATTATCAGGTGGTTGTTGCCTTCAGGGTCAAGGACAACGCTGGTAACAATCTGGATGGTACTTTTGACGGCGAACAGGGCTTCAGCAGCTATGACGATTACTACTGGTCCTTTACCACCCTCATGGTATACTACGGTAATATCGTAGGTACCGTGACCGACGAGGAATCGGAACCCTTAAGCGGCATTCTGGTCACCATTCCCGAGCTGGGACGGACCACCGGGACGGACGACAACGGCACGTTCAAGCTGCTTACCTTGCCCGTGGGCACATACACGGTAAGCTTCAGCGACTCCGTCAAACAGTTCGTCGGAAAGAATAAAACGGATGTCGAGGTCAAGACCGACGAGAACACCACCCTGGACGTAACGCTTGAAAGGGTCCATTTCAACAAATATCCCGAGGTTAAATCCATAAACACCACCGACGACGAGAGAAGCTTCGAGGTCAATACTAGCATCGAGCTCAGTGTCAACGCCGTGGACCCGGAAGGTGACGCCCTCACCATCTATTGGGATTTCGACGACGATGTAGACAGCGACGGGGACAACGATACAACCAACGACAAGGATGCCAACGGCACCTCGGTTACACATATATATGCCGAGCCCGGCACCTATAAGATAACAGTAACGGTGTTCGAGACCGACAATCCGGACCACGACGATTTCAAGACCATCACGCTGACAATAACCGATGTCTATATCCCGCCGGAGGACGGCGACGGCGACGTAGACGGCAAGGAAGACATGGGGCTTTGGGGCCTCGGTACGATGGCAGGCATCGACCTGGCCTATATCCTCATACTGATCATAGTGATCCTCGTGGTCCTTGTGGGTGTGGCCGGGGCCAAGCTTAGGGCCGCTGGCGAAGAGGACTACGAGGACGAGGAGGAGTACGAGGACGAGGTCATAGACTGCCCCTCCTGCGGCAAGGAGATAAGTGCCTACGCCGACAAATGCCCCTACTGCAAGGCCGACCTGGAGCTGGAAGAGGAGTGATCCCTCGATTGGGTCATACCGGCCCAATTCTCTCTTTTCTTTTTAATTGAGAGGGACAAAGCCCTGTTGGTGCCTAAAAATGCGCGCTTATGTTTACGAATGCAAACCGCTGGGGTCAAGAGATAAGATGTTATTAAATATAACTATGGACATAAAGGGAGTTAATTATCCATGGGTGTAAAATTGGGTCTGACCTTTGCTCAAAAGATCCTGGGCCGGGAAGGCGGTACAACCGGTGGATTGAACCCCGGCGAGATCGTCACCGTAATGCCGGAACATCTTTTAAGTCACGACAACACTGCCGCTATCATCGACAAAATAGGCCTCGAACTTGATCGTTATGGAATCCATGACCCGGAGCTCCCGGTGATAGTGCTTGACCACGTAGTCCCTGCAGCAGACCAAAAAACAGCTGAAAATCACCGGAAGATAAGGGGATTCGTGGAACGGTTCGGTATAGAGAATTTCTACGACTGCGGCAGGGGCATATGTCATCAGGTCGTGGTGGAGGAGGGGCTGGCCCTACCCGGTGAGATCGTGTTGGGTAGTGATTCCCACACCTGTACCTACGGGGCCGTGAACGCCTTCTCCACGGGCATTGACCGGACGGAGGCGGCGGCCATACTGCTCACCGGCGAGACCTGGTTGAAGGTGCCCGAGAGCATCAAGATAACCTTGGGGGGTAAGCTTGGTAGGGGGGCATACGCCAAGGACCTGGCTCTGATCGCCGATATCGGGGCGGACGGGGCGAACTACCGCAGCCTGGAGTTTCACGGGGATATTGAGCATTTATCCATGGATGACAGGATGACCGTATCCAATATGGGCGTTGAGATGGGGGCGAAGCTTGCAGTGTTTCCCTATGATCCGGTGACCAAGGAATTCTTTCGATCCGTAGATGTAAACACGGATGAAATAGAGGGCGTGTGGGCCGATCCGGACGCAATCTATGAACGTAAGTTGGAATATACCCTAGATGCAGTTGAACCCACTGTTGCCGGCCCTCATCAGGTGGATATGTCCAGGCCAGTGACAGATCTGGCAGGTATGGGGTTGGACCAGTGTTTTATCGGCACCTGTACCAACGGTAGATTGTCCGATCTTCACGTGGCGGCCAGGATATTGAAGGGCAGGGAAATTTCGCCCCAAGTTCGATTGATTGTCCTGCCCGCATCGAGACCGATACTGCAAAAAGCGCTGGAGGACGGCACCATAGCCACTTTAAGCGGGGCGGGGGCGATGATCCTTCCGCCAGGCTGCGGGCCGTGCCTTGGCGCGCACCTGGGAGTTCTTGCCCCCGGGGAAAAATGTCTTTCCACGGCCAACAGGAACTTCAGGGGGCGTATGGGATGTAAGGAAGCGGAGATATATCTGGCTTCGCCGGCAACGGTTGCCGCGTCGGCTTTAAAAGGTAAGG
>CAZUZU010000222.1:0-4092 GCA_964624865.1 uncultured archaeon
GACATGAACTCTTTATTAATAAATGTAACGAAATTAAATTGTCACGACACTAGCCTCCCCAGGTCCAGCCGCCCCCTGATCTCGGCCACGAAATGCACCAACATATCGGACGTTTCCAGCAGGAAGTAGAAACCCAGGTCGATCAGGGTGCTCCGAAACGGTTTCAGCGCCCGGCTCGCCGGGGTACTGGCGGTCTTTGTTCTTTTTGCCATTACCACAAGTATACTGTATTTCACCTAAAAACATATGCGTTGGGAGGCCTGGGAACATAGATTGTTTTAACACATTTCACAGATAGGATCCGGGGTTGTTGTCTTATGGGCTACATCATGCATATCCATTGGAAGCGTTTTCTCAATGTATACTCACAACGCAATAAAAACCCGGCCCATAGAATAATCTATGCCCTTAGTAAAGCTAATTAGCCCCAGACGCATTCTTGGTAGCTGCCACAACTCCGCTTGAACAGTCGGGAGAGATTCGATTGGAAAAGACAACCGAGGGAAAAGGAAAGGCCATTCGGGAGAAGCTGGCCAATACCAAGACCAAGGGCAACATCATCCTGCTTTACCACAAGTTCGTGAGAAAGATGTGGGGAAAGGGGGGAGTCGAGGCCCTGGATGCTAGATTGGATTTCGACATTAAGGATATACAGCCAGAAGGCCTGTACCTACCCGGCTATCAAAGGCAGATAGTCAACTACATCGTGAAGGAGCACGGCACCGAGTACCTGCGCAAGCTGGGCAGGTTCTCGGCAAGGGAAGTCAAGCTCATGAGATACTTCGGCATGTTCACCAACCCGGTTAAGGTGCTGGCAAAGATGAACGAAACCCTTGCCGCGACCAACCTCAGGAACGAAGACGTAGAAACGGACGTGCTTACCGTGGAGGAGACCGACAAGGGCCTTCTGGTCACAGCCAACGGCGTCATGGGCAATGAGAACCAGATCGAGATCTGGATCGGAATCTTCGAGGGTATACTCGAACTGACAAGGAACCCGGGCAAAGTGGTTATCGCGGACAAGAGCAAGTTAGAGGACGAATGCACTCTTACCTTCGGCCTGTATTACAAGTGAGACGGGGATCCCGCAATCATTGTATAAACCTTTCGACAGTACAAATTTCCGGGTGGGGGAAAGTGTTATCTACTGGCTCGAATCATTGGCAAACCACGAATGTAGGTAACACGGAAGTTTCTTTGACCACTATCTTTCTTTTTCAGCAATAAACCATCAACGGTGAAAAGAAAAGTAGCGGGGGGTAGATTCTATGACCAACCCTATCGGATCGGTCAAGTTCGCATGATTTCATCATGCTCGTGAACCCGTTCAAATCTACGATGAAACGCCAATACTTGCATCTAAACCATTGTAGCAACAAAAGAAAAGTAGCGGGGGGTAGATTTGAACTACCGGTCTACGGGTTATGAGCCCGTCGGGATATCCTGGCTACCCCACCCCGCTGTAAGTTATTCCGCTGCGATCCTGATCCGCCCGTCCTTGTAATAGATCCAGACGTTGTCCTTCTTGAGCTTTGCCAGCCTGGACAGCGATTCGTACACGTCGCTCTCGCTGACGTTGAACTCCCTGGCCGCGTCCACCGTCTTCCAGTACTGCTCCGTGAAGTCGTTATCCACCAGATAGCGGTACAGTTTCTTGTCCAGGGAGGTAAGCTCTTCATCAGCCATAGGCATCGCCGTTTGCTTTTTTGATGTCTGTGCTATATACAACCGTGTATTTAAAAATGTTGTGTTTCCAGCCAAATTCCCCCATAATAGAAAAATCTTTTTATATATAGGATGTATATATAAGACAGATTTCAACCATATATACGAGGTGACAACACATGGCATTGAAGGTGGAAGTCAAGGCAGAGGTCGTAAGACAGCTCGCCGAAGCGGTTAGCATTCTTTCCGATGACGTAAAATTGAATTTTCAGGAAAACGACCTGGAATGTATCGTGGTGGATCCCTCACACGTTGCAATGGTCCATATCAATATAGACAAGGACGCTTTCGAAACGTACGAGTCCTCGGGAATGGAGATTGGCGTGGACATGAAGAAGATCAGAGATTTCATAGGTCTGATCAGATCCACGGACATGGTGGACATGGAGATCGAGGAGGATTCCAACAAGATGGTCATGAAGGTGGGCGACGTAACCTCGTCCATGGCCCTTGTGGACCATGCCAGCATGCCGGAATCCAAGGTCCCGAGCCTTAGCCATCCGGCCAAGGTATCCATAAAGACAAGCGAGCTTACCCTTGGGATCAAGGTCGCGGAGAAGATAACCGAGAACATTACCCTCGTCCTTCAGCCCGATAAGTTCTCACTGCACGCCAAGGGCGACCTGGACGCAGCGGACCTGGACATTCCCAAGGACAGGTTGGTAAAGGTTGAATGCAAGGAAGAGGTCAAGAGCAAGTACAACCTGGACTTCCTGCAGAGGATGATAAGGGTGGCCTCCAATTCCGAGGTCGTGGATATGAACCTCAGCAACAACTATCCCCTTAAGCTGGACTTCGATATAGCCGGCGGCAAGGGCCACGTAAGTTATCTCCTCGCTCCCCGCATGGACGAATAAACACAAGGCAACCTATATTAACCATTTACATTTTAACATCAATCAATTGAGGTGCGCCCCTTGCTTGATAAATACAGGACGGAATCTAATCAATTTCTGGCTAAGTACGCAGACCCCTTCCTAAAATATAATCCGAATACACTTACCCTGATATCCTTTGTATTTTCCCTTCTGGCGGCTTTGACCTTCCTGTTTTCCACCCACCGGTTTCCTTACCCGCTCCTGCTGGTCCCTATCTTCATCTTCCTTAACGCCGCCTTCGATGTCATGGACGGCTACGTGGCCAAGACAACGGGGAGGGCCAGTGCCAGGGGCGATTTTCTGGACCACACCGTGGACAGGTATTCGGACATCATCCTCCTGCTGGGCATTACTTTCTCTCCTTTTTGTAACAATATCGTTGGTCTGGCCGCGATTATCTCCATTCTCCTTGTTTCCTACATGGGGACCCAGGCCCAGGCCGTTGGTGTTAAAAGGATATATGCCGGGGTAATGGGCAGGGCGGACAGGCTTGCGGTTCTTATCCTACTGCCTTGGATACAGTTCTTCCTTGTCTTTTTCGGCTTCACCCTTCCCACCTTTACCGGCCTATCATTTAATATCACGGATTATGTCATGATATGGTTTATAGTGGCAGGCAATATTACTGCCCTATATCGAGCCGGGAAGGCCTGGTCAATGTTAGGTGATAATAAAAATGGCTGATACCCATGTCATAGGATTGATATCCGACACCCATGTTCCGGACAAGGCGAAAAAAGTGCCTGAAGAGGCTTTGGAACTGTTCAAGGAGACGGAGGCGGAGATGATAATGCATGCAGGGGACCTTGTCGTCCTGGACGTCCTTGATCAGCTGAAGCAGCTCGCCCCCGTGGTGGCGGTACACGGCAACATGTGCTATCCCGAGGTCACAGCCAAGCTCCCGGCCTACACGTCCCTTGAGGTCAACTCCGTTCGCATCGGCCTCACCCACGGCGGAGGCGCTCCTCAAGGGTTCCAGGATCGAATGCTGTACACGGCCAAGGAAAAGGCCGTAAAAGTTCTTGTATCGGGCCACACCCATTCCCCCTTCATTAAAAAAAAGAGCGGAATATACCTGATAAATCCGGGCAGCGCCTCTGGCAATTCATCGTCAAAGGACAGCAGTGTGGCCATTCTAAGGATCACGGGCCGGGACATCGAGGCGGAGATATTAAGGTTCTAGGGTGAATTATTGTGATAATGGGTGTGGACGAGGCGGGACGAGGGCCGGTGTTCGGGCCGATGGTGATCTGCGCGCTTGCCGCCCCGGACGATAAGCACATGACGGAAATCGGCGTGAGGGATTCAAAGGACATCTCGCCCAGAAGAAGGGAGAGGCTGGCAGCCACCCTTGCCGACGCGTATGAGTATGAGCTTGTCGTACTCAAGGCAAGTGAGATAGACGAATACAGGGAGAAAATGACCTTGAACCAGTTGGAGGTGGAGGCCTTTTCCAAGGTCCTGTTCCGATTATTAAAAAGGATAGAGG
>CAZUZU010000223.1:0-3964 GCA_964624865.1 uncultured archaeon
CCACAGGCACTATACGCTTGCCGTCCGCTTCCAGAAGGGCGATGGACAGGTTGATGTAGGACCTGGCGTCCACGAGCTCTTTGCAAGACCTTTTCACAATGGGCCCGAGGTCTTGCTCCTGGACTATAAACTGGTTCACGTTCCTGATGGCCATCAGCAGGGAGTTCAGGTGCTCCACGTGTTCCTCCGCCCTCTTCCGCTCGGTGATGTCCTGGATGTTTATCACCAACCCCTTTACGTCCGGATCGGACAGCCTGTTCCGGACCATGGCCTCAAGCCAATGCCAGGTCCCGTCGCTGTGCATGTACCGGGATTCGACCCTGCGTTCGACCCCTTCGTCCCTGAGGCATTGGGCAAAGGCCTCCATAACCCCTTCCGCGTCCTCATCGTGAACGAAGCCTTCGATAAATTCCAGGGCGCTGTGGCCACGTATCTCGTCCGGGTCACGGCCCAGGACCGGTTTGAACGAATCGCTGACGAATTCTATATTCGTATCTTCGTTCACCAGCAATATTACGTCCGAGCTCTTCTGGATCAATGCTCTGAACTGCCTGTCGCTCTTTTTCTTCTCCTTGTCGCTCTTTTTCAGGGCCTTGTCGCTCTTTTTCAGGGCCTTGTCGCTCTTTTTCTTCTCCTTGTTGGCAAGCCATTTCTGGAGGGCCACCGAGGCCTGGTTGACATACGCCTCCACGAGGGACCTGTTCTTCAGTTCCTTCCCCCTTTTCATTATGATTACATTGTTCCCGAACAGGACGTTTCCCTTAGAGAAACCCATGCCGTAGATGTCCCCTATCCTCAGAATCCTGTCCAATGCGGCTCCGACCTTTTTCGGGACCTCTCCCGCGGACAGTTCGTGGATGCCCTTGGGGCCCTTCATGAGCTTCTTGCTGAGCATCTCCTCCTTGTCCTTTCCGGCGATGGTGAATCCCATGCCCACGGGGTCCTTTCCCAGTATCTTCATCACCCCCTTCGACAGCCCGCCCAGCCCTCTTATCACTTTGATCTCGGATTTACTGGTGTCCTGGTGATAGGAGTTGACCATTATCCTTGCGTCGGGAACCAACGATTCCAGATGATCCGCGATTTTCTCGTAGATGTCATCCTCCGGTTCCATTTCCAGGAAATCCCTTGCGGTCTGGGAAAGGAATTCCAGGTCTCTTATCAGTTCCGACCTCCTGCTCTCCGCCCTCTTCCTGTCGGTAACGTCCCGTATGACCCCCACCATGCCACGGATCTCACCGTTTCTCCGGTAGGGGGAGCCGTGTAGCTCCGCCACCAGTTTCCCCCCTGACTTGGTAAAGACCTCCACCTCGAAAGGCGGTACCTCCGTACCTTTCATTACCTTGGCGAACTTCGACAGCATCTTTGCCATGCTGCTCCCCGGGAACATCTTGAGGAATTTGAAACGCTTGCCCACTATCTCATCCTCGGAATAGCCGCCGACCTCCAGGATCCTTGTATTCACCCTCAGGACCTTGCCCGTGTGGTCGATCAGGGCAATGCCGTCCCTCGTCCCGTTAAAAAGCGCCTTCAATTCCTCCTCGCTCTTGAGAAGGTCCTTTATGGATCGATCATCGGTCACCTTTTAACAACGCCTCCTCGATATATTGAGATTGACGATTGGTTCCGGAATTTATATAAACACCCCTCTGATTTTCAATCCTGGGAATCAAACATCTCCCCCTCCGTATCGGTTTCAGATCTGACGAGGTCGCCGGATTCGGCCTGAATGTACCTTATACAGACCGGGTCCGACCATTCCAGCTGGAATCGGACCTCGAGTATCCCCTTTTCATAGTTCAGGCTGAGCTTGATAAGGTTGGAGCGGTAGGCGGTGTACCTACGTCCGTTCTTGGCCAGGTACTTACCTTCCGCCACGATGAGATCGATCTCCTCCAGTTCCTTGATCTTGCGGTAACATGTTGTTAGCGGTATGTTGAAGGCGTATGCCAGTTCCCTTACGCTTCTCGGTTGGTTGTAAAGGGCGGTGATAATCTTCATATTGTAGGGGTCCATCAAAACGGAGGACAGCGTTCCCAAGTCGTAATCCGGTTTCCCGTTCTTATTTTTCCGTGAGGATATCCTACCACCACCTTGCCAAATTAATATGGGGAGGATGTATATAAATGTTTTAGTTAAGCCACTGGCTCGCCTGTTGATTCCGGCTGATGTTCCCCTCCGGCCTTTAGGTCGATATTTTCACGGATGTTATGACAAACATTATATGATTAACAATTGTTCATTTGGCATCCGTGCTAGGCCCGCCCTTTCGCTTTCGAACTTGGCAATTACACGCCCTCGCTCAGGCTCCCGCTCTGGTCTATCGCCCGCCCTTTCGCTTTCGGACTTGGCAGTACCCCGGAATCGACAGGGAGGGGAACTTGAGGGGCGTATTAGGGACGGAAACATCGGCAGTCACCTACAGTAAAATTTTATTACCTTTCACTCATTTCCAACTCCGCTATTATTAAACAACCCGTATAGGAGAAAGGAAATGGCCAAAGCGAGGATACTGATAGTCGAGGACGAGCCCATCCCTGCAAACGATATCCGCGTGAAACTGGAGAAAATGGGCTATGCCGTTATTGATACGGTCTCAACCGGTGAGGAGGCGGTGGAAAAGGCGGAGGAAGCCGATCTGGCGATCATGGACATAAGGCTCAGGGGCAACATGGACGGCACGGACGCAGCCAGGGAAATAAAGGAGAGGTTCGACATCCCGGTGGTGTTCCTCACCGCCCTCGGCGACCGCAGGACCTTGGAAAAGGCCAAAAAAGCGGAGCCCTACGGCTATCTCGGCAAACCGTTCAGGGAATCGGACCTGCACACAACCATAGAAGTTTCGCTGTACAGGCACGAGGTGGAGAAGAGACTCATGCAAGAGGAGGAAAAATACAGGAGACTTTTCATCAACCTGAACGAAGGCATGGCCCTCCACGAGATGATATATGACGAGGACGGCGAGCCTGTGAATTATGTGTTAACGGATGTCAATCCCCGTTACGAGGAATTGACCGGTCTAAGCAGGGGAGAAGGCGTGGGTAAGACCGCCACCGATGTTTACGGGGGGGAGAAGGCGCCTTACCTTGACAGTTATTCGAAGGTGGTCGAAACCGGTGAATCCATGGTGTTCGAGACCTACTACGAGCCCACGGACAAGTATTTTCATATTTCAGTATTTTCGGACACCAGGGGCAACTTCGTCACCCTGTTCTCGGACATCACTGAAAGGAAACTGGCGGAAAAAGAGGAAAAAAGCCGTCTCATGAGATTCGACCTCAAGGAAGGAAATCTCTACCTTGCCAAGGAAAAGGGACGCGTTCAATCCACGGAAGCCTTCACGGACCTTCTCCGGGCGGGTTATCACGGCCTCGCTTTGTCCGGGAGCAGCCAAAAAGAGCTGAAAAAGCAACTTGAACTCGATTTTGATTACCGCTGGCTTGCGGAAAGTAATGTAAAACATTCCCTGTCCCCTGACCCTAAAAAGATAAAACAGGTGATCGAAAAGGAACCCTGCGGGTCAGCGATTATGATCCATGATCTCGATTGCCTGATTTCCAGGGTGGGTTTCAAACAGGTCCTTTTCCTCATACAGTCGTTGAGGGAAACCATGCATTTCAAGAACGGCATTGTGATCCTGTCCGTGGACCCGAACACCTTGTCTCCAATCCAACTCAGATATCTGGAAAGGGAAACCTGGGAGATACTCCCCAAGGGAAGGAAAAGGCTTCCTGCGGCGGCTGTCGACATCCTGAAATTCGTCCAGCGGCAGAATCTCAAGGGCGTCAAGCCCAACCATGAGCTCATCCGGAAGGAGTTCGACATAAGCAGGCCCACCTTGAAGAAGAGGCTCGGTCTACTGGTGAAGAGGGGATATGTAAGGGTGTTGAAGAGGGGAAGGGGCAAAAGCTATTACCGCCAACAGGGATTGAAAATGTAAAAATATAATCTTTCACAAGCGAAA
>CAZUZU010000224.1:0-1095 GCA_964624865.1 uncultured archaeon
GACGACGTGCGGAGCTCCAAATACGCCCCAAGGGCAATCGCAATGCTAAGCTACGCCGGTCTTTCCACATCCTGGATAGTCATACCGCTTCTTGCAAAGGACCTGAACTCAAGCGAGTTCTTCCTCGGCCTCATAGGGATGGCTTACGGCTTTACCCTGTTTATCTCGTCCTACGTTTTCGGATACCTTTCCGATGTGAGCGCAAGGAAATGGGTGGTCCAAGTCGGCCTTGTCATATCATCGGTCGCCTTCTTCATCCAGATATTTGCATACAGCCCCCTTACCCTTCTCCTTGCCAGGGCCTTCTGTGGATTGGCCGCCGGTATATACCCCCCGGCATTGATCGCCTATGTCACGGACACGAAAAGACCCTTGGGTCAATTCGCCTCCTATATGTCCCTTGGCTGGGCGATTGGGACCTATACCGCCGGAGTGATTGCCATGTTCTCCCGCGTTTTCATAGCCTCTTCCCTTCTTTACGTAGCCGCATTCGTAATATCCCTTCTGCTTCCGGAGGTAAAGTTCAAAAAACTCCGCATGCCCTTTTTCCAACCGAGATTGATAAAAAAGAACGTCGAGGTTTACCTGGCATACCTGCTTCGACATACCGGGGCCCAGAGCGTATGGATCATATTCCCCCTTTACCTTTCCCAATACGGGATCTCAGTGTACCAGATAGGTCTCATCTTCATGGCCAACACCTTGACGCAATTCGCGTTCATGCAGTTCTCTGACCGATTTAACAGCAGGTACCTGTGCATCACTGGCTACATGCTAACCGCTCTGGGCTTCGCTGTCATGATCTGGAGTACCACCTTCATCCTCTTCCTTTTATCTCATGTCATCATCGGGTTCTCCTGGGGCGCGATGTACAGCGGCTCCCTGAGATATATCGCTGAAAGAAACACTGAGATAGGTACCACCTCGGGCCTTCTACAATCCTCCATATTCTTTTCCGGCGTGATCGGACCCTTCCTTGGAGGTGTCCTGGCCCAGTTCTTCGGCTATGAAGGACCGATATATTACGCCCTTGCCAGCAGTCTGGTCGCAGTTGTCGTATTCTCTACTATCTCATCCATGAAAAAAAAGGATACT
>CAZUZU010000224.1:1105-3930 GCA_964624865.1 uncultured archaeon
ACTCGGTCCTTGATAAAAACTAGAAGGAAATGAATCGATCCTCAAAGGAATTCGGGATCGAATTTCCATCTTCTTTCGCCGGTTCTTACCAATATTCCCTCCTGCTGAAGATACTCGTCGCGCATCTTTATGTAAACGATGGAATCGATCAATTTCCACCGGGGTGTAGGCCTGTGCCTGACACCTCTTTTCAGTTTTCTGGCGGAAAGCGGCTTGCCTTTCCATTCATCGAGATCTATCAAGCGCATCCTGGGCCTCCCCCTTGACCTCATCGAGCATCTTCTCCGATTGTTCCTCTATGCATTTTTTTTCACAGGTAGTCCCAGTCTGTATCATCATAGAACTGCGATGCAATTAGAGCGGCTTGACCCTTGTCGGCCTCACTTTTCCAATGTTCCCCTGCTTGAACCCCATCAAAGATTATGCCTTCGACACCGATGATATTCACGTATCCGTCCTCTGTCTCGACCTTGGTTATAAGGTCCGTGTCTATGTCTTTAATGTCTCCCGGGGCCTCGATATGCGGATCAAGATCTTTTCTGGCCCACATCCTTCCACTTGGTGAGAATCCCAGACTCTCAAGCACTTTATCCAGGACCTTTCTCTTACCCCATGTCACAGCAAGATCTATATCTGCTGTGGCATACCAGTCCCGGGTGTAGAATTCCACTGCAGCCCCTCCCACCACAGCAGCCATTATTCCCTTTTCTTCCAGTTTGGAGTTATTATGGACATGACATATATCGTTCTTTGGAATCCCCTCTCTACATTTCTGGCCTTGGACAAGGGATCTCTTTCCAATTTTTTGGGGATATTATCCAGACGCCTTACCATCTGGGGCATGATAAAGGGTTTGGTTTTCTGGGTTTCCATGTGTATTTACAGTATGGACATTTCATAATAGTAATAATAGTAGTGGTAAGAGGTAAAGATTCCTCGACTTCCAGGCAATAATATCCTGTCCTCAACTATATTAATCACCTGTTGTATATGGTCTATAAATATGACAAAGACAAAAATATACCGCGTGAGCAAGATTAATTTAAACACCGCAGTATCGGCCGGGGCCGGGGCTATTCGGAACGGTGGCCTGGTGGCCTTTCCCACCGAGACAGTATACGGTCTTGGGGCGGATCCCTTCAATCCAGGGGCCGTAAAAAGATTGTTCAAGGTAAAAGGCAGACCCAGGAAAAAACCCCTGACAGCCCACATCTCCGGTCCAGATATGATTGAAGAGGTGGCCATAGATATCCCGGAAGTCGGCTATCTCCTTGCAGAACGTTTTTGGCCCGGGCCGCTGACCATGGTAATGAGGAAGGGTCGGGGGATCCCGCAGGAAGTAACAGCGGGTCGGGATACCATCGGAGTGAGGATGCCGGATCATCCCGTGGCCCTTGCCTTGATAGAAAAAGTGGGAAGAGCCCTGGTGGCCCCTTCAGCGAACCTATCCGGGCACCCCTCCCCCACCAAGGGAAAAGAGGTTATAGAGATATTCGACGGAAAAGTGGACGTGATACTTGATGCAGGCAAGACAGAAATAGGTAAGGATTCCACCGTGGTCGACATAACCACGAGGCCAATGCGCGTGTACCGGCAGGGCGGATTACCTATAGAAGATATTATGCAGGTGGTGAACGGAAAATTGGAAAACCCGGATGCCAAGGGGGGGACTGATTGAGGGTTGCAATAAACGCTATGGCCTCGGCCTCCCCCGCACCAACCGGAACATACACATACGTTGCGTCCCTGCTTAAAGAGCTGACTCATTTGGACGAAGTGGAAGTGATTATACTCTATCCGGGTAATTCTTTTCCCGACATTGGCCTAAAAAGGGACAAGATCGAGGTAATTACATTCGCTTCCAAGCCAAGCGCCGCCTGGCATTACCGAGATATACCCAAATTCCTTTCCAAAAGAAAGGACATAGAGGTCTACCACGATCCCAATACCCTTTGCCGCTGGGGCTCGCTCCCGCAGAGAAAGGTGCTTACGGTGCACGACCTTTCTTGCATTGTCAACAAAAAATGGTGTTCTTACTCCACAAGGGCCAAGTACAAGAAATATCTCAGAAAAGGGCTGGAAGGAGCGGATGTTATAATCACGCCCAGCCAATTTACCGGGTCCGAGATAGAAAGGATATTTCCGACCCTGGATCTGGATGTGCGGGTGGTGCCTCACGGCGTTGATGAAAGGCTCCTCGATATCGTGCCAAAGGCTTTGGGTAGCTTAACCCATATCGGCGCCTTTACCCCGAGGAAAGGGATAAAGGATGCCATCGACTTCTTTCGGATGATGTCCAAGAGGGGTGAAAGCAAGTTCATGCTGGCAGGTAATACCACGGAGCACAAAGCCTCTTCCGTAGTAAGGAAAGTAAAAGCGTCCTCAATTGCAGACAAAACTGAGATCATTACGAACTTCGGGGATGCAAAACAGGTGTACAAAAACACGAAGTGTCTGGTTTCCTTTTCCAGATACGAAGGCTTCGGACTTCCCGTTCTGGACGCATGCGCTGCCGGCATACCCGTCATTGCCAACGACATACCCTCATATCGAGAGATACTGCCCCCTGGTTATCCCGGACTGATACCCGGCGGCGATTTGGACTCGGCCGCAAAGGTGTTCCCCGACCTTATAGAAGATATACCTGTTAAGGGACTGAGAGAACGGGCGAGGGAATTTACCTGGAGGAGATGTGCCGCCCGAACAACAAAGATATATCTGGGAAGCGAGTAGACCGGCGGAGAGACTCGGTTATATTATATCATATTATATTGTAGAACCCAAAGACATGTGTCACCCCTTTGCATTGTAGGTGTTGCTACAAC
>CAZUZU010000225.1:0-3825 GCA_964624865.1 uncultured archaeon
TGCCGCTGTCCACCCGATCCCTTCCAGTCCGCCGGGCCCGTAGTAAAAAGAATCTGTCCCCGGGTAGTTGGTGTATTCCGCATTAAGCGTCAGTCCAAAGAGGGAGATCAGCCCCAGTCCGCCCAGGGCCAGGGGCAGCCCCTTCAACCCCGAGGGGAACTTTTCGTAGCAAAAAAAGAGGGGAAGGATGAACACCGGTGCAAGCAAGAATAGGGCCTTGACCCCGCCCTCGCTCAGGAACCAGTTGAAGAACGGCTCCAGGGCTGGTTGGGACCAAAGCTCCCCCAGAAGGGTGTAGTACGCGTATTCGAACCCCCTTCCCCCGCTGATAAATACCAGCAGGCCGAGGAAGGGTATCAATATCAAGGCGACCATGGGCAGATTGAGTGCAAACCATTTCTTTACGGGGCGTCCCTGCATACGATACAATGCAAGGGAAGATACCAGCAGGGCGGGTGCCAGTATCCCCACTGATCGCCGGGTCAGGAAGCCCAGTGCCAGGAACAGCCCACACCCCGCGGAAAGTCCTATCGTCCGCCATCTTTTACCTTCCATGGCCGAGAGATAGGACCAGAGGGCCAAAAGTGAGAACATCACCGCCATGGGTTCCGTCATCACTGTGGTGCCGTACCTTATGGCAAAGGGGCTGAGGCCAAATACCCCTGTCGCCATTAGCGACGGGCCCGGGGAGGTGAACTTTCTGGATATTGCGTATATAAGGGCAACCGTGGCGGTTGAGCACAGCACCGAGACCATCCTCGCCGCGAATATACTGTTGCCGCTCGGACCGGAGACCATGGCAAGGGTGTAGACGTAGACCGGGCTTCGACCGTGGAAATCCCGGTAAGGCACCAGGCCGTTGGATATGTTGTAGCCGTCCATGAGATACCATGGTTCGTCGTCGTCGATGGGCGAGACCGAGGCCAAGTGCGCTCTTATTGCGAAGGATATCAGCAACAGGATAAAAAGAGCGGCGAGCTGGAACCTTCTCTCCCTTAACCAGTCGATGTTCATTGTTAGAATGCATATACTATTGAGATTTAAATATTCGGTAAGAAGACAAAGGAAAGAAGATAATATTTAAATGGTATTTCGTTGATTATGTGGCAGGTGTATCCAATGGCAGAAGAAGCATGTTCGTATCTCCCAAAGGAAATGGAAAACGCGGAGGTAGTGGTATTCGATTTTGACGGAACCCTTTTCAATCTTGAGCTGGACTGGGACCGCTTGAAGGAGGATCTTTCCCAATATGTGTATGAAAACTATAACATCGAGCGAAGTTTCAATCCCCTGGTGGAAACCGTGGACGAGCTGAGATTGGGTCACAAGGTCGGGGAGAACGTGTTCAAGGGAATGCTAAAGGTCGTGAACAAATACGAGATGGAGGCGGGCCATAAACCAATACAAAAGTCACTGGACCTTCTTAGAGAAATTAAGGCCTCGGGGAAGAAGGTGGCTGTCTTCACCCTCAATACCAAGAATGTAGTGGAAAGCGTAATAGAGGAACACGGCCTAAGCAACCTTATTGACTACAAGGTATGTTTCGAGGACGTTAAGTGGCACAAGCCCGAGACAGAAGGACTGGACGCCATCAAGGATCACTTCCAGTTAGGCAAGGACAGGATAATCTTCATAGGGGACAGCGAAAGGGACAGGGAGTGCGGTGTCAACTTCGGTGTCAAGACCTATGATATCGATTTCGTTCTGACGTCTTGGGACAAGGACCGCGTACTGCAATGAGCTCCAAAAAACTTTACCTTGGCAAGTTATATTTGGGCTGGTGCCCCAGATGCAACGTTCCTCTGCTGGGCAATGTTTGCAGCTCATGCGGGTCAAGAGCAAAGGAGGTCAAGCATACACCTCCCGGGGATATCCGGCCGGCCTTCCCACATGACATTGATCTCATCGCAGAGGTCATCGAACGTTATTTTTCACCAGAGGCCGGAACACTCGATTTCCTATACGACCGGCCGGTGGTCCTCAATCCAGTTCCCGCGGAGGACAAGGCCTACGAGATAGTTGTCGGCGGCCAGGTTCTGGCTTTCCTTTCTTACAGGCTGCTGAACGGACGTTTCCGCTGGCATATTTTACCGAGGATAAGCCTAGGTGGGTTGTTGGGACCGGGGGCTTCCAAGGGGAGAATAACTATCGACCCGGGGGCGGTGAAAAGCATATCCAACGGGGCCAGCGTTCTATGCCCCGGCGTGGTGGACGCTGACGATATGGAAGAGGGAGACGGCGTGATAGTGATGGACCCGGAGGGCAAGGTGGTTGCCACCGGAATTGCCAGAATGGACGGTAAGACCATGAGAGAAAGGGGGAAGAGGGGGGAGAGGGGCGTAGGCGCAAAGAACAAACACTCGCTGAGAAGTCATCCCGGCGAGATGATAGAGGGCGTGACGGACGACACCTGGGCCCCCGTCTGGGGGACGGTGGTCGAATGCAATCTAGATTATCTCAGCTCCATGGAGGGACGAGCGGTGTCCTTTATAGAAAAGCAGAGGGATAAACGTCCGAATTTGCCCATGGTCGTTTCCTTCAGCGGGGGCAAGGACAGCCTTGCCTGTCTATTATTGGCGTTGGAGAAAGAGACTAAACCGGATATATTATTCAACGATACCGGCCTCGAGTTCAAAGAGACATTGGATTACGTGGAAGATACTGCAAACAAATACGGCCTCGACCTGATCAAGGCGGAGGCCGGGAGCGCTTTCTGGGATAACCTGGAAGCGTTCGGACCGCCGGCAAGGGACTACAGGTGGTGCTGCAAGGTCTGTAAGTTGGGCCCCATTGCCCGGACCATCAATTCCCGTTTTCCCAAGGGTGTGATAAGTCTTATTGGCCAAAGGAGGTACGAGTCCTTTTCCCGGTCGAAAAAGGGAAAGGTTTGGAGAAACCCCTGGGTCCCCTCCCAGGTGGGGATCTCTCCCATTCAGGACTGGAACGCCCTTGCCGTATGGCTGTATATATTCCTCAAAAAAGCAGATTACAATCCCTGGTACGAAAGGGGCCTGGACCGCATCGGATGCTACCTCTGCCCCGCAGGCGACATGGGGGATATAGATATAATAGCCGAGGATTATCCCGGCTACGGTAAATACGGGGCTTATTTGGAGAACTATGTAAACGACCGTCAACTTCCGGACAAATGGCTTGGCCTGGGCCTATGGAGGTGGAAAAACCCGCCTGGTTGGTCCAAGGACCTCGGTCCCGTTCCCGATCCCAGAGAAAAAAAGGGAGGCCTGGAGTTCGTGACTTCCGAGGGTTATGCTCCTTGCACTGGCGGCTACTCCGTGGAAGGCGCGTTCACCCGGGAGATCAACATAGAAAGGGCGGCCAACCTTTTGAATGCCCTGGACAAGCCGGATTATAAAGAAGAGGAAGGAGCGGCGGAGCTGGGGAATGAGGTGATTGTGTTCAGAGAGGGCGGCGTCATAGTCACCGGTTCCGACGAGAATAGGGTAAAAGATATCATTACCAAGGTGGAAACCGTGGTGCGCAAAAGCGAGGGCTGCGTGGGTTGCGGCATATGCATTCCCGGATGCCCTTCCGAAGCGCTTGTCCTTGAAAATGGGCACATAGAGATAATCGATGAGAAGTGCACTCACTGCTCCGAGTGTCTTAAAGGCCCGTGCCCGGCACTTGTTTACGATGTGGGTGAGCAGTGATATCCGGATATTCGGTAAAATAAAAGATAATGGTGGGCTAAATAGCCCACCCGTGGATATATTGTTCTGATTTTTCTAAATCGATGTCCTCTCCCGCCTCCAACCTGAGTTGAAAAGATAGTATATTTTATTAGAGTGCTATAGTCTTGGCAATTCG
>CAZUZU010000226.1:0-3817 GCA_964624865.1 uncultured archaeon
CAAAAATTAGGGCGTGTTATTTCACATAAAGGGTTGGCGAAAATCGGTGTTTAACACAGTTCTTCGATTTCGGGGCGCCCATAGACCCGACTCCCCTTGTAATATCGATCGCAGGCACGATATTGGCCTATATCAGCACAAAATATACTATACATGCGGGCCCACACGGAGACGATAGCGGTTCAATTCCGGACCTGATCGTAAAAAAGGGCTATGTTTCCAAGGATTCAACCCCCAATATAAAGGATATCGTTACATTCGCCCGGGCATATCAAAGAATAGGATTTGTCGTAAACGTATACACCATCGGTAAAGAAAGGGCGCTGTTCGAAAGATATTTTCAAACCTCCACCACTACAGTGGACCTGGATGAGGCGAAGAGCGAGATTATCGAAAATGTCGAAACCTGGGGTATCAATATCATAGACATGTCCATGACAGGGTCTCGAAGTCTGACATCGAAACTGTTCGATACGATATTGGACATATACGAAAGGGTCAATAAAAAAAGCGGTATACTGCTGATCATCCTGAACAAGGAGATGTATAGGGATTATATTGAAAAATACTCAACATCGAAAGCATTTGAAGCGTTTGGTTCGGTAAGAAAAAAGAACGATGTGGATAAACTGGAAAAGATCGGGAAAAATTACGAGCGTTCCATTGAGGGGCTAATAGAAAGAGAGAAAACAATCCTTATCGGCATAGAAGACAGGCATGATGTTCTCAGAAAGATAGAGAGGACATTGGCCAAGGAATTGAACAACATGGAAAAGACCATTCGGGATCAGGCGGATGGAAACGGAAAAGTACCCAAAGAGGTAAGGTACGCCCTGCATGAACTGCGTCTAATACATTCAAGAATGGAAAAGATAGTAACGGTCCTCGGACCCTATCAGGTCAGGAAACCGAAAAGAATTGATCTCATAAGGAAGGCGGAAAATATATTGGTATCCAACAAAAAGAGGATGGAGGACAAGGGAATAAATCTCGAATTCTCGCCGAAGAGCAAGAGACTGGTGTTGTTATCCGATCCGAATATTATTGACACCATCATGAAAGAAGCGATGAACAACGTGCTCTTCAGCACCTCCCCCGAGGGAAAGGTTAAGATCGATATTGACCAGGATGTTATCAAGGGCATACCATACGCAGCTATCATGATGAGCCAAACCATAGACACAAAAGAGATCATGTCCATGGAACTTCCGGTAGACAGGAATAAAAGGATCGAGCGGATCTTCGGAAAGGGAATTGCAACCGGCCTGTATCTCCTTGGCACCTTAACAAAAGAGATCGGGGGGACTCTGAAATGGAAAATCCACGGAAAGTGGTTGGATACAAGGATCTTTCTGCCTCTTTCTTACAAAGCTTAGATCAAGGATTTTCCGTCTAAAACCTATTATACTTCAAATCAATAGCTGACGAGTATTTCCAAACGGTAATCTATCTGGATGCTTCCCCTTATGTGCGTGACTTCCGCCACGAAGTCATTGTAGCTTACGGAGGCGATCTCCTGCATTGGAATGATTACCTCCCTGGTCTGATTGTCGCCGCTATCCGGATTCTCATCGCCGCTGTCCCGGCTCACCGTGCCGCTGTCGTCCCTGACCGTTAAAAGAAGGGCATTGGCAGGAATTCCCCCCACGATCTGGCCGGTGGGAAATTCGAGTTTCACAGTTATCCTTCGGGCATAGACCTGAACAGGTATCTCATGCTCAACTCCCCGGGAAAGCCTGACTGTGCTTTCGGTCTTTGATCTGGAGTTCACCACCACCATTAAGGTGTCATTGTCCGTTCTGCCATATTTGTCTCGAATGGTGAGGGTTGCCCTATACCTCCCCACATTGGAATATTCGTGTTCCACCTTTTCCCCGTCTGCAATATCGTTGTCGTCAAAGTCCCATGAGTAGCTGACAATGGTCCCGTTTGAACCGGAGGCGTCAAAGGTTACCAAGGCACTGCTTCCGTGTTCTATGTAGACCACATCCGGATATGCACGAGCAACCGCGTCCAATGAGAAAGGTGGTTTGTCGTTCCCGTTGCCACCTCCCAGATCAAAAGTGCCCAATAACAATGATGCGACAATTACAGCGACCACCGCAATGATCAACGCAAAGGCGTACCTTATCTCCATATTGGATCAATAGAAACAAGGTATTTATAATTTTTATCCCTTGCCGATTTCGGTTATGAATTTATTTATGGCCTCCTCAAGACCGGTGCCCTTTTCTTCGAGCTCGTATTTGACCCTGCATATCGGTTTTTCAACGTTCACCACCCGGGTAATGTCTATGGGGGTCCCCGAGACCACCGCATCGCAGTCGATCGAGTTAATGGTCTCTTCCAACTCACCCAGCTGTCGGTCACCGTATCCCATGGCAGGAAGCACCATCTCCAGATGGGAATAATGCTGGAAGGTGTCCTTTATGCTGCCCACGGCAAAGGGACGGGGATCTACTATCTCGGATGCGCCGAATTTCTTTGCGGCCACCATTCCGCTGCCGAATTCCATGCCACCGTGGGTCAAAGTGGGACCGTCCTCTATGACCAGAACCCTCTTTCCCTTGATCAATTCTTCATGATCCACGGAGATCGGCGAATCCGCATGTATGATAGCTGCCTTCGGATTTGCGAACCTGATATTTTCCTCCACCGTCTTTATATTCTTTTCATCCGCGGTTCCTTCTTTGTTTATTATAACAATATCCGCCATGCGCAGATTGGTCTCGCCGGGATAATATTTAAGCTCGTGCCCGGGCCTATGCGGGTCCACTATGACTATATTAACGTCCGGGACATAGAAGGGGATATCATTGTTCCCCCCGTCCCAAAGTATAACGTCCGCCTCCTTCTCCGCCTCTTCAAGAATGTCTCCATAGTCCACACCGGCATACACCACTGCACCCATATCTACGTGAGGCTCGTATTCCTCCCTTTCCTCAATGGTGCATTCGTGTTTATCCAGGTCATCGTAGGACGCGAAACGCTGGACCCTCTGCTTCTCCAGGTCTCCGTATGGCATGGGGTGTCTGATGACTACCACCTTTACCCCTTTTTCCCGGAGAATGCGTACGATCCGCCTGGTGGTCTGGCTCTTTCCGCAGCCGGTCCTCACCGCGCACACCGAGATAACGGGCTTCTTGGATTTCAATGCTGTGGAATCCATGCCCATGAGCCGGAAATCCGGCCCCAAGGCATTTGATACGGAGGCCTTGCTCATCACGAAGCCATAAGGGAGATCGCTGTAGGCCATAACGACCTCGTCCACCTGCCTTTCCTCGATTATCTCTGCGATGTCCTCTTCCGGTAGTATGTCTATGCCTTGGGGATATAGCTTACCCGCCAAAGAAGGGGGATACTTCTTGTCGTCTATACCCGGAATCTGGGTAGCGGTGAACGCAACTACTTCGTATTCCTCGTTATCCCTAAAATACACGTTGAAATTGTGGAAATCTCTGCCTGCAGCACCTAGTATCAGTATCCTCTTTTTTTTCATTTTTCTCACCTTTCCTGGTTTTTTTAAGCATAGGCCAAAAATAACGCCTATCTCGACCCTTTCGGGGAGCGGTTAGGCACAGCATTGACCTCGGGCTCAAGGGCTTCGGGCCTTATGCCGGGGCTCGTTTTTCATAACTTCTAGAGGATAAGCACAACATTTAGTTATATCTTTCGGCGGGACGGGTCTCATGTGTGGTCGCATGATTGAAATATCTTCACTTGCCCCGATTATGAGATTTATATACCCGGTGTCATCCCAAAGTGTGTTATACGAAAACATATGTCAAACATAAACGCCTTCGAGAAATAGAGGACG
>CAZUZU010000227.1:0-3786 GCA_964624865.1 uncultured archaeon
CTCCCTTCAATATGGCACCCTGTATCCCCGCGCCGATAGCCACCACTTCGTCGGGGTTCACGCCCTTACTCGGGTCCTTGCCGAATATATCCTTGACGATGCGCTGAACCGCCGGAATCCTGGTGGAACCGCCCACCAGAATAACGAAATCGATCTCCTTTGGCTCGATCTTGGCATCCTTGATGGACCTCTTGCACGGGCCTATGGTCTTGTCTAAAAGGTCGGAGATAAGTTCCTCGAACTTGGACCTTGACAGCTCCAGGTCAAGATGCTTCGGACCGTTCGCATCCGCAGTGATGAAGGGAAGGTTGATGGTGGTCGTGGTCATTCCGGATAACTCTATCTTTGCCTTTTCGGAGGCTTCTTTCAGCCTCTGTATGGCACTCTTGTCCTCGCTCAGATCGATGCCGGATTCCTTCTTGAACTCCTCCACCGCCCATTCCATGATACGCTCATCGAAATCGTCGCCGCCCAGCAGGTTGTTGCCGCTGGTGGACTTCACTTCGAATACGCCGTCCCCTATTTCCAGGATCGAAACATCGAACGTCCCGCCGCCCAGATCGTAGACCAGTACCATCTGCTCGCCCTCTTTTTCAAGGCCGTATGCAAGTGCGGACGCCGTGGGCTCGTTGATTATTCTCAGAACCTCCAGGCCAGCAATCCTTCCAGCATCCTTGGTGGCCTGCCTCTGGGCATCCTCGAAATATGCCGGGCAGGTGATCACGGCCTGATTGATATCCTCGCCAAGGTAGTCCTCGGCGTCCATCTTCAGTTTCTGAAGCACCATCGCGGATATCTCAGGCGGGGAATACTCCTTGTCGTCGATATCCACTTTGAAGGTGGTTCCCATCTTCCTCTTTATCGACATGATAGTTCTATCTGGATTTACGATCGCCTGTCGTTTCGCCAACTGCCCGACCAATCTCTGACCGTCCTTGGTGAACGCCACTACCGATGGGGTGGTCCTTGCTCCCTCTGCATTGGGTATTACGACCACCTCTCCGCCTTCCATGGTGGCCATACATGAATTCGTTGTTCCTAAATCTATTCCAAGTACATGTGCCATGTTTATTGCCTCCCTTTCTTCTATATCAATACCTGTTTGATTGGATTTTCGTTTCGCTATATTATTACTGCGAGATATATATTTCCCCTTAATAAATCTTATCTTTACCTGGACCTATTCCGGACATTGAAAAAGGCCAACAATACAACCAGAAGTAGAAGCAATCCCAATAGAGAGATATACCATACCAGGCCCCCTCCACCGTCGTCCGGATCATCTGGCCCCTCTTCGGAAGAAGTGTCGTCCCCATCTTCCCCCCCGCCCCCTCCGTCGTCCGAGACGTTCTCCTGCCCGTCTCCCGGCTCGGTGGGACCGGGACCCGGGTCCACGGGAATATAAGGCTTGAGCACCAATAGGCTTGAGGGATCTCCTATGGAGTAGTGGGCCCCGGTTTTCGAGAACCACACTATCAAGGTGACCGACTCGTTCGTCAAGAAGAGGTCCGGGACATGTAACCTGCCACGGTAACGGGTATCGTTGACAGCGTAGAGCTTGAAAAGTGCATCACCCGGGGAGGGTACATTGGCCACATAACTGCCGTTGTTCACGGCACTGAAAATACTATCGTAGGTGCCCGGACACGCGTAGCCCCAGCATTCCATATCCTGGTATCCTTCGCTGTTAACTGTGACATTGGAATCATTACCCGGTGAGAATCCGCTTACATCGATATCAATGGAATAATCCACTATTTCCTTTTTCTCCGGGGAATAGGATATCGGATAGAGATAGATATCCTCCACAGCGTAGGCCATGCCGTCGTTGGTTTCGTTCATGTCCCCGGGTCCGGCCTCTTCCAACGGAAGGTTGAGTGTCAGCTCCACCAATAAATCGTCCTCCGGCATAATATCAATCGTAAAGGAGCCTGAAGTATTGGTGGTTACTTGGCCGCGTAAAATCACAGAGGATTCATTGTAGGCATAATAGTAAACCGGGGTGTCTATCAGTAAGGTACCATCGTTGTACACGGTTATGTTCACCGAGGAATTTCTACCCACATATAACTGGCCGTGAGATTCCACAGACAGGCCCGAAGAGGGTATTGACGGCGTGTCCCTTATCCTCATCTTAAAACACGCGTATTGTCTAAGGTCTGACGTGTTGGCCCAAACCATGACATCCGCCCGGGTCGCATTGTGCAAATCCGCTTCGAAATCCAGCCTACGGCCCTCCCGGCCCAGTATCGTGGGTACCGAAGGTGCAGTCCCGTCCGAGTCTATGTCCACCCCGAAATCAATATCAACATCCAGGGATTCGTTTATGCCGGACGCGAATATTATACCTCGCAATTCATCCGGATCAAGTGACAGTACCCTCAGAAAGACCTGTAACACCGATATCTCAAGGGACCTCTGTTTCTCGTCCTCGCTGCCGTTATGTTCCATCCGCACGTGAAACACGAGGCCATAGCTGAGGTTCATATCGGGCACCGAATAATCTGCACGATATATTCCGACCTCGTCGGTATCGAGATCGAGGCTGTGATTGAACAATTTATCTCCGTTTCCATCTTCGCCCTCCGCCCAGGCCAATATCTTCCGGGCATCGACAAGTGTATTGTTGTACCTGGCCCGGGCCTCAATCTCGTACCTGTCACCCGGTCGATCATATATACCGGAGCCGGCAATCTTATCAAGGTAAATGGATACTCTGGACCGAGGTACAGAGGGGGCCGATTGGTCAGGATACAGCCAGAACCACTCCCTCGCCCCGTTCCTTCCGAACCTTGCATTGACCGAAAACTTGAGGGATGTTGAATTAACATCCTGGCCGGATAAAATATGGGTAAAGGAATATATTCCCGGCTCCTTGCTGCTCAGGTTTTTGTCTATAACCAACTCATCGCCCTCCCTCTCCAATGTAAGGTTTATGCCGCTGGCCTCAACGTATTCCCCCTTGTCGAACAAACGTACCTCGATATTAACTTCGGAACCCGGTACAAGTTCCTCGTAATCATATAAAAGTATCATGATCGTGGAGGTTTCTATGCCCTCGGAAAAAACGGAAACCATTGGCAAAAGGAAAAGAAAAAGAGCGAGAAAAAGAGCTGTCCGCTTACCATTTCTCATGATGCATGACCTCGTCCAACGGATGCCTGGAAGTCTGTTCTCCCTTGGTCCTGGGATATCCGAGAGGCATCAAAGCCACTGGCCTGGCATGAGACGGTAAGGAAAGGAGCGAGGCTGCCCGGGCCTCGTCGAAGGTGCACACCCAACAACCACCCAGGCCCATGGACCGGGCCGCAAGTAGTATGTTCTCCGCTGCGGCCGCCGCGTCCTGGATGGAATACAGCGACCTGCCCCTTTCTCCGTAGGGCCTTATCCTTTTTTGGTTGGCGCAAACCACTATGACCACGGGGGCTTCGCCAACGAATTCTTGGCCAAAGGCACAATCCACAAGCTTATTTTTAGTCCTCTTATCCCTAACCACCACGAAATCCCTGGCTTGAAGATTTCCGGCGCTCGGGGCTTGGTTGCCCAATGAAACCAGTGCCCTTATCTTCTCTTCGCTCACATCCCTGGCCTGGAAATCCCTTACGCTCCTCCTCTCCTTTATTGCCTTGATAACACCCGTATCTTCCATATGATACGTTTATCCTCTGCCGCAGATATTAATCTTACGGTGTGCCCGTTGTTTTATCTCACCTCTTCTTACACATTCTTACACGAGACTGTAGAAAAGCATCCATCTAATGACATCAATAACAAGGAAATTATTTC
>CAZUZU010000228.1:0-1288 GCA_964624865.1 uncultured archaeon
GCCAGAATCACCAGGAACTTGGTCAGGATGTGCAACGGTTCACTCCTCAACCACGACAACCCAAAGACGGTGCGCCGCCGATCGAACGCACCCCGCGACCCGGCGAGCCAGCCACACCCCCGCCTTCCGAGCCAGACTCAAGGGCCTTGGAGGAGAGGATATCCAAGGTGGAGGGAAAGACCAGATCCAGTTCCAGAACCGATGCGGTGACACCGGACCTGGAGGACAAGATCGCAAAGGTTACAGCGGGTCCCTCATCCCGGTCCGGAAATGGGACAGATCATGAGTTGGGGAAGAAAAAGGAATTAGCCCAGGACAGGGCCGGAGACCTAAGGAGTAATAAAGGGGCGGAAGAAAAGATTCCCGGGGCCGAGAAAGAAGAAACCGGCTTCGTATGTCCCGAGTGCGGCGCCCCCATTTCCGAGGACGCCGAATCCTGCTCGGAATGCGGCCTCGAGTTCGTTGCTGATGACGAGGACGAGGAAGCGGGCTTCGTATGTCCCGAGTGCGGTTCCCCCATTTCCGAGGACGCCGAATCCTGCTCGGAATGCGGCCTCGAGTTAGCTGCTGATGACGAGGACGAGGAAGCGGGCTTCGTATGTCCCGAGTGCGGCGCCCCCGTGGAGGAAGGGAAGCCCTGCCCTGAATGCGGTCTCGAACTCGATTGGGATTGAGCCAACTTTCGCCCATCTCCCATAAATACTTATAACTGGTATGGATTATTGGATTAGTAGAGGTCGAAATGGAACATTCCACCCAGTTAGAGGATTTCATTCGCTCCTACGAGGAACTGGGCATGCGCGTTTATTCCGTATGCGAGATACTGGATATGATCCGGGAGAGGATCGACAACTATCCTCCGTTCAAGAATATCTTTGTCAAGGGAGAGATAACGGAGGTCAGCAGGTCGAAATCCGGACATTATTACCTTACTTTAAAGGAGAAGGACGAGGTGATCACATGCCCTCTCTTTCGCAACACCTACAATTCCCTTGGTATGGATGTCAGGCCGGGATTGGAGTACCTGATCCAAGGCCGGGTTTCCACTTATCGGAGCGGTTTCAACATCATTGTCAACAATCTTGTGCCTTTGGGAAAGGGAATGCTCTTCCTCAAGTTCCTGGAGCTCAGGGAAAAACTGGAAAAGGAAGGCCTCTTTCAGGAGGAGAGGAAACAGCCGATTCCCCGCTTTCCAAAGACCATTGGACTGGTAACATCCACGGACGGTGCGGCGGTAAAGGATTTCTTGTCCTCATTGTCCAAGAGGTATCCTGTCTACAAGGTGGTT
>CAZUZU010000228.1:1298-3782 GCA_964624865.1 uncultured archaeon
GGGTGACCGTGCCCCGGAGGAGCTGACAGAGGCCGTCCGGATGCTGAATCGACACGGTGAGGTCGACGTGATAGTCGTAACCCGGGGCGGCGGAAGTCTGGAAGACCTGTGGAGCTTCAATGACGAGGCCTTGGTAAGGGCGATCGCGGCGTCAAAGATACCAGTAATATCGGCCGTCGGTCACGAGAAGGACTTTACCCTGGCCGACTTTGCAGCTGACCAAAGGGCCTCGACGCCCACCAAGGCCGCCGAGCTCGTAACCGCAGGTTATCAGGAGATTATTGCCAGCATACGCGACTTGTACTATAGGCTGGACCATTCGATGGATGTGATAATCGGGGGTATGGAACGGGCGATCGATACTACCCTTGTCTCCAAGATGGAGATGAAACTGGCCCGGATGCTTGACCAAGGCAGGTTGGACCTTGATCGTTGCCATACGAGGCTGGAAACAAGGCTAGACAATCTTATTGCCGGGCTTGAGAGTGAAAGAAAGGTGTTTTCCAAGAGATTGGAGGCCATGAATCCCCTGTCCGTGCTTGGAAGGGGTTATGCCGTTGTAAGGGATTCGGTGGAGAAAAGGCAAACCTCTGTGGAGGGAATCGTCCGGGGAGATATGATCGAAGTTCTGATGTACGACGGAGAGCTGGACTGCGAGGTAAAGGAGAAAAGGAAGGTGAACAGGGATGGATCAGAGTGTTGAGAAGGTTATGGAAGAGTACAGCGGAAAGGGCATAGAAGAATGCCTCGACAGACTAAATGAAATAGCGGAGCAAATGGAGGAGAGCGATCTGAAGCTGGAGGACGCCATTGTCCTGTACCAGGAAGGCATGGTTGCGGTACACCGATGCAATCAGGTACTTGGCAAGGCCCAGCAAAAGGTAGAGGTCCTAAGAAAGCTGGGCGAAGATAGCTTCGAGACCGAAGAGTTAGAACAGCTCACAAACCCTTAATACCGGTAACCCGTTGTCCTTTTATCGGTGAGCTAAATGATGCCATTGAAGGAGATAAGAACGGACAATGCCCCGGCGGCCGTTGGCCCGTACTCGCAGGCCGTGGAGGCCGGCGGATTTGTTTTTGTTTCCGGCCAGATCCCCCTGGCCCCGTCAACCGGTAAACTTGTGGAAGGAGGAATAAGGGAGCAGACGGAAAGGGTACTCGATAACCTCGCCGCCGTCTTGGATGCCAGGGGCATAGGACCGGAGCACATTGTGAGATGTGATGTTTTCCTTAAGGACATGGACGACTTCAAGTCCATGAACGAGGTTTACGAGTCAAAATTCACCGGCGATATCAAGCCGGCGAGACAGGCGGTAGAGATCGCCCGCCTGCCCCTGGACGCACAGGTCGAGATATCCTGCATCGCACGGGTTGCGAAAGGGGCCCCGGCATTCGTGGATTATCATTGATATTATGGTATGTTCGGCTGTTCGGCTGCGCGCGATATAGTTGGAGAAGAGCGCGCCACATGGTAGGATGGAAGATAGCGGTGGGTAAGGGAGATTTGGAGGCCAAGAATCGATCCTTGTTATTCCATCCAACCGTGCCAGACCCATTGCCCGTTCTGATCAAAGGTTCCGAACTCCGCGTATCTGTCCGTTGGTCTGAACCCGATCTCGCTAACGGCCGTGGAATGGCATGTCAGGGTGCTTACATAGATTCTCCCGGGGTCGTAACCACCGGAGCCGTACGCATCGTACATCTCAACGTATCCCGAGCTTTTCTCCCATAGTTCTGGGTAGGTCCCGTCCGCGTATGCCATCAGTATCGGGTGTAGGTCCTTCATCCCGATATTGTAAACGATGTGCCTGACGTTGTTGATCATCCACCTTAAATAATATCGGACCAGTTCCTGGCCAAGTGTATTCCCCTGCTCGGACCAAAGACAAAGCGAGGTGCGGAGGCTGTACTCCCCCTGATAATCCTCCACTTCAAGATACAGTCCAAGTTTTTCCAGTCCCCGGAGGTCATTGATATGGGTGTCGTTGTAAAGGTATCTCAGAGTTGATTCCAAATAGTCTGTCAAACTCTCCGCGGTAGGTTCCACATCGGCCTCGTCCAGGGCGTCGTCCAGCACCTGCTTCCCCTGGTTGCTGAAAAATCCCACCTGGATGTTGTACCTGCCGGCGAGTTTCTCAAGGTAGATACCGTCCACCTCCCTGGCCGTTCCGTAGTCCAGGCCGACCGAATCTTGGGTCAGCTCCATTTGGAATTTGTACGCTCCGCCGTCACGGTCCCCGTTCACGTCGTAGCTCCCTTCGAACTGGTAGGTGTCGGAGGGACTTCCCACGGCGTCTATGGTGTAGTTGAAGTAGTAGTCCCCGGATTCCAGCTTGCTGTCAAGGTATATCTTGCCATCCGGGATATAGGTGTATTCCATGTCGTTGTCCTCGATAGTCACTACCTGCCTGCCGGTTTCCATTGAGGCGTTGTACCCATAGAAGTCCAGGTCGTAGTGATCTTTTTGTTGTGAGGTGGATTGTG
>CAZUZU010000229.1:0-3775 GCA_964624865.1 uncultured archaeon
GTCCGAATTGCGGCCCAAGCATGTCGCTCTATGATGAAAACGGCGCATTAAAGGAAAGAGGAACTGCGGCCATCGTCAAGGCCGCCGCTCTGATAGACCAGGGCAAGATAGTGGTGGTGAAGTCGTGGGGAGGCATGCATATCGCCGCCAATCTCGACACCGCCGCAAGGATGCGGGAATGGTACCGCAGAGGAGACAAGCCCTTTGCTGTAATGTTCAGAAACCTAAAAGCTATAGAGAAATTCACTAAAGTGAACGGCCACGAACGAATGCTCCTGCAGTCCCCGGCAAGGCCCATCGTGCTTCTGGAAAAAAGGGCGGATTACACAGACTACTTGGGGCCAATAGCCCCCCTCCTTCCAAATATCGGGGCTTACCTTCCCTACAGCGGCATACATCATCTCCTGTTCTCCAACATGGAGGCGGAGGCGTTTATCTCCACCTCAGCAAACATGCCCGGAAAGCCGATGATAACAGGCCGAGCAAATGTGTTCGAGCTGGGGGCCGAAGCCTATCTTCTACACGATAGGGAGATAACCCTGCGAATAGACGACTCGCTGGTCCGTTCCAACCAGGGCCGTGCCCAATATATACGCCGAAGCCGGGGGATCGTGCCCAGGGGCATTCCGTTACGGGATGCAAGTTCCGAGGTTCTGGCAGTGGGGGCGGAGATCAACAATACCGGGGCCCTTACAAGGAGAGACAAGCTCTACCTCACCCAGCATATCGGCGACTGCGGCGACGTCGACGTCCTGGATTTTCTCGAGCAGGCGCTGCGCCATTTAATGCGGATCCTCAAACCCCATTCTGTAAATTACGTGGCCAGGGACCTCCATCCTTCATATTCTTCCTCCCTGTTGGCCGAGGACTTGGCAGCCGAGCTGGACGCTAAAGTGGTAAAGGTACAGCATCATTACGCCCACACGTTGGCCCTTATGCTCGAACAGGACCTTGCCCAGGGTATATTCCTGACCTTGGACGGCCTTGGCTTCGGCGACGACGGCACTCTGTGGGGCGGGGAGGTGCTGTACGCCGACCTGGAGGGTTATGAAAGACTTGGCCATCTCCTGCCCGTGCCCATGATAGGGGGCGACATGGCTGCAAAGGACGCTGCCAGGGTATTGTTTGCCTTTGGCGAGATGACCGGCCACCATATCGAGGGTTATTTCAAGCCGAAGGAAATATCCGTGCTTAAAAAGGCCATGTCCAAATCGGTTAAGAGCAGCAGCATGGGCCGGGTCTTGGATGCGGTATCCTGCGCCCTTGGTGTTAACAGGCACCGGACCTACGAGGGGGAGAGCGCCATGAAACTGGAATCACTTCTTGCCTCCGGCAAGGAGACGGACCACGAGTTCAAAGCACCCATATCCGGGGTTAAGATGAGTGTTGTGGACACCAGGGAAATATTCTCCAGGCTCCTGTCCACTGAATACCGGGGCAAAGCCCAAAAGGCCCGAGCGGCGAGAGGCGCCGTTTCGGCTCTGATGAAATCCCTTGTTGAGATAGCATGTGAGAAGGCGGAGCAGCGGGGAATATCAAGCATAGGCTTGAGCGGTGGAGTGGCCTACAACGGCCATATCACCCGCCTGTTCGTGGAGCGGGTCCGGGATAGAGGGCTCAGCCCGGTGCTTCACGACCTCTTGCCCCCCGGGGACGGCTGCATATCCGCTGGCCAGGCCTATTACACCGGCAGGAGGCCTTGAAATGGACGAGCCCCTATTCTTCATGTCAGCGGGTGTGCTCGTGTTCAGGCTGGCCTTGGTCCTTAAGTTGGCCCTTAGGTCGGAGTGGCCGCAGAGCCTGGGTCCAAGGAACACAGGCAAACTTCTCCTGATAGGACTCGCCGGTCTGCCCCCCATGCTCGTAATGTTCATAGTGGCCTCAGTAAAGGGCGACCTTGGTCTGGATAAGAAAAAGATCTGGGTTATGGTGGGATTCTTCGTAGCCTTCTACCTTCTAGTGGGCTCCACCGCGGTGATCCCTTATTTCCTAATTGCATACGCTTTTTGGCCGGATATATCTTTGATGACCTTTGTTTTCTCTCCAGTTTCCCTGGCATTGTTTATCATTATACCCCAGTTTGCCCTGCTCTTCGCATTGTTTACCTATATCTTTCAACCTAGACATTGGTTCTCCTATCTTTCCGCAAAAGGACTGGGCCCCGGGCTCCTGTTCGGCGTCCTCTTGTTACTTTTAGTGACCCCCGTCAATCTCTTGTTCCAGTTCTTGTTAGAGCCCTACGTTTCCGGCTCCGGTTATTCCAACCTGTTGGACCCCGGGCCAATGGATCCCATATCGGCAGCGATGATCGTTGTAATAGGGATTACCGTCCCTCCTCTGGTGGAGGAAAGCTTTTTCCGGGGCTACATGTTTCGCTACCTGAGCCGGAGGGGTAACTGGATCTATGCAGCCGTATTTACCAGCATCGCATTTACAATAGTCCACGGGGACATAATGAACGCGGCGGGGCTTTTCCTTGCCTCCCTCGGTCTATGCTATATCTTCCGAAAGAAGGGTCTTTCTGCTTCCATCGGAGCTCATGCCGGATTCAATGCCATCAGCTTTTTGATCGCCCTCTACCTGATCTAGGCTCTTCCCTCCTTATTCGGAATGAGTAAATTTTAAAGCCCATTAGTATTATACGGCAAAAAAGAAGGTGAGATAATGTCGGACGTACCTGATGACCTGAAATATACGGAAAGCGATGAATGGGTGAAGATCGAGGACGGCAAGATGAAGATGGGTATAACCGATCATGCCCAGGGAAAGCTCACTGATATCGTGGGAGTTTGGGACCTGCCAGAGGAAGGCGCCGAACTCAGCAAGGGAGACATCATATGCACCATAGAGAGCGTTAAGGCCTCGGCGGAGATGTACGCTCCTGTCGACGGCAAGGTTGTGGAGACAAACATTAGTTTGGAAGAGGAACCGGAGAAGGTGAACAGCGACCCGTACGGCGAGGGCTGGGTCGTCGTCATGGAGATAGGAGACCAGGACGAGCCAGAGGGACTAATGGGGGCCGAGGAATACAGTAAAAGGATCTCTGAATAGAGGATGCTCCGTCATGATAGAATATATTCTTCTATTTTTACTAATATTTTTTGGCATCCTTGCCATCATATCGAAAAATCTATGGAAAGATAAGACCAAGACCCAGATATTTGCGTTCATCGCCGTTGTGTCAACCATACTTTTTATGATCATAATATATCCGAAACTACCCTGAGGCGTACCATGGCCGAGAACATCTTTGAACTGGTCCCGGTAAGGGCGAAGGTGGATACCAAAAGGGACGAGGAGGGGAACGTTGTTATCATATATACGAAGAACCTTGGCCGGATCGAGTCCTGGCTGCACAAATATGTCGGCGGCCCGTTGATGATCGAGCGGCCGCTTGACGAGATGGGCACAGCCCTTTGGGACATGTGCGACGGCCGACACACTGTGGGAGAGATATGCCGATCAATGGACACCAGGTACCAGGAGAAGATAGAGCCCGTGGATACAAGGGTGGTCCAGTTCATCGAGACCCTGTTAAGCTTGGGACTTCTCCATATCAAGAAGGGAAAAAACAAGCCCAGGAAGGTAAGGGTATCCAGCAGTGAAAGGCAATGATAAGTGTTCTTTACAGGTTCCTGCCCGATCTTTTGGACTTCGTCCTAGTATTTCCCTTATCTGTTCTATTGGCCATGGCGGTTGCCAGATTTGCATATGCGTGTAAAAAGAGGGGGAGGTTGAAGACCAATTATTCCAGAAAGATATTTCATTTCGTGAT
>CAZUZU010000230.1:0-3684 GCA_964624865.1 uncultured archaeon
TGTCCTCCAGGCCCACTATGCCCCTTGCCCTGTCTTGGATCAGGGTCCCGTTGAACACGGGGCCGTAGGTCGCCACGTAGAGGTCAAGAAAGTTCTCTTCCTCCAGCACGGCGTACTCCCTTATGTCCCCCCTTCCGGTGCCAAGGTAGTGCTCCATCCCGTCCTGGTATTTCTTTATACCCTTCCAATCGTCGAATTTCCCGTCGATCATGATCTCCGGCCCGGGCGGCAGGGTGTACATCACGGCGGACAGGGGTATGAGGGCCAGTAGGATCAGGGTTATTACTGCGCCCAGCCATCGAAGTCTCTGCCTTCGCCTTACCGTGTTGATGTTCAGCTCGCGCCTCTTACCACCCTCCATTACGAGGCCGTTGACCAAACCGCGGCCGTTGACGAAACCGGTAAATTTGTTATTCTTTCTTATCTGGCCGTTTATCAGTCCGGTGCCGTTGGTGAAGCCGTGAACGTACCTCTTCACCAGGCCGTTGGTCATACCCCTCCCGTTGGTCATACCGTCCCTCATCTTGCCCTCGAAACCGTTTATCCTTCCCCTCCTCATCACCCGTGGCCGGGCAGGGGGGGGCCTCGCCTCCCCTTTGTCTCTAAGTGATAAAACACTGGTGGGTGTGCCGGGTGGACGAGAGGTCGGAGGTCTCTCTCTACGCCTCGGCTCGCCCCTCCCCCTTTCAGGTGCGCGGAACCGGTCCCTCAGGCTCATCTTCCTTTCCTTAGCGGAGGAGGCCCTATCCCTTTCCCTCTGTCTATCTTTTATCTTCTCGGTCTCCCCCACCCGGATCGAATCCCTGTCCCTTAGGCTTCCCCCTTTTTTTCCACCGATACCCCAAACTACGTTGTTTGAAGCATCTTCGGCATCTTCGGCATCTTCCGTATTTGACCAGCGTTTCTTGAAGTCACTGGCGGCGCCGCGTTGTGTCATTATGATACAAATATCCGATTTCTATTATTAGGCACTTTTGGTATAAGGAATAAACTAATTAAAAAATTTACTAAACAAACTAAAAGATAAAATAAACTATATATTGTACCGCTCTTCCAGCCCGCCCCAATCCCCCTCTTTGATCGAAGTGCGGATATCCAACATCAACTGGCCCATGAAGTGGAGATTGTGATAGGTCAGGAGGGCCATTGCAAGGAACTCCTCTTCCCTGGCCAGATGGGCAAGGTAGCCCCGACCGAAGTCCCGGCATACCATGCACCCGCAATCCGGGTCCAGCGGCCCCTCTTCCCGCAGGTATCTCCTGTTCCTCAGGTTCAACTTTCCCCTCCTTACTAGGGCGGTGCCGTGCCTGCCGTTCCTTGTAGGGTATACGGAGTCGAACACGTCCACTCCCGCCTTTACCGCCCGGATCAACTGGTCCGGCTTGCCAAGGCCCATGAAATACCTCGGCTTGCCCTCTGGCAACAGCTTACAGTTTTGCTCCAGTGTCCGGAAGGTGTCCTCTTCTTCCTCACCTATGCTCAGGCCGCCTATGCCGTAGCCGTCGAATTCCATGTTTGTCAATCCGAGGGTACTTCTCTCTCTCATCTTTTGGTCAGTACCCCCCTGGGTTATGCCGAAGGCCAATCCCTTTCCCTCCTTCCTGTATGACTCGAGGAACCTTGAGGCCCACAGCTCGGTCCTTTGCACCGCCTCCTTGACTTCCGCGGGAGAGGCGTCGTGGGGCGGGCAGTAGTCCAGGGCCATGGCGATGTCGGAGCCCAGTTTGGCCTGGACCCCGGCGCATCTCTCCGGTCCGAAAAGAACGTCCCTGCCGTCAAAGGGGGAGCGGAAAAGTATCCCCTCTTCATTTATTTCCTTGAGGAAGCCCTTTCTTATGATCTGGAAGCCGCCGCTGTCCGTAAATATGGTGCCTTCCCAGTTCATGAACCGGTGCAGTCCCCCCTTTTCGCGGATAAGGTCCTCTCCCGGCCTCAGGGAAAGTATGAATGCATTGGATATGACGGCCTGGGCCCCGCACTCCCTCAGCATGTCCGGGGTCATCAGTTTGACATTGGCCTTGGTGGCCACGGGCATGAAGGCCGGTGTCTTGACCTTGCCGTGGCCCGTTTCCAGGACCCCGGCCCTAGCCCCGCTCTCTCCGGCCTCAGCTTCGATGTAAAAACTTATTATACACCACCCCCCGCCCTCTGCAAGGCCGTTATTCCCTTCATATCTTACCGTGCCTCCCGATCGTTTGGTCCCTATTGTCACATCAGGCCGTACTTGGAGGCAATGTCCCGGAAGCTCTGGCCCAGGTGCTCGATCTGGTCCCAGCTCAGCCCGTAGGTGTTGAGCTTGAATGTTCTGGTGGCGCCCTCGAATATGCCCACTATGTTCCTTTCCTTGAGCTCGTGGCTCAGGAAGTAGCCCCTTTTCTTGTGCTCCCTGGCCACCTTGTCGAAGCTGCCTCGGGTGTCCACCCTGCTCAGGGTGTGCTTTCTCGGCCTCTCGCTCTTGACCTCGTTGCCCGGTATCTCCGTGAACATATCCAGGAAACGATTGCTCTTTTTTACCTCTTCCTCCCAGTTCCCGACCCTTTCCCTGACACGGGGGAAGGAGGCCATCATGGATATGAGTGGGGCGCCCATTACCGTGCAGCCGAGCAGCTGTATCTCCTTTACCCCGAAGGTCCTTCCGCTGACGTCTCCCTTGATATCCGTGGTCTTCAGCACCTTGTCCTTCCAGGTCTCGTTCACAGCCAGCACGCCTGTCGGAGCCGGGGAGGCCATGGATTTGTGGCCGCTGCCCACCACGAAGTCCGCGCCGATCGCGGTACCGTCCACTGGCATGACACCTACAGAATAGGCACCGTTGTACAGGAAAGGTATACCGTGATCTTCGGATAATTCGCCCGCCCCCACCACGTCGTGCTCGTTCCCGTACTGGTAATCGAAATGGTCGATGATCATTAGTTTCGGCAGGGTTCCGTGCTCCTCCCTGATCTCCTCTATCTTCCCCTCGATCGCCTCCTTGGTCACTATATTGTCCGGGTTGGCCCCCACCTCGGCCGCCACCCCTCCCACCTGCTCCACGGCCAGGAACTCGGTGTAATGGGACAGGGTCGTTAAAAGGACAATGTCTCCCCTTTTCACCAGTGCGGAGACCACGGCCTGGAATCCCCTTCTTGCCCCGGGCACCACCCTGGCCGCGTCCATGTTCAGCCACTCCGCCAGCTCTGTGTAGAAGTCCTGGATGTTGGGCTTGGTAATGGCGTCCAGGCGGAAGGGCTTCCTGCAGTGGTCGCAGACGCTGTAGCCGTCTCCGTAGGATAAAAGGGCCTTCCTTCCCTCCGCGGTAAGTCTTCCTCCGGGCTGTATCGCGCCGATGTTAATGAATTCCTCTTCCCTAGTCCTCACCGGTATGGAGGCCGCTATGTTCACGCCCCTGTAGTCCTTCTTGACATCTCCCGAGGCCATTTCCTCGATTATTGACTGCAGTGAATCCAGCTTCTTCCTGAACTTCTTAAGGTCACGCCCTTCCAGCTCCTCCATCGGCTTGGTCCTCCTGTATATCTCCCTGATGTCCTCCAGCAGGAACTGGGCGGTGAACAGATGTGTGATGGGTGGTTTCCTCATTATTCTCACCGATGCTAGACATGAGGGTGCGATATAAAAATCCTGTGATAAAACAGGCTGTGTGTAAAAAGTCGTCCTCTTCTTTTTCGTTGCCGTCTTATAATGAAA
>CAZUZU010000231.1:0-3681 GCA_964624865.1 uncultured archaeon
TGGCCCGCCATCAACTCGCCCTCGCCCCAGCCGAACACCTCAGTGACCCTGGCCAGGGATTGGGCCACCCTCCTGGCGTAGTAATTCCAATCCGGCTCGTGAGGGAACTGCTTGCCCCTGACATAGGGCTCCACGTGCTGCGGTGAGGTCTTGGAGTCCACCACGATGTAGGACACCTTCATGCCTGGTACCACCTCCCTGCCCATTTTCCTAAGCTTCCTCGCGGCCAGCACATTGGCCATCTGGTCCGGGTTCTTGTAGGACCTCTCATTCTTAACAGTCTTTGAGATCACAAGATCGGGGGGCTTCACCTGGCCTCGGAGTATGGACTTGATGGTGTCCTTGGCGTACTCGATCCCCTGGTCTATGCGGTCGTTCATCACGTGATCGAACAGTGTTTCCAAAGCCCTGCTCTGCAGGTCAAAAGCGTCCGTCCTCCGGGTCTCGTAGCCCCGAATGATGGTGTCCTCCTCCGGCCACACGATGTGGCCCACATAGCGCTTCTTCACCCCGTGGGAGAAAAACGGATCGAGGACCTTCTCGAACTCCAGCTCGATGGAGCCCTTGGAGAAGCGCTTGGCAACCTCCTTGCCAGTCTCCACCGCCTTTTCCAGCCCATCCTCCGGGCTCTTGAAGAAGACGCTGTCCGTGTCCGAGTATATGACCTCGTAACCCTCCTCCTCCAGGACGGAGATCACGTTCTTTATGTTGTTCCTGGAAAAGGAGGTTATCGACGCCCCTATGAGCTGGTTGGTGAACCTGTAGAAGCTGGAGGCCATTACCCCGTAGAACGAGTTCATCAGGACCTTGATCGCAGCCTGCAGGCCGTCGTAATACCTCTTCTCCTCCCCCTTTGCTTTTTTCGCCTTGGCCTTGGTCTCGGACCTCCTCTTCATCAGGTCCTCAAGGATATCGGGTATCAACCCCTTTCTTTTGTCCCTGGAAAGGAACCTTGCCCCGGTCTCCTCGCACTTTATCTCACCTTCCGGATGGAAGGTGGTAAAGCATATGTTGTTGGCTATGATCACGCTGGGGTACATGCTCTTGAAGTCCAGTACTATGACCCAGTGGTACAGACCGGCGTTCAGGGTGTGTACATACCCACCCATGATGCTGTCCCCCTTGCGCCCGTAGGTGTTGCAGGGAACGCCTATTCCCTCCCTGTCCGCCCGCCTGATCAAAATGGAATCTATCAGGGTGGAGGTCCCGCTGTTCACCGTATCGTCCAGGGGCAGCTTGGAAACGGTGGACAGGTCCAGGTACTTGTTGATGACGTTTATCTTCTCCACGATCCTCATGGCCAGCTCGGCATCCTTGACGCAGTATTTCATCACCAGGTCCCTGTCCTTGAGCCACTCCTGGTCAATGTTCCTTCGGTCCACGTCCAGTTTTTCCTCGCCGAGAACCTGCTTGGCCACAGCGTTCAGGGTCTCCTGCTTGGGCTTTATCTCCCTCTTCACGTTCCACCAGGCGTCCATTATTATCCGCCCGGGAAGGCGCCAGAATCGGCCCGACCTCTGCTTCATCTTCCCCCGGTTCCTGGCAATGCCCAGGTCGTCTATACCGTGTAATTTCGCCCTCTTCGTCAGCAGGGGAAAGTCGTAGCCGTCTATATTATAGCCCGTAATTATATCCGGGTCCGCCTCCCTTACATAGGAAGAAAAGCCGTTTATCATGTCCCTCTCATCACCAGAGAAGGTACGAGATTCATATGTCTTACCGCCTATGTCCCGATATACCACGGACAGGCAGAACATGTGATCGTCCTTCAAACTGTTCTCTATGTCAAAGCTCAAGATCCTTAGGGGGGGCTTGAACCCCTCCGCGTTCTCCAGCTCGTCGGGGGAGCTGCACTCCATTACCAGGTCGGTGGTGTATCCCCGTGGTTTAGGATCAAGAATGGTGCCGTTGGCCCTGATGCAGGGACTAAGATCATGGTCGTAAACGAAGCGGTGGTGAAAGGGTATGTCGGCGGCCAGTATCCGGAAATCAGACTGCTGGCGAAGACTGTCCCTGTAGTGGGGCACCCTCCAGGGATGCCTTAAAACGATCTTGGTACAGGTCACCATCTTACCGGCGATCTCGAGCTCCTTCTCCACCGTGTCGAGTATCTCATCCTCATCTTTCAGGAAAATATCCACGTTCTCCTTGGGCGCCGCGGCGTAGAAGTAGGGCTTGAAGCCCGTGTACCTTAGGGCAACCGAGGTGCCTTCCCTTGTCCTCCCGAACAGCTCCACCACCACGTCCCCCCCCTCCACCGTATAGGTGGCTGACAGTATCCTGAACTCCACGGCCTCGCTCAAATCCCATCACTCCAAGGCAATAATACACTAACTTCCATCGTCCTCCGCCTCCCAGTGCACCCAGGGCTTCTCCGGCCTTTTCTTTGCATGGTCCAGCTTGGACAGCATGGTACGGGCCTCCTGCAGGAAATCGTCTCTGGCCTCCTCCAGCTTTTTTATCTTGGACCCGTACTTGTCCCCGGCCTTCTCGATAAGCTTCTCAGGCCCCCATATCTTTCTTCCCGATTTCTCCGCCCTCTCCCTCAGCTTGTCCTCGCGGTTCCGGTAGGACATCAGCCAGGCCCCCCTCTCCTTTTCGAACATCACGGGCTTGTAAAAGTCCAGCTTCAGGTACTTGTATTCCATTATCTGCGGGGCGTAGTAGCCGTGCCTCTTCATCAATTTATCGAAATATGACTCGCATTTCTCCTTGAGCTTGAAATACAATTTCCGATACTTGTTGCCCTTCCGCAACAGCTCGTAGATATCGTCGACCAGTGGCTTGTGCCTCTTCTCCGGGAATGTGCCGTGCAGGATCATCCACGCTATCTTGGCAATGGGAACGTCGAGGTCGAATACCTCCGTTTTTTCAATGATGTCCTTCATCACCTTGTACAATGGTACATATACCTTGTTCTTGTCGTACCGAATATCCTCTTTCCGCCACGGTCTATCAAGGGTGAATTCCTTCTTGAACATGGAGATGATATGGTAATGGACGCACGCATAATAAGTTTTGGACATAGCCGAGATAACGTTTAAATAAGCCCGATACTTGGATGATATCCATGTCCGAAGGGGATTACAAACCGGAGGATTACTACTCGCTGTTGGGGGTGGGGCCCGGTGCCTCCGTGCTCCAGATAGAAAGGGCGTTCCGGAGATTGGCAAAGAGACACCATCCCGACGCGGTCAAGGTTAGGGGCGGGACCCGCGCGGACATCCGGCGGGCGGAGGAGACCTTTTCATCCCTGTCCCTGGCCTATTCCATACTCAGCAACAAGGAGAAACGAAGGAAGTACGACCTGCTCTACTACCATTACTATCCGCCCGAGGATAGGTCCATGCCGGACCTTTCCATCAGGGCCGAGGAAATAGAGAGGATGCAAATCGAGATAGACGTTGAGGCCGTGTACAAGGACCTGTTCGGCGGGGAGGAGAACGACAGGTATGTCACTGAGGAGGATTGGAGGGATGAGAAGGGAAGGTTCGACGGGCTTGTGAACCTGGACCCCAAGACCAGGATAAGAAGGAAGGGCAGCGTCAGCAAGATCGGGAACATGAGGTACGAAGAGAGGAAAATAAAAAGTGAAAAACGAGGAGTGAAAGGAGAGGAGCGTGAGAGGAGGGGGGTGGGGGGGGAAGACCGGGAAAAAAGGGGGGAAGACCGGGAAAAAAG
>CAZUZU010000232.1:0-3618 GCA_964624865.1 uncultured archaeon
GACAGCAGTGGGCATTTTATGCGTATGTTCTCTCATTGACCGGCATAAAATGCCGACCGACATAATTAGTTTTTTGCCTGCCGGGCATGAAAAAATAGATTTATGGGTTCCCGTTATCTCTAATGCAGAAAGAGAAGTGGTGTAGCTAAATGGTAAACCCCTTGTCCTCGAAGCTGGTGGACCTGTCTTCCAGACGGCCAAAGGCCGTTTTCCTGGTGTGCGCTCTGGTCACTGTCCTCATGATCCCGCCCATCTTCTCCATCCAGCTCAACCCCTCCCTGGCCATGTTCGTGCCCAGGAACGAGGACTTCGAAACATCGGAGGAGATAAGGGAGAGGTTCGGCCCCGACAACCCCAGATCTGTTATATACTTCGATCCGATAGGAGGGGAGAAGAACGTGTTGACCCCTGCCCGGATAAGGGAAATGCACAACATTACCAAGAGAATACTCGCCCTCCCGGAGGTAGAATCGGCGGTTGCCTTTTCTGAGATAGTCAACCTGGTCTACAAGTACTGGGGCGGCAACTACAGTGAATCCAGGGACATCTCCCAGGCAACCGACGCTGACATAGAGAACATCCTCACTGTTATCTTCTTTGTGCTCAACAACGAGGACCTGGACCTCTCGGGCGAACTGGACCTGGGATTCGTCTCCATCAACCTTACCTCCATCGACCAGGTATTCGTGGACATCAACTACACCAAGGCAGTGATCAAGACGGTGATGTCCAAGGACTTCACCTTCTCAAAGCCGGAGGCCCACTCCACCGTGGCCCTGATCCTCTTGGACCCTAGCCTCGAGGAAAAGGACATGATCGCCGCCTCCATGAAGATATCCGACATGGTGGACCGCCACTCCTTCCGACACCTTGAGGCGGAGACCACCGGCCTGGGCGAGATATACGGTGATATCAGGAACAATTCAATGAGCGAGTTCGCAGTGCTGGCAGCGATTGCAGCCGTGGGCGTGTTCATCATAGTGGCCATAGCCTTCAGCAATCTCATGTGCGCTCTCCGCTCCATGATCACCATAGCAATGGCCATAATCTGGACACTGGGCGCCTCGTCCTGCATGGGCCTGGAGTTCACTGCGATAAGCGTGGTGGTCATTCCGGTCCTGTTCGGCCTGGGCATTGATTACACCATACACATGCAGCGCAACGTCCTGTACGGTGGCAAGGGAAAAAAGGACATGAAGCTGGTGGCAGGCGCGCTCTTCGCTGCAATGGTAACCACCGCCATCGCCTTCCTATCCAATGTCACGGTTGGCATCCTCCCGCTCATACATCTCGGCCTCATGCTTGCCATGGGCATCCTCTTTGCCTACCTGTTATCCGTGACCCTGGTCCCCGCCAGCATCGCCAATCAGGAGCAGAGACCGAGGAAAAAAAGCCACATCAAGGGCACACAGGTAATAATCCTACGAGCCACTCACTTCGTCAGATTCAGACCCGGGCTTACCGCCTTGTTGTTGATCATTCTCCTGGCCCCCAGTATATACGTGGCCCCCCAGGTGGAGAGCGAGTTCAGCGTGGACGATTTCCTACCCTCCACCTGGAAGACCCTGAGGACCAGGGAGAGGATACTCCAGGAATATGACGGGGCGGAGTACACAACGGTGAACATACTGGTCAAGGGGGACATGTACTCCCCTGATTTGGGCCCGATGATACAAAACATCACCGAGACCCTCAGTGACAACCCCGGCGTTGTCGTATCCTACGGTCAAGTCCTAAAGGAGGATATATCCACTTATTCCGAGATCATGCTCCAGACAGATCAAAACCTTGCCCGGACCGATATGAACAACGATTTTTACCCCGACAGCAGGGCCGGGGTGGAGGAAATGTTCCGAAAGATGGAGACCTCTACCTTGATCCTGGACCCCTTCTCCAACACCACCATGGCCTCACGGTTCCAGTCGTGCATGAACCCCAGCGAGACCGGGGCCACCCTGATAAGGGTTTATTTCGAAGTAAGGGGCACGGACGACGCAAGGGAGATACGCCAGGCCTTAAAACAGGATATGAACGAAATAAGAGACCTCCATCCAGAATATAAGATACGCACCTATTCCTATGCCTTCATGCTCATCGACACGGCGGAGAGCGTTAGGAACGCGGAGCTTTCTTCCCTGGTCTTCGCCCTGGTACTTACCGCTTTGATCCTTCTGGTCATTTACCGTTCTCCCGTTCTCATGCTCTCATCCCTGTCCGCGGTGATAATGTCCGCGGTGTTCATCCTTGCCACAATGTTCCTCCTTAAAATGCCCCTCGACGTGCTTACGGTGAGCATCCTGGCTTTGACCATAGGCCTGGGGGTTGATTACTCCATCTACATTATCGAGGAGTACGTCTCCCTTGCCGAAAGATACCCCAAGATGAGCGTGGAGAGGACCCTGGCCTTTGTTTACTACCGCACCGGCACCCCCATATACCTCTCCGCCTTGACCACCATGGTCGGTTTCGGGATATTAACCCTTTCCACAGTGCCAATAATCCGGAATTACGGTATGATGACCATGATAACCATCCTCTATTCCTTCCTGATATCAATGGTGGTGGTCCCACTGCTCCTCGGGCTGTGGTCGATCCGCCGTTTCGGCAAGAAATGGGCCAAATAATAGGTCGAAAGGTTTTTATCTTTTATACAGTTTCTATCCGTCATAGGAGGTCAAGGACATGACATTAGGGAGAAGAGCTTTTTTTTCACTGGTGTTTCTGTGCGTGATATTATTGACTGCCCCCCTTGGTGTTGCGGGGGAACAAAGACAGGACGAGCTTACCGGATCGATAGAACCGGAAAAGGACAGGTATCCCCGGGGCCACTACGTGGATTTCGACATCTACGTGAACGAGAGCGGCGAGGATTACTATTACGGGTACGTCAGGATGCTGATACTGTTCAATACCATGGAGGTGGCCAATCAATCTGTATACGTGAGCTACGGTCACACCTCGGATTCGTATTACATCAACGACAGCGCCTTCATAGGAAGCTACGACGTCCTGCTCATGGATTACGATCAGACCTATATAATCACCACGGCTTCATTTGACGTTTTCATGCCCCAGTACAGCGCCGATGTTAGTATCTACGACGGTTACGGGGAGGAAAAGATAACCTTCCAGAAGGAGGATTACGTGTACGTGGAGGTCCATATCGAGGACCAGTTCGCCAATCCTGCCGAGGGTTCCGGGTACGCGCTGGTAACCCTTGGCACCGAGGAGATATCCAACAAGAGCCTGAACTTCAACTACTGGTCCGAGGGAAACGATTCCTTCACACTTTCCTATTATGAAACGGAAGAGAGCGGGAAGTACGACATCCAGATATATTTCGGTGGCCAGCTCGTGGGGTCCGGGTCCTTCCGCGTACTTGGCTTTGCAAAGGTCGAGCTGGACCGCCATCTGTACGCGCCGGGCGCGGTGATGAGTATCGACGTGAGCGTTGACATGTACCAGGTGAGCATAGATATCCACGATTCCGACGGGGAGACCATAGACGTTCCGGATTCGTGGGAGGATCACGTGCTCCCGGCTGACGGGAACGAAACCCTGTCCTTCGCCCTTCCAACCAGCCTGGGGGACGGCACCTATTCCGTCTGCGTTTACGAC
>CAZUZU010000233.1:0-3614 GCA_964624865.1 uncultured archaeon
GAAGGTCATTGAACTGCTGGAAATTCCTATTACCGAGAAGTTGGGACTTTAGGGTGACCCAGAACGCCATGCCCAGTAAATTATATATATGCGGGGTTGGATGTATGTAATGATAGCAAGGTGAAATATATGAGTGACACACTAGGTTACGATGCTTTATTGGATAAGGCCAAGGGGGAACTGCCGGATATCGTGGCTGACCACGAGAGGTTCACCCTTCCCGAACTTGACGTTATATACGAGGGGAACAGCACTATAATCAAGAACTTCGGAGATATAGTGAAGGCCATGAACAGGAAGGCTGATCACGTGGTGGGGCACCTGCTCAAGGAGCTGGGTACAGCCGGCCATTACGAGGGCGGGAGGCTGATATTCAACGGCAAGATAAAAATCGGCCAGATCAAGGATAGAATAGAATCCTACATGGATACGTATATCCTTTGCAGCGAATGCTACAGGCCCGATACCAAGATAGTTAAGGAGGGGAGGGTGACAATGCTGGTGTGCGAGGCATGCGGTGCTAAGAGGCCCGTGAGGATCAAGAAAAGGACTCTAAAGAGCGGCAGCAAAAAGCCGGAGAGATTGGAAGAGGGGGACGTGAAGGAACTTGTCATAGAGGATGTAGGCCGGAAGGGTGACGGCATCGGTCATTTCGGGAAGTACACCATTTATGTCCCTGGAACCACCCGGGGACAGACCGTCAAGGTTCTGGTGGAAAAGATAAGGGGGAGCATTGCTTTCGGTAGGATTGCCGGATAGGGAGGTCATATAATGCCCTGGATGAATAAAATAGAAAAGTTCATAAATAAAATGGGAGTTAAGAATTACGAGAGCTATCAGGATGGTTTTGTACTGCAGCTGCCAGGAGATACGAGGGTTGTACGGGTGCACATATTCGTAAAGGAGCCCTATCTGGCCATAAAGACGTTCTTTATTCAATCCCCGGAAACCGATGTGGAGAACTTTCTAAAGGATCTGTTGTTCTTGAACGGCAAGACGTTCATGGTCAAGTGGTACATCGACTCGGACGGGGACGTTTACGTTGCCACCGAGAGGTTGCTTAGGGATATGCAGTTCTCTGAGTTCGAGGCTGCTGTCAAGATGGTAGTGAAGGCTTATGACAACAATATAAACGAGTACGAAAAAAGGTGATAAAATGAATGGGAAGAGGCTATTGATAGTTATCGTGGGTCTGTGGTTGATGCTGAGCATGCTAATGGCCCCGGCTAACAATGAAATGGAAGCTCGTGCGGAGAAGAGGGCGGATGTAGGCGGGGAGGATGTTCCTGTTTGGCATATCGGGGATAAGTGGAAGTACACCGGCACTGTGGAGATGAATATGCAGGGATTCGAGCTGTACGGCGTTGGATATGCAAATTTCACCATGACCAAGTTCGAAACCATAGATATCGGTGAGAAATCACATAGATGTTACTATATCAAGGTATGGAGCGAGGTGATGTTCCAGGGATCCGCATCCGGAAATGCCATCATCGTGGGAGACATGTGGTACCGACAGAGCGACCTGGCGAATACCAAGTACCATATGAACGCAAACATCAATGCCACCTATAATTACGGAGGGTACGAGATACCTTTGGTAGGGACAGTGGATACCGTGATCACTCACGAGCCAGCGCTGGAAGAATGCGATTTTCCGCTTAACGTCGACGAGACGTGGGCGGTTCAAACACATACTGTGAGCGAATTCGAGGGCACGGGTGTTTTCAAGGATATGTTCGAACCTCACACGGAAGAGGATATCAGTTTCAACTACGATTGCGTGGAGTATATAGATGATTACAAGGGTTATCCCGTATATCACAACAGCCCGGACGTAACTACCATGAACGAGGTGTATTACAGTCCGGAGGTGAAATATTACGTTGAGATGGCCTTTGATTTCGGGGGCTTCCCCTTCACCCTGGAACTGGACGAATACATCCCCTCCGGCGTGACCACCGAGGTGAACGTTGATATTTCCCCGTCCACCGCAACCTTCGGTTCGGAGGTTGATATCAATATCGATGTGGACGGCCCTCTCGGAAGCGGCATCGTAAAGGTAAGCATACCCCAGGCCTCCGATGTGGTATATTCGGATACAATTGTCGGAGGTAGCACCACGGTTACCATCGACATTCCCCTGGCCCGGGACGATACGCCAACAGACATCGACGAAGGGTCGTTCGGGGTGGTCGTGATCGTAGACAGCGTATACAACGGCGTGTCGATACTTACCGTAACCGGTCCCGACATCTGCGTTCGACTCAGCGATCCCCCTGAGGATGTTATTGCCGGTGACGAGGTGGATATGGAGATAGAGATCATCAACGGGGGGACGGCAGTCGCGGGACAATTCTATGTAGACCTATATGCGGAGGATGTCCTAGTGGGCACAACCTCTGTGGATTCTTTGACAGAGAAGGAGACCACCACGATTATCATCAAGTGGCAGCCCCTTGCCCCTGGGAGCTATGAAATCAAGGCCGTGGCAAACGAGAACGATACGGTTCTCGAGGTCAATAAGGTAAATAACACCGACCTTTCCGAGGCCGAGGTGACCGCCAACTCTGCTCCTGTGGAAACCAATGCCACACCGGTATTGGATACTATAAATATCAAGGAGGGTGAGGGCAAGGATTTCTCCTTTACGGCCGTGGACAACGATGGTGATCCGGTGTCATACGAATGGCGCATCAAGGATAAGAAATCGAATCTTATCGAGGTCGTGAACGGAAGCGGAAACGAATATACGTTCTCAAGTAATCATACGGGAGAAAAATCGTCCGCTGGTTCCCCATATACCGTGGAATGCACGGCATCCGATGGGAGACCCCTGGGTGTTGAAGGTACCACGAAACATTCCTGGGTACTAAACGTCGCCAATGTCAATCTGATACCCGAGGTCAATGACTACGCTCCGAAAGAAGACCCGATTTCCGTTGACGAAGGGGCAAACGTATCCTTTTTCGTGAATGCCACGGACGGTGACGAAGACACCCTGGATTATACCTGGATGATAGACGGGGAAGTGAATGATGAGTTAGAAGGCTCTTCCGTTGTTATCGCGACACAGTGTACGGGTTCAATGGCGGCCGGTACCTATAATGTCAACCTCACAGTCACCGACGGTACGGATTCCATATATGTCGAATGGACCCTTGTGATATCGGATGTCAATCGCAAACCTTCGATTGTTTCCCAGTCTCCTTCGAATGGGTCCGAATACGAGAGCGGTGAAGATATTGCCTTCAAGGTTGCCGCCACCGACGAGGACGGGGATAGTTTGAACTATACCTGGGTCTCGGATAAGGACGGCAAGATAGGAGAGGAAGCGTCTATCACAAGCTCTCTCAGTGCAGGAAGCCACACTATCACCCTTACGGTGAAGGACGGAAAAGGCGGCCAGGCGCAGTCCCGGATAAACGTAGAGGTTAAGAAGGAAGAGACCGACAAGAAAAAGGACAGCGGTTATGAGGACCTCACCTTTGTGGTAGTGATTGCGTTACTGTCCGCGGTCTTCATAGGGAGATATAGAAGAAGGGCTGCATGATCAAGGAATGATCACATCTGGGACATTAATCAAACAATTTCCAACGGCCCCTATCGCTAAT
>CAZUZU010000234.1:0-3590 GCA_964624865.1 uncultured archaeon
TCAATAAACCCAAACCACTCCCCACCCACCTCAATAAACCCAAACCACTCCCCACCCACCTCAATAAACCCAAACCACTCCCCACTCCCAACCCAACTATATAAATCCAAATCACTCTTAATCCGTCCAACTCAACAGGTCCAAGCCCGGTCTCAGTAAGTTTTATTTCGACGCCTCCCATTTCCCGTAAATGATATGCGTAACGTTACCAAGGAGATTTTCCTGAGCGCGTTGGAGTGCCCTCTACTGGGCTGGTTGATGAGGCAGAGGCCCGATGAGGTCCGTGGCCCGCCCACCATCGGTGAAAGGTTCCGGATGGAGCAGGGCCTGGAGATAGGGAGGAGGGCAAGGCAGCTGTATCCCGTGGGCACATTGGTGGAGGGAAGGGAGATGGGCCCCGCCCTTGATGTGACCGAGCGTTTAATGAAGGACCCCGGCCCCCCGGTGCTCTTCGAGTCCGCATTCCTTGCCCGACGCCTCGCCGCCAGGGTTGACATCCTGATAAGAGACGGGGGTGGCTGGCATCTGATCGAGGTCAAGTCCGGTGTGAACGACAAGCAGGACTACGTGGACGACATGGCTTACACCGCCCTTGTCTTCATCCTGTGCGGTCATCATATTACCAAGGCCTCCCTCATGCTCGTGTCCAAGGACTTCCGTCTGGGCATGGACCCCGCCGCCCTGTTCCAAGAGATAGATCACACCTCCGACGTGATGGAAAGGATGGAAGACTTCAAGGATACATACCAAGAGGTGGAAAGAACCACCGGGGCGCCGGAGCCGCCTCCCGCCGCCCTGAAATACGAGTGCGGGAAATGTCCCCTCTTCGATCAATGCACGGGGCGGGACATCGAACACCATATCTTCGAGATACCCCGGCTGGGGCGGAAGAAGTTCAACGCACTGTGCGCCGCGGGCATCACCGGCATCCGGGGCATACCCAATGATTTCGACCTTACGGATAAACAGGCCCGGGTGAGGGATTGCGCGGGCTCCGGCCGAACTTACGTGGGCCCGGGCTTGGCCCCCGCCCTGGAACGCATCCGGTGGCCGGCATACTACCTGGACTTCGAGACCACCCAGACGGCCATCCCGCTTTACCCGGACCTTGCCCCTTACACCAACATAGTGACACAGTATTCTATACACCGGTGCGACGAGCCAGGGAATGTAACCCAAAATCACGAATTCCTTGCCGACCCCGAGAAGGACGACAGGAGGGCCCTTGCCCTTTGCCTGATCAGGGACCTGGGGGAAAGGGGCAGTATCATAGCCTACTCCGGCTTCGAGAAGACGGTGATAAAAAAGCTGGCCGAGAAATTCCCCGACCTTGAAGAACAATTATTATCCTTGGTGGAGAGGCTGGTTGACCTGGAAAAGATCATCCGCAACAACTTCTGTCACCCCGGTTTCCATGGAAGCACCTCAATAAAGAGAACCCTTCCAGCCCTTGTCCCCGAGATGTCCTACGACGGCATGTCGATAAGCAACGGGGACGAGGCCATGGCCATATTCGCAGACTTGGCCCGGGGCAAGATCAAGGGGGAGGAGGCGGAGGAAACAAAAAAGCATCTGCTCGAGTACTGCAGGCAGGACACCCTGGCCATGGTCAAGCTGCACGAGAGGCTGCTGGATTACGTCTAACCCGGAGAATAGCTAAAATATAACCCTGAATTTCCACCTAAAGTATCCTAAATCATTCGCCCTTCTCGATCTTTCCGTCCCTGATCCTCACCAATCGGGACGCGAACTCTGCCATTTCTCTGTCGTGGGGACTGATCCTTCCAATTCTTATGGCACTCATCATTCTGACCATCGTTTTATTTATTTATCCTCTCAGAGCTCCGCACAAGATAATGTCAGAGGCAAAGGAAGATATACAGAGCAAGCTGTCAAGGGAACACAACGAGGTATACAATAAAATGGTCGATGATCTGAATACTAAAAGGGAAGCTATAAACGACGAGAGATTCAGGGAGATCGAACAGATAAACATACTCTACGAGCGAGCGGAGAAAATGCCGGTGTGGCCATTCGATCTCGAGATCATAGGCTGGCTCTTGGGTATAATAATTCTACCGTTGACATTCATAGTCATTGAGCAATTACTAGTGGTCATGTTGGGGTAAGTTCCCAGGTCGGGCGCGAGTTCGGATCCACCTCCTCGCCGCACAACCACATAAACCACATAAATCTATATCCACCACCCCGCCGCACAACCACCACAATATCGGTCCACCTTACTTATCTCCACCCTATCGCCTCGTATTCCACCCTTTGAAAACCATGTAAATACGTAAGAAGATAGAAAAAGTGCCGCGGAATCCGGCCCATAGCCACTGCCATAGGGTATTATGCCCATCCGAAATATTTATTAATAGTAATAGGATTACTGTCATATTGAATACTACTAAAGGTGAGCGATTATGGCGGACATGATGATAATAGCCGGTATTGTAATTGTTTTAGTGATTATTGTACTCGTGGCGATCTATATGTGGAGGCGCAAGGAGCATGGTGACGAGTACGAGTATGCCGAAGAGGTTTACCCGTACGGCGGTTACATGGACAGGGAGGCCACCTGCCCCTCGTGTGGCGCGAAGGTGCCTGTGGATACCTACGAGTGTCCGGTTTGCGGCGCGGCGTTCGAGGAGGGCATCTACGAGTGTCCGAACTGCGGCGACAGCGTATCCCTTGAGATGCTGGAGTGTCCGAACTGCGGCGAGGTCCTGGTAAGCAACCCTTACATATGCCCCAAGTGCGGCAAGGTCGTTGAGCCGGAATCCACCCGCTGTCTGCACTGCGGCGAGACCTTCTGGTCCCCCATACATCAGCCCGAGATCACTCCCGAAGGCGCACCCGGGGTCTCCATGGCTGTAAAGGAGGGTGAGGAAGAAACGGAAGGAACGGAAGGGGAGGTCGAGGAAGAGGCGGAGGAGAGACCGGAACCGGTGGGCTATCAGTCCCGGTTCTGAGTTTTTTATTTTTTATTGTATTCATATTTTATACAAAGTTTTATATTTCTAGGATAATCTATTTATACCTCTGGTAAATTAACCCAGTATAATAGATAAGATTCAAACGGGTGTATAATCATGAGGCAATATCTCAAACAAAGAACCATGTGCCTAGTGATTGGAATCGTCTTGCTTCTCGTGTTCTCTATCATACCTTGGGGCGGGTTTGGCCCGGCGGTTCTCAAGAATGTCAAAAGCGTGGAACCGGGCCCGGGTTTGGGTCCGACATCCTCCAGGGCCGATCTGTTCCTGGACAGCGATGTTGAGACCATAGATTCCTCCGATTCCACCCTGTACCAGACCATCACGGCCATCAACGGTTCCGAGCTGACAATACAGGACGCTACAATCACAGTGGAGGAGTACATATTCGTTAACGACACCTCCACGCTGAACATACAGAACTCCCAGATAACCATAAAGAGCAACGACGACATAGGAGGCAAGTACCTCAGGGCCACCTGCGCGGCAGCGGACATCGTGGATTCGGTGATCAAGGTCGAGGGAAAGAGCTCGGCCGGCGCTCTTGGCGTGGAAGGGGTCTACGGCGGGGACGGGGAACGCGTCTGGCTC
>CAZUZU010000235.1:0-3484 GCA_964624865.1 uncultured archaeon
GGGGTGCGGTGCGGCGCTGCCGTCGAGCTCGAGGAGAGGGGGATAATCACGGGCAAGAACTCGCCCCTGCTGCACGCCGAGTCCGCCGCAATACTGAACGCGGTGAAAGAGCTGGCCGGGATCCCCGACGAGAGGCATTTGATAAGCGAGGACGTGGTGGTAAACATATCCGAGATGAAGAAGGGTCTCATGGACAAGAAGGCCTGCTGCCTGAACGTGAACGAGACCATGATCGCCCTCTCGGTTTGCTCCATGGGAAACCCGGACGCGAGGAAGGCCATGGCCAAGCTCGGGGAGCTGGAGGGCTGCCAGATGCACATCACACACCTGCCCAAGCAGGGCGACGAGGCCGGCCTGTTCTGCCTGAAGATGCACGTCACCACCGACGCCAAGGTCTCGCTGCTCAAGAACTTTCAGTAGCCCGGCGTGGTTTTGCGGGCCTTTAATATATAAGAGAACCGGAAGCAGTCGTTCTCGTCGATTGATCCGACTCGTAAATCCGTTAGTTAATGTGCCCCACCTGTTCCGGCTTTACCCGAGTGGGCGCAGGCCGGGTGTGTATTGGTCTGTTTTAAATAGGGAACTATAACTATTTCTGAGATCATGTTATATCATATGGCATCACGTTGATAAGATGTTGGGGGAGCTCCCGCCTGCACCGAGGCAGGAGGCCGTGGACTTCATTCGTTTTCTCATGGAGAAGAACGGCCACGACGGAAATAATAGGTTGAAACTTGACTGGGCCGGGGGACTGCGTGAATACAGGCATAAATACACCTCTTTGGAACTGCAGAAGAAAGCGTTGGAATGGTGGGGCGATTGATGTATCTCGTCGATACTAACGTGTGGATGGAGACTTAACTGGACAGGAAAGATCAGAAGAATCTTCGGAATTCCTGAAAGGCACGAACGGGACGCATCTAAAGTTATCCGAGTTCTCACTGTATTCTATCGGAATAATCCTTACCGGCCTGGATAAAACGGATCTGCCAAAAAAATTTCTAAGCGATGTAAGGCAGTCCGGAGTAAGCATACTGCGTTTAAGGATAGAGGATTTTGATATTTTGATAGAAGCCAGAAGAAAATATAAGCTGGACTTCGACGACGCGTATCAATACGCGGCCGCAGAGAAATACGGATTGAAGATAGTGAGCTTCGATTCGGATTTCGATGGCACGGAGCTGGGCAGGATAACGCCAGCGGATGTAGTTAATAAATCGTAAATTGGTAGTAATTGTATTCGCATGAATAAAGGCAGGTTATGCTTCTTGCCCGGGTGTTGTGTATAAACCGGGTGAACACGACTCCTTAAGGAATTGGGATGTGGGTGTATTTTATCCCTCTCCCGATTTACATACGGGTTTTATATACTACATTGTCGATATCTGGATGCATGTCCGATAATGATAGATCACATCCGAACCACGACCCGGTCCGGAGCATTCTTGTCGCGATCGGCGGGAACGAGGACAAGGAAAAGGACCTGGACATCCTTAGGCAAACTGTGCTCCTGACGAAAAAGAAGGACCCGCGAATCGAGCTGATACCAACGGCCAGCAACATGCCGGAGGAAACAGGAGCGGCCTACCTTGCAGCGTTCGAAAAGATACATGTGAAGAACGTAAAGGTCATGGACATAAGGCAAAGGGAGGAGGCGGACAATCCGGAATATGTGGAACGATTGAAGAACGCGGATATCATATACTTCACAGGCGGGGACCAGCTGAGAATAACCAGTATCCTGGGGGGGACACCGGTGCTGGAGCGTATCAAATCCCGGTACTTTAATGAAGAATGCATCATTGCCGGGACAAGCGCCGGGGCCAGTGCAATGACAGAAACAATGATATTCGAGGGTGAGAGCAGCGAGGCCCTATGCAAGGGCAAGGTGCAGCTTACATCCGGTATCGGCCTGATAACGGACGTTGTGATCGACAGTCACTTCATAAAGAGGGGAAGATTCAGCAGGTTAATGGAAACAGTGACAACGAACCCGGGGGTAATCGGTCTCGGTCTCGGAGAGGACACGGGGATCATCGTCCGCCACGGTTACCTGCTGGAGGCCATCGGAAACGGCTTGATAGTGGTCTTCGACGGGCAACATATAAGATACTCGAACATCTATAATATTGAGCTCGGGGAAGCGATAGCCGTGGAGAACGTATGCGTTCACACCCTGGTGAAGGGACACGGCTACGATCTCTTGAAACGAAAATACATAACACCTTTGGACGTGGGAGGGAATGTCAATGAGGATCCTAGAGCTCCGTGCGCTTAGAGGGCCAAACCTATATAGCCGGTATCCAGTCATTTATATGCCGCTTGACATAGGAGAGCTTGAATTTAACCCATCCGACAAAGTCCCGGGTATTGCCAAAAGGCTCGTCGATCACATCCCGACATTGATGGAACACAGGTGTTCCAGGGGTTATGAAGGCGGGTTCATTGAACGAGTGGAGGAAGGGACCTGGGCGGGGCACATAGTCGAACACGTGGCCATAGAACTGCAATGTCTGGCAAAGCTGGAGGTAGGCTTCGGTAAGACCATAGACACCGATAGAGAGGGCATCTACAAGGTGGTCTACAGATATCGGGAGGAAGCGGTCGGGCTCAGGGCCGGGGAGATGGCCGTTGAAATAGTCGAATCCATGTTCAAGGGAAAGGATTGTGATGTTCAGGACAAGATCCTCGAATTGAAAAAGATACGGGAAAAACACCTTTTCGGACCCTCGACGCAGTCAATAATCAACGAGGCGAAGAAAAGAGAGATACCCGTGATGCGATTGAATTCCGAAAGCTACGTGCAGCTGGGTCACGGGGTTCACCAAAGGCGCATTCAGGCCACTATGTGCGATAACACCTCGGCGATAGGCGTGGAGATCGCCGATGACAAGTATTATTCGAAAGAGATACTAAAGAACGAGGGAATACCGGTACCCGAGGGTGAAGCCGTCCGGACGGTCAAGAGCGCGATAGAGGTGGCGGAAGAGATCGGTTATCCGGTTGTACTGAAACCCCTGGTGGGAAACCACGGACGAGGAATAACGGTGAACATCACCGATCCGAAGAGCCTGAGGACAGCGTACGCAAGTGCAAAGAAGGTGCACAAAACGGTTGTGGTCGAGCGTTTCATAGATGGCCACGACCACAGGATCTTGGTAATAAACAACAAGTTCATCGCCGCGGCACGGCGAGAGCCCACCCCCGTAGTGGGCGACGGGAGCTCAACGATAAAGGAGCTCATTGACCGGATAAACAAGGATCCGCGAAGGGGCGTCGGACATGAAAAATTGCTCACTAGGATAGAGATAGACGCCATGACCGGAAGGCTCCTGGATCAAAAGGGGCTTAACCCGGATTCAGTGCTTGAGGACGGGGAGAAGTTGGAGCTGAAATCCACTGCAAATCTTAGCCAGGGGGGAGTGGCCATCGACGTGACCGACGAGGTCCATCCGGGGGTAAGGGCCATGGCCGAGAGGATATC
>CAZUZU010000236.1:0-3468 GCA_964624865.1 uncultured archaeon
GTGAATAGCATGTTTAAGTCCGCCTCTGTATACAGGTATAGAGGTGAAACAAAAAATGCTATACGTCGGAATGGATATCCATAAGAACTTTAGTTATGTAGTGGTGAAGACAGAAAAAGGCAAAGTTGTAAAGGAAGATAAAGTAAAAACGGACAAAGAAGAGATCCAGGGATTCTTTGAAGATATAGTAGAAGAGTTCGAAGTAGCCATGGAAGCCACAGGCAATTACGAATTCTTCTATGAAACACTAGAGGAACTGGCAAGTAAAGTACATCTATCCAATCCATACAAAACAAGGTTGATAGCGGAAGAGAAAGTTAAGACCGATAAAGTGGATGCAAATGCTCTAGCTGATCTTTTGCGTGCGGATCTATTGCCTACTTCATATGTTCCTTGTAAAGAGATCAGGGAGTTAAGAAGACTGGTTAGAAGAAGAGTAAATCTGGGCAAACAAAGAGGGAACGTAAAGAATCAAATCAAAGCAGAATTGCGAAGGCAGAACATCGATTATTCGGGTAAACCTTTGTTCAAAGTGGAAGGACTCCGTTTTCTTCGTGAATTATCAAATCCCATCATCGATTCTTGTTTGTCCATCTATGAGGCCATCGATAAAGAGAGGAAAAAAATGGAGGGGAAATTAACTACGAAGGGATGGAAATATGAAGAGGTGAGATTATTACAAACCATCCCTGGAGTGGGACTATACTCGGGAACATTGATTTTTGAGGAGATTGGTGATATAGAGAGGTTTCCCTCCGAAGACAAGTTATTCTCCTATGCGGGTTTGGTACCAACAGTTCACCAATCAGGCGAACATACATATTATGGTAGGTTGAGTAAGGAATGTAACAAATATTTAAAGTGGGTCTTGATTCAATGTGTTCAGATCCATTTCCGATATTGTCCGGAAAGTAAAATCTCTTCATTCTATAGAAGGCTGAAAAAGAAGAAACCTAACAATGTTGCTAAGATCGCTGCAACAAGGAAACTCCTACAAGTAATATATCATATGTTGAAAAACCATGATGAATATAGAGTCAAAGGTTAGGTATGCCTGACCTTGTAAGTTTGACTGTGGCGTTATGACCACGTGTAAGTGAATAAGGCCTGCACACCTAACCTAAGGACATATGCTATACTGCGGCACTGTGACCGCGAATAGATGACTGTCTTCGACTCTAATAACACTTTCGAAACAGCCCCGACTTAGATTATGGTATATCAGGTTTTTAATCCATCCCGCCCGCCCTTCTCCTCCTCCCCTATGTTATCATCATAAAGTCTATATAAGTAAGAGTGTATACCTTTAGTTTGGTGGCGGACTTAACATAGAAGTCACACATGTACTCCCCCTCGGCCACCCCGCTGGTGTCTCCCTGGGAAGAATCGAACGTGTCCGTGCCGGCCAGCACCAGGTCGTTGAACCAACCACTCTGGTCAATATTGTCGTAATAAGAGGTCAGCTTGTTCAGGATGGCGGAGAGCTCATTGGTGGATGATGCTGGTATGCGGCCGATATAGACGTCCGGATAAAGGTCGAGGGTGTCGGTACCCGCCTCTCCGAAAACGTCGTTCCCTGACGAGTCCCAGGAGCAGAAGGCTCCGTTGGAGCGGTATATGTCCGCATAGTAAAGATCGGTGGGTACCAGGCGGCCGTCCGAACCCTGCGAGCCGTCGTCGTCATAGCCGTCCGGAATATCGGCATACCTTACAGGCACGTAATCCACGTCACCGCCCAGCAGAACGTGGGTAATATCCCAGTTCTCCACCGCCCACTTCAGGAAATACTTGATCTTCTCCTGATCGTCCCTGCCCTGGGCGGGTGTGTAGGTTCCACCTGTGATTTCAGCCAAGGTAACCACCTTGCAGGACACGCCCAGGCCGTCGCGCCATCCACCGTAGGAGTTAAATTGGCTCTCAAAGCTCCCGGGTGATATGATCAACATATCGTAGGTGGCCCTGACTCTTGATGGACCTGGCAGGTCAGGTGAATTGTAAGTTACTTTAATGGTGGCACTGTCAATGTGTTCCAGTCTTCCCGGCCCCGTCAATCTGACGGGATAAATCCTGACAACTACCCTTCCTGACCTGAGGGCCTCTTTGTTAAGGCCGGCGCCTTGGACCACCTCGTACCAATCCGCGGGATATGGATATTCGGAATAAGATATAGAGGGGGAAGGGTTGGGATTCCAGGGATTCGCCTTGATCCCTAGTGGTTTGATATTGCCATGATATATCATTTGGTTTTTCTCTCCCCGGTCCACCTTCACATCAAGGTCCGTGGATTCCAGGGGAAGGGTAAAAGATTCGATGTGCTGGGGAAGGGCGGGTGCCCCGACAGGTCCGTTGACGGGCGGTGGCAAGTCTTCCACATCGTTATGGACTGGTCCTCTCTTGGCCGGAGAAGCCTCTGGGGACTCCGTGTGAGAAGATAGCACCTCGACCTCTATGAGCCCGTTCCTCTCTATCAGGTCGGGAGAAGAGAACTCCACCCTTCTTACCAACGTTTCTTTGGCTTGGCCCATATCCGTTTCTCCCCCAGGGTTTAAAAGATCGGGCCGAGGGACCGGAATCGATGTGGAAAAGGACGGAGACGGGGTAACTACACGGAGACCGGACGGCAGTAGAAATATCAACATAACGAGCATAGAGAACAACAAGGGCGCATAACAGCGGGCATTTCTCAGGTACATTTGTAGGCTCTCCGGTGCGGGGATTCATCATATATTCGCGAACATATATAATTATTGTCATAATCTGGCATCCGGATAATATAAAAAAGCAGGCACCTTATAAACACAGCACATAATATTTATATGTAATATATTATATAATTGAGAACGATGATACCCCTCCCTAGGACCCTGTGCATCAAAATCATTGCCTGTTCCCTCATCAGTTGTGTGTTGCTATCCCTGCCCATACAGAGCTTCCAAGTTGCAAGCAGGGACGATGGATGCGGCGAGACGGAACCACCGGATAAAAGGGATATTACTTCAAGGGCCACCCGGGTATTCTTCGACGGTTGGGACGACGGTGACTTCGAAAACCCGCACTGGGACCTCAATATCCAGGGAGGCGGCGACATCTACACCTGGGAGGAAGGTGGTAGAAAACTGGTCATCATGTCGCCGGACGACGACAGCGGGGATATGGAGACCATGGAGATCACCTCCGAAACCATTACATCCACCGGGGCAGGTGAGGTCTCCTTTGAGTACTGGGTAGGAGATATAGAATCGGGAGAAGACCTGTTCTACCTCTCCGTCCGGGATTCGGGAGGCTGGCACGAGAGGATATGGACCACCAACACAGACCACGACTACAATATACAGAAGGTTGATATTTCCTCCTATGATCTGAAGAACGGTCTAAAACTCAAGTTCGGATTCATTGCCGATTACTACGTGTCCTATTCCAGTAACAGGGACAGGTTAAAACTGGACTGGGTAGAGGTCAAGGCGGAGC
>CAZUZU010000237.1:0-3464 GCA_964624865.1 uncultured archaeon
CGAATATGACGAATACCTACAGGCAACCTGCTCGGTATACTACGCAACATTAACCCTTCTTGACGCTAAGGGGATAATGGTATCGGACGCCGCTGTAACGGTGAAACGGGGGTCGACTTCAAATACATTCGATTCAGGTACCACAAACGAAGAAGGGAATATCACCTTCAGGCTGCCGGGCACCGTGATGGACATAACGGTAACCTGGAAGAACGTAGTGGTCAACCGGACATTTGGATACGAACTGATACAAAACGTAAGTTTGGAGATTTTCTGCAGCATCTATTACTTGGAACTACAGGCCATGGATTCAAAGGGATACGAGGTTTTACCCTTTGCATATTTCAGTTTATATCTAGAAAACGGGGACCTGATATCATCCAAGGGGGGAGATATACAAGGAAGGACGGAGATCAGATTACCCGCGGAAAATTACCTGATAGATGTATCCTGGCAGGATATCCCGGTGCTGGACGACCAACCTTATAACTTAACTAAAAGCGATGATATTACCCTTACTTGCCAAGTATATTATCTGACCCTGGATTTGACGGACATGGCCGAGCAGCCGGTTGAAGGCGCCGAGGTCAGGTTAAACATTAACGACACGGGACAACTGTTTGGATCTGGTAGTAGCGACGGCGAGGGAGAAGTGGAAATGAGATTGCCAAGAGGGATATATGATATAACCATATTGTGGCAGGACCTTGAAGTCCACCAAACCGCGTTTTTCGAAATCCGGGACAACACATTATTGAACGTAACATGTAAGATATTTTACACTGAGTTCAATACAGTGGATTCCCGGGGGAAACCGTTAAGTGAGGCAAAAATATTTGTTGAAAGTACTGCAACGGGACACTTGCTCGGAACCACTTCAACCAACCACGAAGGTAAAGGGGAGTTAAGACTGCCTGTGGGAACCCATCTCATAGAGGTATACTGGTTGGACACCCTTGTCTACAGGGACGAGGGTTATGAGGTGGAAGGTGATTCGGCAAATCTTCAGGTTACATGCGACTGCCGGGTATACTATCTCTCCCTAAAGTTAACAGACGACAGAGATGTTAACGTTGTTGACGGCGTTATATCCATTTCAAGAGCGGTGTCAGACATCATATACGGAAAATGTATCTCGGACTCCAACGGAAGCGCAAGCTACAGACTTCCCACCGGTATTTATGATTTGAACGTAGTATGGCAGGGTGTGGTGGTGAACAGGACATCGGATTACGAGTTGATCGGTGACGCGGAGTTGACCATTGAGGCCTGGGTTTACTACCTGCAGATCAATGCGGTTGACGATATGGACGCGGCGGTTTCAAATGCAGAAGTGACGATAACCAGGACCGAGAGCGGCGAGGTATATCTAGCTGATATCACTGACGAAGAGGGGAATCTGCAAGCTCGTCTTCCCCGAGGAAACTACGACTTAAAGACAAGATGGCGTGATACAATGGTTTATTCCCATACGGAATACGGCATAACCTCCTCCCACACCCTCAACATGGACTGCAGGGTATATTATTTGACGATATTGGTCAAGGATAAGGAGGGAGATAAACTGAAGGACGTGTACATTGCCATTAATTCGGCCGGTGATGAGGTTACCGTCTCCAACTATACCGACAAGAACGGGAAAACCGTGTTCAGATTGCCAGCCAATACATATATAATTAACGCAAGTTATAAGTCAACTTACCAAATGTCTAGGGTGGACCTGGACGAGAGCATAACAGAAGACCTGGCAGAATCTACCACCCTGGAACTGGAGTTCGAAGATTATCCACCGGCGATATACACCACAAACATGTTCTACTGGATACTACTACTAGTCATTATATTGGTCGTGATCTTCGTAATATCTTGGTTGATGGCTAAAAAACGAAAGGAAAAAGCTGCCGAGAAAGAGGGACCAGAAGTTGGAGAAATATCCGAATTCGAACCGGTGGAGGAGGAAGAAATCTCTGAATTCGAACCAATAGAGGAAGAAAAGATCTCTGATATCGAAGATTCGGCCGGGGAAGAAGATCTGGAAGAAATGCCAGAGGAAATCGGCGAGGATATAGAGGATATTGACGATATGGAAGAGGATATCCTAGACGAGATGCCAGAGGATATTGAGGAAGATATCGAAGATACAGATGTTATTGATGAAAAATAGATAGCACTGTTGAGGCGAGGATATAAACGTTGGCCTACAGTAATTCGAATCCCTATCTAGCTCCGACCAGAGAAGAAGGTAACAAAGTTAATAACATTGAGAACATACCTTTTTTCGATGATAACCAAGCTGAGTGAAAAGGATAGGAAAAAGCTGAAGGAGGCGGTGGTGGGGATAGCGGGATGCGGCGGCCTGGGCTCCAACTGCGCCATGGCCCTTGCAAGGGCCGGGGTCGGGCACCTCATCATCATGGACCACGACAAGGTGGAGGAGAGCAATCTGAACCGCCAGGCCTATACCGCGGACCAGATTGGGTGGGGGAAGGTCCGATGCCTGAGGAATAACATACTTGCCGCTGCACCTGGCACCAAGGTCACCATGGTGGAACGATATTATGAAAAGGGCGAGGCGGCCGAGATATTCGAGGGCTGTGAAGTGGTGGTGGAGGCCTTCGACGACCCCGGGTCGAAGACCGCCCTGATAGAGGACGTGATGGCCAACATGGAGCACGCCTTCATTGTAGGGGCCTCCGGCATAGCCGGTATAGGCGGCAACGAGGGCATCGAGACCAGGAGATACGGGCGTTTGTACCTGGTGGGGGACGGGCGGACCCCGGCGGAACCCGGGGTGGCGCTGCTCGCCCCCAGGGTGACAGCGGTGGCAGCGCTCCAGGCCTACCAGGCCCTTGCCCTCCTACTCGGCGATGCGGGGTTGGAATGAATGATAACGGTGAACGACGAGGAGAGGCCGGAGGTTGAGGGCTACACGGTCCGCGAGCTGCTCGGGGAAATGGACCCGAAGATGCCCATGGCGGTGGTAAGGATCAACGGCTCCCACGTCCAGAGGGTCGATTGGAAGAAGAGGAAGATAAGGGACGGCGACGAGGTCCGGGTCATCTACATAATTGCCGGGGGATAGGCACTGACAAGTTGTTGAAGAATTATTGAGGATACTTAAGGTAATATATAGCCTGAATTGCAATGCCAGGCATGTATATGTTAATCACAGAACCTAAAAAAAGATACTATCAAGAGCCAAATCAACTTAATTAAACGATGAATAGATACAATCACTTATAAACTCGACCGCGTTTATCTATTCTTACGATCCAGATCTGAAGTATGCCGTGGTGTATCTCATATAAAATCCTATAACCGCCGACGCGTATACGATATAAGTTTTGCTCCCCTTTGATTTTCTTGTAGGGATATCCATATGGATTGATTGTTAGTGTTTCAAATATTTTTTTAACACCGATTTTCGCCAAGGGTTTAAGTCCCATAATTAGACCCTAATTAAG
>CAZUZU010000238.1:0-3377 GCA_964624865.1 uncultured archaeon
ACCTCTATGAAAATAAAGCTATATGAAATAAGCTTCAGAACACTGAGCAGTTACGTACAGAGCGACACTTTTTTTAGTATCCTTTGACTTATCCCCAGATATGTATACAAAGAGAATAGAATCGGCTTCAGAGGGCGTGACTTTTGACGACCTTCTCCTGGTACCTCAGAAAACAAGCGTGGAACCCACGAACGTTGACGTTTCCACCAAGGTAACCAGAGGGACCGAGGTAAACATCCCGATAGTCTCTTCACCAATGGACACAGTGACCGAGGAAGGTATGGCCATAGCCATAGCCCGGATGGGAGGCCTTGGAATAATCCACAGAAACCAATCGATAAAGAGGGAAGAGGAGATCGTGGCCAAGGTCAAGCGGGAGGAGAGTATCGTCATAAAAAACGTTATGACCATCAAACCGGACATGAGCATCAAGAACGCCTTCGAACTCATGCGTGAGAACGACATCACGGGCCTTCCCGTGGTCAATAAAGACGGTAAGCTGGTAGGCATCCTAACCGTCAGAGATATTAGATTTTTCAGGGAAAAGGGGAAGAAGACAAAGGCCAAGGACCTTATGTCCAAGGACCTGGTCACCGCCCGGGAAGACATAGACATGAAAGAGGCCATTCACGTAATGCACAGGCATCGGATAGAAAAGCTCTTGGTCATAGATAAGAAAGGGAAATTAGTGGGCCTGATAACAGCCAAGGACATTCTTAAGAGAGAGAGGTTCCCCGGCGCTTCCAGGGACAAAGAGGGGAGACTACTGGTCGGTGCGGCCCTGGGTCCCTTCGACCTGGCAAGGGCTAAGGCCCTTGAAAAGGCGGAGGCCGACCTCCTGGTGGTTGACACCGCCCACGCCCACAACACCAAAGTAATGAAGTACCTAGGCAAGATCAAGAAAGAGGTGGATATCCCGGTGATAGCTGGAAACATTGCCACCAAGGAGGCGGCGGAGGACCTTATAGCACTTGACGTGGACGGGCTTAGGGTCGGGCTTGGCCCGGGTTCCATATGCACCACCAGGATCGTGGCCGGCATAGGGATCCCGCAGCTAACCGCCATATCCATGGTGGCGGATGTGGCCAGCCAGCATGACATACCGGTGATAGCGGACGGGGGGATAAGGTTCAGCGGGGACATTGCCAAGGCCATTGCCGCGGGGGCTGACGCCGTAATGATAGGCGGCCTGTTGGCCGGGACCAAGGAAAGCCCGGGCAGGGAACTGATACTGGGGGGAAGGAAATACAAGTATTACCGCGGAATGGGTTCAATGCCTGTAATGGAAAGAGGGCTCTCGGACCGTTATTCAAGAGAAAGCATCGGCGCCACCAAGATGGTGCCCGAGGGCGTGGAGGGAGCCGTTCCCTACAAGGGCAAGGTGAACGAGCTGGTGGGCCAGCTGGTAGGGGGTATAAAGGCAAGCATGGGCTACATAGGGGCAAAGAACGTGGAAGAGATGAAGAAGCGGGCCAGGTTCATGAGGGTCAGCCTGTCCTCCAGCAGGGAGAGCCATCCCCACGACATCAAGATCATCAGCGAGGCGCCCAACTATCCGCTTTCCCATAACCAGGGCCTCTGATCATCTAGTCCCGGCTCTTCTTTTCCAGGCAGGTAAGAGTATTTAGCAAAGTTTATATACCGCGGAGTGTAATCCCCTAGGTCGTGATTGGACATGAAGATAAAGGTACTGAACAAGACCAAGGACGAGATCGAGATCGAGATCGAGGGAGAGGAGGAAACCATCCTACCCGGTCTTCGAAGAAAACTGTTAGAGGACGAAAGGGTACTGCACGCCAATTATACCATTGTCCATCCCATGCTGGATTATCCGAAATTCTATGTAAAGGTCCTTGACGGAAAGCCCCAGAACGCGCTCAAAAGGGCAGCCAAACAGTTAGCAAGCGAATACGGCGACCTGGAAAAGCAGTTCAAGAGGCAGTTAAAGGATTTCGAAAAGGGTTAAAAGCACGTTTTATTCCCGGGACAGTCCCAATATGCTAAAGGCACCAGCATTCGAAAGGAACATCGGCATAAAATATTTCTATACATCCAACCAAGGTGTCGGAGGCACCTTGCGAAAGGAACCCGAGGATTTCGTGGTGGAGGAGATCCCCCTTAACCTGGGGAGGTTAAAGAAATCTAGCAAAAGGGACAATGTCCATACCCTTATTGTTATCACGGCCAGGAACTGGGAGACGAACAGACTTCTGGATGCGATCTCCAGCAAAGCCGGCATATCGAGACACAGGCTCTCTTTTGCAGGCACCAAAGACAAAAGGGCGATCACCACCCAGTCCATATGCGTGAAGGGCACCCTTGGTCAGGAGGCGGTGGACAGGATAGAGGAACTAAAGGACGTTGAGGTCCAGGATAGGTATTACTCCTCCAGACAGCTTAACATGGGGGACCACAGGGGAAACAGGTTCTTGATAGATATAAAGGACGCTGCATTAAAGGGGAAAGAACTGAAACGCGCTGCGGAAGAATGTATCTCCGAACTGGACGAGATAAGGGGTTTTCCCAACTACTTTGGCATACAAAGGTTCGGTATCAGAAGGCCCATTACCCATTTGGTGGGAAAACATATGATTAACGGGGATTTCGAGCAGGCGGTAATGACCTACGTGGCAAATCCCTTTGAACAGGAGGGAGACGAGGTAAGGAAGGCAAGAGAGAGGATTGGGGTGGAAAGGGACTACGAACAGGCCATGAAATACTATCCAAAGCATCTCTATTTCGAAAGAAAGATGATCAAAGGCCTGGCGAAAAATACGGATTACATCCAGGCCATGAAAAAGCTTCCCAACAACCTGCTGTTGATGTTCGTTCACGCCTATCAATCATATTTATTCAACAAGATATTATCCAAGAGAATGGAATCCGGCATCGGGCTGGACCGGGTAACGGTGGGGGATATCGCCATAGGCCTGGACGGCTACGGCCGACCAAATGCAAACGACACCCACCTTGTCAAGGAATTCAATAGGACCAGGGTGGAAAAGCTTGTGGAAAGGGGAAGGGCGTTCATTACAGGACTTGTACCCGGCCTGGACGTGCCTAGATCGCGGGGAGACATGGGAAATATCGAAGAGCGAGAGCTGGAGGCGGAGTCGTTGATCCGAAAGGATTTTATCATCAACGAGATCCCCAGGCTCACCACCCACGGCAGGAGAAGGGGCATCGTGGCCCCGGTTAGGGATTTGAATATAGAGACCGGGGAGCAAAATATAAAACTCAAGTTCGGGCTTGGGCCGGGAACCTACGCCACCACCCTGCTCAGAGAGTTCATGAAATCCGATTGCCCTACCTCTTATTAATAATAAGAGACTGTAGAAAAGCATCCATCTAATGACATCAATAACAAGGAAATTATT
>CAZUZU010000239.1:0-2173 GCA_964624865.1 uncultured archaeon
CACAAGATATCTATAAATATTCCGTTATTCGACGTGGAGGACGAGAAGGTTATCGAAGTTGGAGCGGCGCCCTACACGCCCCCGCCGGAAGAGCCCGAGGAAGAGGAGGAAGAGAAGGAAGAGCCCGATATATCTTCCCAGATTATGGATACCGTGATGAACCCGTTATTCATTGTATTGTTGGTAATAATCATCGTAGCCTTGATTATTTCAGGCTTGTTCATTCACATCAGACGCTCCCACAAGAAAGAGGCGGAGGAGAAGAAGAGAAAGTTCCAGGAGAAACAGGACAGGATCAAGAGGGAAAGGGAGCAGAGAAGGAAGCAGTATCTGGCTGCCCAGCAGGCCGCCGCCCAGCAGTCCATGGCCGCGGTCCAGGCCAAACAGACCGACATGATGAGGCCCATAGTCGACCAGACCCTGAAGGAACTGGAAACCAAAAAGAAGAAGCCGATCGTCCTGGTCAAGAGGGAGAAGCCCCCGAAACCGGGCCAGAAGAGAAGGGTGGGCGAGAGGCTGGTAGTGACCGTAAAATGCAATCTCTGCGGCAATGAGTACGACGTAGATTACGGAGAGCACGAGGCGAACTGCCCTCACTGCGGCGAGGTGAACATAGTTCCCGACGACGTGGATGTAAGGAAGGAAGTTTCCAAGGCCCCGCCAAAATCCGGCGTACCCGCGCCGATACAAAAGGGTCAACGGCCAGCTGACCAGGAGAAGGGTGTTACCTGCTCTCTGTGCGGAAAACATTTCACCGCCTCCCCTGGCAAGGCAGTTGTCAACTGTCCCCACTGTGGCGAAGAGAACAAGGTCTGATTATATGGCAATAGACGAGTTCCGGGACGATATAGACGTTGCCACTGCGGTTGAAAATATAAAATCCATGGATATAAGAGGAGCGGGTAGGATCGCAAGGGCTGTTGCCATATCAATTAGGAACAACCTTTCCAATTCCACTTTTGATTCCTCGGACCAGCTCAGGACAATGGTTTTCGAATGGAGCAGAGAGCTTTACAATACAAGACCCAGTGCAGTGTCGCTGTCAAACACCCTACGTTACATAATCTCGAGGATGATGCAGCACGAAGGGAACGCCGAAACCCTCAAGGGTTCGTTGATGATGGATTGTAACACCTTTGTGCAGACATCACTGAACGCAATGGAGGTCATCGGAGATTACGGTGCACACAGGCTCAGGTCAGGAATGGTGATACTTACCCACTGTAATTCCTCGAACGCATTATCCATTCTTTCCAGGGGAAAAGAAAGGGGTAAAGATGTCAAGGTCTTTGCCACCGAATCCAGGCCCAGGCATCAAGGATATATTACTGCCCGTTATTTAAGAGAAAAAGACATAGACGTTACATTGATCATCGACTCGGCGGTAAGGGCCCTGATGAAAGAGGTGGACCTGGTCATAGTCGGCGCCGACACCATTACGGCCAACGGAGCGGTCATCAACAAGATCGGAACCTCGCAGGTGGCGCTTTGCGCCCACGAGGCAAGGGTCCCCCTGATTGTTGCGGCTGAAACATACAAATTCTCTCCGGAGACCCTCTTCGGATACCTGGTGGAGATCGAGGAAAGGGACGTCAGGGAAATCATAGACCCGAATGAGATCGAAGGGGTGAACATCAGGAATCCCGCATTCGACGCCACTCCGCCCGAGTATATCGACGCCATAGTCACTGAGGAAGGGATCATACCCCCGACTGCGGCATACGATATAATAGACAAATATTACGGCAATGCCCGTCCAATGGAAGAACTGCTCTCTATACAATAAAGTAATTCTTTAATGAACAATATAATCACTAATTTTGAGAAGAAGTCAAAGGGGTAGCGGTGAAACGGAGATGGGTAACAGATGGAGGGGTTTTTGAATGGGAACACGACTCTCCGTTTGCCTCTACCCCTTTTATCCCCTTAAAGGGGAGTAATATAGACTATGTCAGTCATTGCATATAAGTCTTACTATAAGCCCAAGCATATATTTTGTTTATTTGTAACATTCAACCCCGCTTGGACTTAATTTTTTACATGTGGCGGTATAATCAGGCCCATGCCAAGAAGGCTAATATCCCATTATGTCGATATCTGGATGTTTCTTCTTCCATTCCTCCACGCTCACCGAATTTTCTTCCTCCACCTTACTCCTGTAAGTCGGACAGAT
>CAZUZU010000239.1:2183-3293 GCA_964624865.1 uncultured archaeon
CCGCCGTTGTATGCGCAGAAAGGTATTATCTTCCCGCCGGGAACGGAGTAATGGATCACACATCTCTTAACCCTTTCGATGTCGTAATTGTACAAGTCCTGAAAATGCATGGCACCCACGAACATAGCGCTCCACTGGAATCTTGATAGGGATTTCTTATCCTTGTCGGTGATGATCTGTTTCAACGCCCTGAGCAGGTTCATGCCCTTTGGCATCTCAGCCTTGTCTATGTGACGCTTCAACAGGCCGTAGGCAGAAATAGCGCTCCTTATCTTGCCGTATTTTTCCAGCTTCCCCTCCTTTATGAGCTCCATGGATTCTTCCAGCAGTCCCTCCACGTCAAGGAACTTTGTTATTGACACAACCTTGCCCGTCTTCTTCTCCTTGAACAGATAGGCCGCAGCACCGCACAATGGGTGTGAAGTGAATGCCACTTTCGGTTCGTTACCAACCTGGGATATGAGCTCCGAGATTATCGCACCTGCCGGAACAGGAAAGAAGTCCTTGTAGGAATGCAGGAAATCCGTCTGTTCAATCAGACCGTTGATCAGGTCACCAATCGTGTATCTCTGCTCCAATCTTTCCTTCTTGTTTATTCGACCCGTGAAGGCCACCGGCTGAAAATTCACGGCCCTTATCACGTCGTTGTTCTCAAGGGCATAGTTCAGCATCTTGCCCACCTCGTCGTCGTTCACGCCCCTCAGCACTGTAGGGACCAGCACCGTGGCCAAAGGCTTTGGTTTTGTCTTCCTCAATCTCTTGATCATTTCCATTTTTTCATCGAGGAACTGCGGCCTTGCCCTTGCCTTTGTATATGTCTCCCTCTTGAAACCGTCGAACTGTAGGTAGATCGTATGCATGCCCGCATCCAGCATCCTCTGGGCAAAATCGTCCTCCTGGACTATCCGAAGGCCGTTGGTGGCTACCTGCACCTGGGCAAAACCGAGCTCGTTCGCCTTCTTCACGATCTCGATGAATTTAGGATATATGGTAGGCTCCCCTCCCGCGAACTGCACAGCGGGGCAGGGCACCGGCTTTTCGGCCCTTAGTGTCTTCAGCATGTCCACCACCTCGTCGAAATCCGGTTCGAAAACGTACCCCGCCTCGTTG
>CAZUZU010000240.1:0-3196 GCA_964624865.1 uncultured archaeon
GCCTATGAAGGAATAATGTAGTCGATCAAGAAATAATTTCCTTGTTATTGATGTCGTTAGATGGATGCTTTTCTACAGTCTCTATGTATAAATAAAAAAGAGGTGATGATGCCGGTTTTTATGCGCCCCAGCTACCCACTTGATCGGCCCTGCTGTTGGCCATATTGGCCCTGATATTGTCCTCCTTGAACCTGGGAATAACCACCGGTCTGTTGACTCCCGTATTGCCCATGCTCCCCCTGGGCATAATTGCTACCCTGCGGGCCCCCGTATTGACCCTGCCGCCCTTGGGAATAATTGTGTCCCTGTTGATTATAACCCGAGGCGTATTGAGCTAAAGAGGCGCCGCAGTAAGGGCACTGCGTTCTTCCCTTTCCGACCTCCCTTCCGCAGCCGTGACATCTCATGTATTTTCAACCGCTTCTATTATATTTGCCAAGGGATAACTAGGAATCACTATTTCCCGTTCTCCGCTACTGTCAGGGTTAAAATCCCTTCTTTCATATAAATAGGTTAAAGATACGCCCGTTCGAATGGTATGAGGCTTATCCTTTTAAATGGACTTCCATATGAGAATCGTCTTAAATGGGGCGGGGCTATATCAGATGTATGACCAGACCGCTCCTGAGCTTTGGCTCGAACCACGTGGATTTGGGAGGCATAACCTTGCCCGAATCCGCAACATCGATCAATTGGTCTACGGAGGTGGGGTAAAGCGAGAAGGCCACCTCGAATTTCCCGGAGTCCACCAGTCTTTCAAGCTCGTCGGTGCCCCTTATGCCGCCCACGAACTTGATCCTCTCGCTCTTCCTCGGGTTCTTTATTCCCAACACGGGGTCGAGAAGGTTTTTCTGCAATATGCTGGCGTCTATGCTCTTTACCGGATGTTCTTCGGGGTAAGTTCCCTGTTTGGGCTCCAATTCATACCAACGGCCGTCAAGGTACATGGAAAAGCTATGTGCCCTCTCCGGCCTCTTGGACACATTGCCCTCGGATATCGTAAAGCTTTTACCAATCTCCTGCAGGAACTCATCCTTGTCCCGCCCGTTCAGGTCCTTTACCGCCCTATTATAGGCCAGTATCTTCATATGGCTCTTCGGGAATAAAACCGCCAGGAAATAGTTGTACTCTTCGTCACCGGTGTGATGGGGATTTGCTTTTCTTTTCTTCCGGGCCACGATGGCGCCGGCGGCGCTCCTGTGATGCCCGTCCGCAACGTAGAGATGCGGGACCTTCTGGAACAGCCCTCTTATCTCCTCCACTGTTTCCCTGTCTTCCACCAGCCATAAAGTGTGTCTGATACCGTCCTCGGACGTGAAATCGACTTCCGGGGCCTTTTCCTTACCGATGCGGGCCTGTATGCTGTTAAGTCCTCGGACGTCGTGATACGTAAGAAAGACCGGGCCGCTCTGCGCCTCCTGTGTCTCTATGTGTTTTACCCGGTCCTTTTCCTTTACCTCCCTGGTATGCTCGTGCTTCTTTATCTTGTCGTTCTCGTAATCCCTGGCCGAAACGGTGGCCACCAGGCCCACCTGGGAGTGTTCGCCCATCACCTGTCGATAGAAGTAGTACACGGGCCTTTCGTCCTGAACCATTATCCCCTTCTGTATCAATTCCTTCAGGTTATTGGCGCCCTGCCGATATACATCTTCGCTGTACAAATCGACGGACGGGGGAAGGTCCACCTCGGGCTTTACAACCCTAAGGAAACTGTTCGGGTTCTTCTTCACTATATCACGGGCCTCGTCCGAGTCGAGCACGTCGTAGGGCGGGGACGCGACCTCCTCAGCGACATCCTTCCTCGGCCTAAGGCCTTTGAACGGTCTAACCACTACCATCGGATCTCCCCCTATTTCTCAAGCTCTTCGATCACGGCCTCGGCCACCTGCACCCCGGCCCTGGTCTGACCCTCATAGGTCTGTCCGCCGATGTGGGGGGTCACGAAAAGATTGTCCAGCTCCAATAGCTTGTTGCCGACCGGAGGCTCCTCCTCGAAGCTGTCCAGGCACGCTGCCTTAACCTTGCCCGACTTCATGGCCTCGTACAGGGCGTCCTCGTCTATGATGCCGCCCCTGGATATGTTCAGAACGATCACGCCGTCCTTCATCTTCTCAAAGGCCTCTTTGTCCAGGATATGCTTGGTCTCGGGGGTCAGCGGCGAGTGCACGGATATTATGTCACTTTCCCCGAGGAGGGTGTCAAAATCGACGTTCTCAACCCCGGGATGATCCTTGGGATGGCGCCTGTAACCCAGTACCTTCATTCCGAAGGCCTTGGCCCGGTCAGCCAAAGCGTACCCGATCCGACCTATGCCCAGTATCCCCAGGGTCTTACCGTAGACCTCGTGGCCCTTGAGCTGCTTTTTCACCCATTTCCCCTCCTTGGTGGCCACTGTCCCGGCCACTATGTCCCGGTGGGCCGCCAGGATATGGGTCATTGTGAGCTCGGCAACGGAGTAGGTGGTCGCCGCAGGTGTGTTCCTCACCGCGATGCCCTTTTCCTCGGCGTAGTCCTTGTCGACATTATCCAGGCCGATCCCGGCCCTTCCGACGACCTTCAGGTTCTCGGCCTTGTCTATCATATCCTTGCGCACCTTTGTAGCGCTCCGGATCACTATGGCATCGTAGTCCTTTATCATGTCGGGAAGTTTTTCCTTGGGCTCGTCCCAGGCCTTGGCTACATCGAACCCCTTTTCTTCCAAAAGCTCTATGCCCTCGTCCGCTATCTTGTCCGCTATCAACACTTTCATTTTACAGCCCCCATATCTTATCTATAAGGAATAGCAACTGCTCCAGGTCGTAGGTCGTCCACTCGCCCATGTGACCGATCCTGAAGGTCTCGTTCTTCAGGTCGCCGTAGCCGTTGGCTATGGTATGGCCCGCTTTAGCCAATTCCTTGTTCAGGTAATTAACGTCCTTTCCCTGGGTGTTCTTTATAGTTGAAACGGTAACTGACTCGTAGCCCTCTTCGGGGAACATGTCGAAGTGCTCACGAGCCCATTTCCTGGTGATCTCCGCCATCGCAAGGTGCCTTTCGTACCTGCCTTTGGGGGTTTCCTCCAGCATCCTGTCCAGCTGGTAGTCCAAGGCAAACAGCAGTGAGATCGCCGGTGTGGAAAAATTCTGATGCTTCTTTTCCCATTTGTTGTGAACGACCAAAAGGTCCGTGTAGTGGCCCCGATCCGGGACTTCTTTGG
>CAZUZU010000241.1:0-3170 GCA_964624865.1 uncultured archaeon
CGAAGGGATTGAAATAATCAAGGTAACTGCCGTCCTCCCAGTGCACCAGCCCCCAGTACCAGGGCGCCGCCGGCGCGTTCACCGTCACTCGCTGGTGATAGGCGGAGCCGCTGATATCCCGGCCGCCGATATCCCCCTTCATCTTCATGCCGTATATCTTCATTATATTATAGGAATATTTCTTGGTGTACTGGTTCTCATTGAACCTATGTTCCTGAAGATAGTCGTTCCAGGGCCTCATCTCGAAATGAAAGTCGTTCTCCTTGTCCTTCACGTTGACCACGTATCTCTCTGGAGAGCCGTAGAATCGGTAATCACATCCCTTGGCCAGGGGCTTTAGCTCGCCCTCGTCCCCCTCGTGTCTTACCTCGAAGTCCATTTCCTTCAACAACAGGGGATCCTGCATCTCCTTCCCGTCGTACCACCAAACAGCCGTCATACCGTTGAACTTCAAGGTGTCGCCGTCCCAGGTGGGAAGCTGCTTGACGTTCCATTCCTTGTCCATAACCTTGATGTAATCGGCATATTTGGTGGACCACAGGATCATTAACTGCTTTGTCCGGCCCGGCCTCTCCTCGTCCCTGACAAAGAATATCCACCACCACCACCACCAGGTAAGGTTGGGGATCATATCGTCTGTCTTGAGCACCCACATGTTCCGGTAGGGCTTCTCTTCCTTGTTTTCCGGGTCGGCCATTGCTCGGGTAAAATATCTTTGGATTACAAAAGGTTTGCTGTTTAGGGAGAACGGGATTTGGTTGTAGGCCGTATTATGGGCGCTGTTCGATCCGGTGTTCGTGATTCATTTCAGCTCCAAGCCGTAAACGGTTTTCGGGTTATCGACGTGGATTGCCCGGGCCATCTCCTTGGTCATAACGCCCTTGTCCATCAACGCCTTGGTGACCCTGGGTACGGTTCTGGGGCCGAGCACCGCCCCGGGCCTTCGGGGATCGTCTATGTAATCGGTCTCCATCATGAAACGGGTTCCCTGGCCCAAGGCCCCCTCTATAAAGTCCCTCTTCGACAGCACGGACGGGAAAAGACCGCAGTTCTTCTCGATATCGACCACAGGGGGCGAGAAATGTTTCACCACCCTCCCCGGCTCTATACCCGCCTTGTCCACCAAGGCGGCCAGCTCCCGCCACACCCCCGGATTGTCGTTCTGGCCTTCGGAATGTATTATCACCGCGCAGCCCAGCCCCCTTGCCCTTTCCATGACGTCCACCAGGCATTGATCGCAGGCCTCCGCCACCTCCTCGGGTGCAGGGAAGTGGGGCCGACCAACCTCGCCGAAGCACACGGCCTCCCCCGCCGATATCAGGTCCTCCGCCAGGTCGATGCCTGTTGTGAAACGGTCCACCGAGGCCTCGATATCGCCGGATTCCTCGAAGTAGCGGACCATTTCCACGGGATAGGGGCCAACCGCGGCATAGCATTCCACACCGGTCTTTCCACCGGCCCCGGATGCCTGATCTAGGGTGGTGCGGAACATCTCTTGGTAATAATCCTCGGGCTCCTCGGATAGGGTTGAGTAGCGGTATGGCTTGTGAACAACAAGCGCATGGGTCCCGCCCGACCTCTTGAACTCAGAAATAGCCTGCCATCCCTTGCCCTTGGGGTCGAGATGCAGATGGTCGTCGAAGATGATCATGCCCTATCAGGCACCTTCTCCCTTGATCACACCGCTCTCGTTGAGGATCTCCTCAACGTTGGAGACCACGCTCTCGGCGTCCCCGATGGTCCTGGCACCGGTGGAGACCAGCTTCCCGTTCTCGAAAACGAGGACTGCAACCGCCTTGGTGATGTCCTTGAAGATCACCGCGGGCAATTCTTCAGGGTTGTAATCCACCATTCCGTCCACTTCAAGCACAGACCTGGCGTCCTCCATTTCAACATGGCCTGTGACCGCGGAGGTGGCAATGATATTGAGTATCCTTACATTGGGATCATCGTTGACGTCCAAATCGGCCTTTTTCAGTTTCTTGACCACCGTCTTTATGGCACTTTCCCCGTCCTCGAAGCTCTTCACGCCCGTGGCAACTATCTTACCGCTCCTGAAGACCAGGACCACGGCGGAGGGATAGACACCCTTGAACAGGAGGCCCGGGAACTTGTCGGGAACATATCTTGCCTCCTCCACCTTCTTGCTCACTTCCTTAGGATCTATCTCCTCGCCCAGTTCTCCCGTAACGATTACATTCTCTATCTTAAGTGCCATAACGATCACTCCCTATTATCGACAAAGAGTAATTGAGGGTAGTGATATAAATCTTTCTATTTCCCATGATAAACAAGGGAGCTATGCAAAGGCCGATTCCGTAAAACGCTGGAAAAAACGGCCTGGAAGACATGGATAAGAATAATAAAATAAAAAAGTTAGGGGCTTTGACAGTCAGTTCGGCGGAGAACAGAGTATATTATTCCTTCCAGAAGACCTTCCTCATACCCTCCAGGGTGTTGAAGAGCCTGTGGCCCTGGGGGGAACGGGGTGATCTCTCATAGATACTCTGCCTTACGCTCAAGATCATTCTGTACTTCTTTGCTTTCACGAGGCATCACCATCCCAATGTATCATATTCGAGAAGTAGTATATATAGTTTTCTACGCCTGTGGAAATGGCTAGGCCGCTAGTGATTGACGGTGTAAAAAACAGTAGAAAATGATTCTACCTTCGCCCCTCTACTTGAAAACGCCCTTCAGTTCCTCGTCGATGATGGAATCGATGTCCTCGCCCTTTTCCCCCTTGTCCCCCGTTTCCGCCTTCTCTGCCATATCCTTCCTCTTCCTTTCCTGCTTCATCTTGGATATCCAGGGATTCTTTATCCTTCCCTTTGCCCCGCAGCTGTCGCATTTCACGGATATGGCTGGTTTGTGGGTGTGATCCACCCTGATCCTGGACTTGCACTTGGGGCAGGTGATGTATATCCATTCCTCCTTGTCCATGTCGGGGAATATATCCTTTAGAGCGGAATCGTCAACGCTTTCGGTCACCTCGGGCCGGGGCTCCTCGTGGGAGGAGAACATGGAATCCAGCAAACTGTCCAGCTCGTCTATGTTGTCAACGTCGATATCGGAAAGATCGGAGGCCGCCGGGCCGGCAGGGGCCTTGGCGGAGGCCGGCCTTTTCTTGCCGGGGGCCTTGCTATTGATCTGTTCGTCCTCCAGAACTT
>CAZUZU010000242.1:0-3144 GCA_964624865.1 uncultured archaeon
TGGCCCCGCCCCACCTTCCCGCCCCTCACCTCGCCCATCCTCCCCCCAATCACAACGCCCCACCATAAGGATAGTTCCCAAGGGGGAAAAGAATCAAGGGCGATCCTCAGGAAAACCCGGCCAAAAGGACAAAGAGGAAAAATTTTTTGAGGAGGGTAGCGATTGGTGAGATATGGGGATATGGTGGCCCGCCATCCCTATGGTATAATTGTCACCATCGTCGTGGCTACCATTATTTTAGGCGCATCGATCGAAAGCGTAGAGACCACCTCCGAGATGACCGCTTATCTGCCGGATAACGAGGAGGCCGAGAAGTACAAGGAGATAAAGGAGGAGTACGGTGCGGTGATGTATTCCCTAGTTTTCGTTGAGGCCACGGACGGTGACGTGCTTTCCAGGGACGAGTTCATCGACACGTTGAAGGTGGAGTGGCAGATAGAGAACTCCTCTTTGGTCCGCGAGGGTTTCGCCCTCGGCACCAGCGAGAGTGGCCAAGGGAGCGTGATGAGCCTGGTCGACGGCCTTGCATACGTCATCGCCGGCCTTACAGACGTGGAAACTGTTACCCGGGCGGACATGTACGAGAACCTGACAGAGCCCAACAGCGTATGGGTTAAAACGTTCAACGAGTGGTTTACGGTCCTGAAGAACAGCGGCTATTTCGAGGAATGGGTGAACGCCACCTACTTCGACGAAAGATGTATCAAGGCCGCACTGCACCTGGTATTCAATGTGGCGCCAAAGATCGCCGAGGACCTTAATATCGACCTGGGAATAGAGCAGGACGTCCTCTCCAATCTGATCAAGATGCTCTCCAAGGACTTCGTGTACATGGAAGAGGACATCGACACGTATTTGGACATCAGGGCAAAGGCCCAGGTTGTTACCATCCAGCTCAACAACTCCCTTCCTGTAGATTCCCTTGTAAAGATAACCGAAGAGATAGAATCCATTGTTTTATCATACTCTTCCCCACACGTAAAGCTTACAGTATTTGCCGGAAGACTTATAACAAGGGACATAAACGAGTCGGCCAATCGTAGCCTGAGCACATTACTTCCAATCGCCTTTGCAGTGATAGTTTTCATCCTGCTCATCTCTCTGCGCAATTTGGTGGACACCTTTCTTTCCCTGGCGTCGTTGGCCATGGCTTTATTGTGGATGTACGGCATTGCAAACATCCTTGACCTGACACTGACAACCATTACGATCGCGGCCCCCATTCTGTTGATAGGTCTGGGCATCGACTATGCCTTGTACATCATATTGCACTACAGAAACCAGGTCAAGAGCGGATACGGGGTGGAGGACGCAATGAAGAGGACCGTGGGTAGCGTGGGGGTGGCCATTCTGCTTTCCGTTCTCACCACGGTGGCGGGCTTCCTTTCCAACTTGTTCTCTGACCTGACCGCCATCGCTGAGTTCGGAATACTATGCGCATCCGGGATAGCATCGAGCTTTCTCATTGCAAACACTTTCTTACCAGCAAGCCGATATGCCATAGACCGGGCCAAGGAAAAGAAGGGCAAACCGGTCCTACCCAAGCACGAGAGAAAGGAGCTGGAAAGGGAGGCAAGAGACCCGACCTACAGGGAGAAGAAAAATATTGTGCTGGATGGCGTTGCAAAAGGCGCTATAAAGTTTCCTCAGATGATAACTGTGTTTGCCGTGGTATTCACTCTGATAGCGGCATATCTCACCACCCAGCTGGATTACTCGTTCAATGACAGGGAATTTCTACCCGACGATGCCCCCATCCTCGATACCATAGGATATATGGAAGATAATTTCGCGGTGTCCACCTCTTATATCTCGATATGGGCGGAGGGGGACATTACCGACCCGAACATGCTTTATGCCATCAACGGCACCACCATGAACATGAGGGACGATGACTATATACTGAAATCGGGCGGCGTACCGCAGGTAGATAATGCTCTTACCTACATCCAGGGCTATGCCTCCACTTCTCAATCGGATGCCTTTAGAAAGCTCTACGAGGTTTCTGACATCACGTCTGACAACATTCCGGATGCCAATTTGAATCTGATCTACCAGTGGATATACGAGGATGAATACGCCCGCACGGTCATGAAACAGTACGTTCACTATTCCAACCCGATCACAGGGGTTTTTACGGATTTCATCAGATATTACGTGGGTTTGGGCCGGGCCAACGAGAGCTTTGTTCAGGATTACAACGATGTCAAGCCCCTACCGGAGGACAGATATGACGAGAACGTCACGTCACTTTTAACCTCAATTTTCTCTGACCCGGAGATGCTGGGAGATATGAAGTCATACGTTACGGACCGCCAGGAACGGGTAGGCGGTGCCTTTGACGGCACGGTGATAAGGGTATTCGTTGTGAAGATGGACAGTGAAGAAATAAATGAACTGCTGGACCAGTTGAGAAACGACGTGTCAAGGGGCCCGGATACGGATGAGAACATCTATGCCCTGGAGAGAGTCAGCCAAAGGGTGATAATCACGGACGGCCCGATTCTTACGCATATAGTCATTAACTCGATCCAGGAGAACCAAAAGAACTCTATTGTGATTATGGTGATAATTGCAGTGATCATGCTCTCCCTGGTGTACAGGTTCGGTGCGAAATCCGCGACCCTTGGAATGGTCACCGCCCTGCCCATAATCTTCGTGGTGGCATGGATTCTCGCCTCTCTCTATCTGGTGGGCTTGACCATAAACGTGATGACCACCATGATCGCGGCCCTGACCATAGGCCTGGGTATCGACTATTCCATCCACATATCTCACCAGTTCATTGAGCATCTTTCCGTATTGAGGGACAGGGAAGAGGCCGTGGAGCTCACTGTGAACCATACGGGCAAGGCCCTCCTTGGTGCTGGATTGACCACCATCGGAGGTTTCGTCGTGCTCACCCTTTCCCCGCTGCCGCCCCTGCGACAGTTCGGTGGAATAACCGCTCTTACCATCATCTACGGCATGATCGCCGCCCTTTTTGTTCTGCCTTCGATGCTTCTTCTGTGGTCCAAGGGCAAGGAAGAACTCTATGAAGAGGATGTACATGGCCAGAAATACATGGAATACACATGTGCCAAGTGCGGCAGGAAATTCGTTCTAAAAGGCAAAGAGAAGGACGAGAAAGTGATATGTCCCTAT
>CAZUZU010000243.1:0-3130 GCA_964624865.1 uncultured archaeon
TCCTTTGATATTCCATTGACCGCAAAACCCTCGGGAAAAGTCTCGTTTCCCTCCCATTCTCACCCCGTTTTGCATTGGCAACGGAGTACTTTTCATGCAAAAGGGTAATGCGTATGCGAGGGAGCCAATTGGCGGTTATCATTCGTTTGATATGATGGACCGGACGGGAGGAGGGCGCTTAAGTCAGGGAAAAACCTTAGGCATAACGCCCGACTTAGACCAGTGAGCGAAGCGAGGTGGTCGTAGTCCGGTCCACCGACCGATAACTAAATAGAAATAAAGGTGGATTGGACGGGAGGAGCGTGCTTAAGCGAAGAATATTTCATTGGAATAACACGCGACTAAGTCCGGTCCACCGACCGAAAATAAATTAGAAATAAAGGTGGACCGGACGGGATTTGAACCCGTGGCCTCTACCTTGCGAAGGTAGCGATCTTCCAACTGATCTACCGGCCCATGATATTTCATTGCAAGTGATGGCAGACTCGAAGTTGGAAGGCCAGTTCACGACCAAAGGGAGTGAACCAAGGTCTTCCAACTGATCTACCGGCCCATGATATTTCATTGCAAGTGATGATTTATTAAATGTAATACATTTTCGGATTGTCCTTTAAGTCATCATATCCTGAAATCAAGTATCTCGGTTACTTTGTTGCCTACCCCGTCCACAATGGTGAGATTCAACATATGGTTGCCCGAGGGCCAATTCTTCAGATCGATTACTACTCCCCATTGGTCCTCTCCAGATCTTGGACTGTTGATCTTTGCTTCCGAAACCTTGACCGAGGTATTACCTTCGTCGTCTATATGGGCGTAGGTGGCTTTCTCGATTCCGCTGGTGTCCTTTATCTTGAGATTGATCTCGCCATCGTCCACCCTACTCCCTCCTTTATACAGATCCAGATCGGTAACGAATATCGGGTCCTCGCTGGGCTTAATGTCCAAGGTTCTAAGTTCGGTCTCCGTGGTCTGACCAACATCGTCCTTGGCAATGACCTTGTACTTATAGGTCCCCAGCATAAAATTTGAGGGATGCTCGAACACATATCTACCATTTTCCGAGGCCATGGGATAAGGCACGAACTCTTCCAGTCCGTCATCCGCTTCCGGAATCTTTTCGAACTCTATCTCGACCGAGGCAAGGGCATCGTTATCATACACCTTGGCCGCAATGGTGATATTCTGTGTCTGATCCCCTGGCCACGCCTCTATGGTCTTGGCTGTTATCAAATTCACATCTGGCGAGGATATGTCGTAAACCGGTGGATTTACCAACAATATCCATATGGCCAACCAGGACAGCAGATAATATATGGCCCCTCCCCCCCAGTTCTTTGCACCGAACTCGCTTGTATCTATGTTTACACCCTGATAGACCATCTTTAAAATGACGAGGAAGAAAAGCCCGAGAAGAGCAGGTATTAACACATTATCCGTTGTTATGAGAAGTCCGAAGGATACAAAGGCCATTAGAATGCCGAGTGCCACGGAAACGAATGATGCCTTGGCATCCCTCATCTCATCCTTGACAAACTTTACTCTATCGAACTTCGGCGGAACGAACCCCGCGTCCTCCTCTTTGTCTTTCTTCATATCTCGGTTTCCTCGCCAGGTTCCATAACTCTGAGGTCTACATCGAATCCCAGTTCAGAGGACACAATATCAAGTTCCTTTTTGAAGGCACCCGCACTCTGAGCTATGACAGGGAATGTCTTGTAGTGAATTGGGATAATTACAGGAGCCCTCAACCACTTGACCGCTACAGCGGCTTCCTTGGCCCCCATGGTATAAGTGTCACCTATTGGCAGCAGGGCAACGTCGGGACGATATATGTCTCCTATCACTGTTTTCATATCCCCGAACAAAGAAGTATCCCCCGCATGGTATATCTTCTTGCCCGTGTCAATGATAAAGGAGCCCGGATTTCCCCCGTCAAAATTGAACTCAGCCGCGGATAAGCCGCTGGAATGAAGTGCGGTAAGTAGGGTGAAGCTCACCCCCTTTACTTCTACGGTACCCCCGAAGTTCATACCGATCACATTCTCGACCCCTTGCGATGCAAGCCATTGGGCTATTTCGTGTATGGCAACCACTGTCGCACCGGTATTCTTCGCGATCTCTACAGTGTCCCCAAGATGATCGCCGTGACCGTGGGTCACTGCTATTATGTCACATTTTTCAATATCCTCCGGTTTCAATGAGGCGTACGGATTATCCCTGAGAAAGGGATCTACCATTACAACAGCCCCGGCGGGCGCGGTTATCCTGAAACCGGAATGGCCCAGATACTCTATTTTCGTTCCCATAACATATCACTTCCTCTTCTTATAATATTTATTGATCATGTCGGTGTCCACACGCTTAAGCTCCTTCTCGGGTATGGTGGACATAAGGTCCCAACCTATATCCAGGGTGCGCTCTATGGCTCTGTTCTCGTCCTTACCCTGGGCTACAAAATTTTCTTCGAAATCGTCAGCAAACCTGAGAAGTATCTTGTCGGATTCGCTGAGCGCCGCCTCCCCAAGAATCACAGACAGTTCCCTGGCCTCTTTTCCCCGGGAATACGAAGCGTACAATTGATTGAGCACGTCGGCGTGGTCCTCCCTGGTCTTATCGGGGCCTATTCCCCTGTCCTTCAAACGAGACAACGAGGGAAGAACGTCGATGGGCGGATAAATGCCCTTTCTATGCAATTCTCGGCTGATGATTATCTGACCCTCGGTGATATAGCCAGTGAGATCCGGGATGGGATGGGTGATATCGTCCTCGGGCATGGTCAATATCGGTATCTGGGTTATGGACCCCTTTCTCCCGTGTATCCGGCCCGCCCTTTCGTATATCGTAGCCAGATCAGTGTACATGTAACCGGGGTAACCTCTTCTTCCAGGCACCTCCTTCCTCGCCGCCGCGATCTCCCTCAGCGCCTCGCAGTAGTTGGTCATGTCCGTCAATATAACCAGGACATGCATGTCCTTCTCAAATGCCAGATACTCCGCCGTGGTCAATGCCATTCTCGGCGTCGCTATCCGTTCGATCACAGGGTCGTTGGCCAGATTGATGAACAGAACCGCCTTCTCGATTGCTCCCGTCCTCTTGAAATCACGAATAAAGAAGTTGGCTTCTTCGTAGG
>CAZUZU010000244.1:0-3099 GCA_964624865.1 uncultured archaeon
ATATGTGAAAAACCGCCTGTAAATAAGCTAGATCTTTAAGGTTTTTTACTATAAAATCCACGCTCATTAAATGATTATAATTCTGACAAGTTTTAAATAAACTCATATTTATTTGGAAACGTATGAGCTGTAAGCCCGAGGCCTGGTTAAAGGAAAGAACTGTCACCATTTCCTTATCCCTGACCGGGTGTGTAGGGGCAATGAAGCCGCGACCAAACGATCAAAGAGAGAGAAGGGTGATACCTGACCTTGTCCAAGGCAAAGGAAGGAGGGGATTGAGATAAACAAAGCGTTAATAGCCCATATAGCAATAATCTTCATCCTCGGAGCGCTGTCCCATCATATCTCCTTCGGCGGCGCCCTTGATCTTCCGGACTCCGAGGACCTGTTCATCGACCACATCGACACCTATTTCGAGGAAGACGGGATGTCCCTTACCTATCAAAGCCCGAAATACTTGGACGAAGGCATATTAGTAACGGTTACCGTCCACGTTGGAACGGACATCCCCAAGTACGTGCTTGACGTTTTCTACAACCTATCCTACACAAACGGCCAAGGGATCGTTACCCTCAAGGACAATTACGAGACATTCCGAAAAAACCTCTATGTCGGAACATACAATTATTCCGTATTCATACCAATAGAGCCGGAGGTGGACGGGAACACCACCTTGATCCTAAAAACCTACCTGCAGGTTAACACCGACAGCGGTAAGGTGATCATAGACAGAGACGACAAAGAATGTCTTGGCAAGGATATCGGACTGCGGTAGTTACAAAGGTCATAAAAAATAAAAAAAGATAACCGGGCGAATAGCCCGGCACGATATGCTTACTTCCGGTAGAACTCTTCCCAGTCCTCTTCTTCCCGAAGATCGTCCTCCGGTTTTCTGTAGGAGCGGGATATCTCGTTCCTCTTCTTGTTCTTGGCCCGGGTATAGCTCACCGCCACGACCACGGCAACTGCTATCACAATGCCCAGGACCAGGAGCCCTCTCACCGGCCTGTCGAAAAAGCCGCCGATGAAACCGTCCGAGCCGTCCTCCGCCTCCAGGTCCGAGCCATCCTCCGCCTCCAGTATCACAGAGGACTGGTAGGCGGGGTCGTGAAAGATCGTTTCTCCGCCGGGATAAGAAAAGCCAGCGAGCCCGGCAAATCCTCTGAAAAAGCCGCCTTCGTATCCTTGACGGTCTACCGGCAGGAAGCCCTGCACCTGGCAGGACATGTTCGTATCCTTGCCGTCAACGTCCACATTGTTTACCCATCGTAGCCTTCCGACACGTTCCCAGTCATCCGCAAGGTCTATGCGGTTGAAGCGCAGGCGCCTGGGCTCTTTATCAGCGATTCCGGCATCGGTGTCCTCTTCAGAGATCACTTCATCTTCACTGGAATCTCTGTACCTGAGCCTGGCCCTGACATCGCGTCCCTGGTCCTCCCCCCACTCGTGGCTGATCCAGTCCGCCACGCCCGGGGGCACCGCACGTCCTGCGATAAAGTGGAACTCAAGCAGTATGCTCGGGTTTTTGTTACTGGGGTCAAAGTCCCAGCCCTGTATCAGGTGATCGTACTTGATATCGTAGTCCCCCACTCTACCTGAGAGGGTCATGTTCTTTATGCGCTTGGAGTTGGTTACCTCGTGCCTGAAACCGCCATCCTTCCCGCCATCCTTCCTCTGCACGGTGACCTTGTACCTGGGCACGCTGATGTTCTCCAGCTCCACCACCTCGGCGTGGAGGTAGAAGGTGAACTCCACCTTTTCCAGGCCGGAATTGGCCACGTCCTCGCGGATACTTGTTGAATTGCCCACCGCCTCGTAGCTTAGGTTGGTCGCCGTAAGGGTGAACTGAACGTCCATGTACTTGCCGGGTTCCGAATCCACGTCTATCTCACTGCGCTCCCAGCCGGCCTCCAGGGACACCCTTTTGTAAACGGGCTCGTGCAGGAAATAATCGCCGTACCGGAGGGATAGGCCGGCCCTGCGGTAATCGCACATACCGTCCCCGTTGGTATCGTTGTACTCGAACATGTCCTCCAGCTTCTGCACGAACAACTGCCGCGTCCTTATAGGCACGTTTCTCCCGTTTTTCGCCCCGTTCTCATCGTACGTCTCAGCAACCCCGAGATATCTGCTCTGGGCGGAGTATATTATGATGGAGTTCGGGTTGTCTTCCGTGCCGTAGACAACGCCGAAGGCCGCGTCGCGTGAGAAGCGGATGGCAACGTAGTCCCCGCCGCCGAACTCGTCGGTGGTCCCGCTCATTCTCTCCATGTCGATCTCTTCCGGCCGATATTCCACATCTGGCTCCGATCCCTCGGCGGCACCTTCCGCAGCAACCGCTCCGCTTACCGATATCAACAATATGGAAACGAATGCCGCGAACACAGCCAAGAGATGCACACTTCCCTTCCTCATCTTTGGTGTCATTTCGTATCACCTCGATGAAAAATATATCACAAGGGGAATATAAACCCCTCTCGCATTTATGCGCTGATTATATCATTATGGGCGTTATATCAAGCGATATTCTTAAGTCCCCGAATCGCCTTATTCCTTCCATGGGCTCCCGTAAAGGTCTGTCTTTAAGCATTGAAAAGCGCATTCTCATGCACCTCTACGCCTACCGGTCATACGGGGATAAATGGGAGCTGCCCCTGGCCCTAACTCAGGAAGGCGTGTCAAAGAGATTTGGAATAAGGCAGAGCAACGTATCCAGGGCACTGGCCCCTCTCTTGGACAAAGGGCTGATAAAGGCCAAGCTGTCCCATATCAAGTCGGTACCGAGGCGAAGAAAGGCATACTTCTTGACCAGGGACGGGCTACGGGTCTGCGAAACCGATTGGAAAAAGATTTCCGAAATAGATGTGCCTTTCAGGGGTGAGGGAGAAAAGAAAATCGCTTCTGTCAGAGTTGGAGAGCTGCTGAGAAAACTGTCCCACAAACTGGACGAGGTGGTCACGGTGGCCGACTTGTCGGTGGAGGCCGAGAAAAACGGGGTTGTGACCGAAGAGAATATTGCTTACAGGCTGAGGGGCCTAGAGAGGGGGGAAGAGGGGAGGAAAACGGCAGGAGAAGAGGGGGGGAAAACGGCAGGAAAAG
>CAZUZU010000245.1:0-3028 GCA_964624865.1 uncultured archaeon
GTCTATAGCTCAGTGATTTTATGTAAATTGTTCAAGGGGGTTTTTCGAAATTCTCAATAATATATCAACCCGGCATATGTTCCCTTGACGCGCCGGGATTAAAGGAGGAATAGCAATGGCCTTTCAGCCGCCGGAGAACAACAGACCTTACGATCGATCATACCATCAACCCGATGAACCCTATTCCGGGCACGAGTTCCGGGCACGATAATCAACTGCCGGAGCGGACCTGGTTTATTGCCTTATTGCCTTCTACGGGTCTTCCGGGCGTCCAATGCCTTGGAATGATCCTTCTTTACCTGGGACTCCAGGATGTCGAAGATCTCGTTCATCAGGGCGATTGGCTCGTAGCCCTCCCTGGCAGCGTAGTACATCTTCTTATCCGTGTACAGGCGGGCGCGCAGCTCGTACACCCCCTCATGCTCTATACCCTTCGAATGATGCTCGGAGATGTGCATGGAAAACTGGCGCACCTTGAACATCCGATCCACCTTCTTGACACAGGCTTTCGCAATGTCATATATGCCGGATGCCACCATGGGCTCGGCAAAGTCCATTCCCGTGATCTGAATAGGAATGATATCCTCGGGCACCAGGGTGCTTATGGCCTCGATGATATCCAGCTGGGTCAACACGCCCAGGGGCTTGTTGTCGTTGTCCACCACGGCAAGTGTGGAAATCTCGTTCTCCGACATCAGCTTCATTGCCTTCTGTACGGTGGCGTCGGGCGATATCATTATGGCCGGGGCGTCCATCACACTGTCCACCTTTATCTTTACGGGCTTCTTTTCCCCTGCGGCTTCCCCGCTCCTTTCCCTGTGGCGCGGCACGAAAAGATAGTTGGCAATATCGGTGGTGCCGATAAAACCCGAGACCCTGCCGTTCCTGTCCACCACGGGTATGGACCTAATGGAAAGCTGTCGCATGGCGTTCTGGGCCGTGATGATCGATTCCTTCTCGTTAACCACCTTGGGCAGTTCGCTCATGATATCGGAGACCTTGGTATCCTTGAAAAGACCGGATTTCCAGGCCTTTGTAATGATATCGTGGCGGCGGATCAGGCCCTTGAGCCTGTCATCATCGTCCACCACCGGTAGGGAGCGATGACCGGAATTGACCATTAGCTTGGCTACCTCCGGCATTGTATGTTCCACATCAACTCTCGCGGGATGGACAAGAACGTCGCTTACCTTTGTGGTCAGGGGTAGGCGTCTGCGCTTTATCAACTCGTCGTAGCTCACCAGGCCGAGAAGACGGTCCTTCTTCATTACCGGTACCTCGTATATCTCGTGATCCCTCATCTTGCCCAAAACCGATGAAAGGGGGGTGTTGGGAGACACTGATACAACGGCGGGAACCATTATCTCGCCTGCATTTGGCGTGTCCGCCGGTGTTTTCATTATGGCCACCATTTATCTCACCTTGTGAATTAGATCCTTTCCCCGATATATTCCACCAGATCCAGCAAACGGTTGGAATAGCCCCATTCATTGTCGTACCAGGACAGGAATTTCACTGTGTTGCTCTTTTCCCCCACCACCATGGTCTTTTCGCCGTCGATTATTGCTGAATGGGGATTGCCAATGATATCTACGGAGACCAGGGGTTCCTCGGTGTACTGGAGGTAGCCTTTCATATCATTCTCGGCCGCATTTTCGAATGCTCCGTTCACATCATCCACTGTAACTTCCGTGTCCAGGGTGCCCACGAAATCCGTCACGGAACCGTCCGGGGTGGGAACCCTGAGGGCCATACCGTTAAGCTTGCCGTTCAGCTCGGGAAGGACAAGGCCCACGGCCTTGGCCGCTCCCGTGGTGGTCGGTATTATGGAGACCGCCGCCGCCCTGGCCCTCCTCATATCCTTCTTATGCGGCGCGTCGAGCAGATTCTGATCTCCCGTATAACCGTGAACCGTTGTCATCAGGCCCCCCTTTACTCCGAACTCGTCATGAAGGACCTTGACCGGTGGGGCAAGGCTGTTTGTGGTGCAGGAGGCGTTGGATATTATATGATGATTGTCCGGGTCATAATCCTCGTGGTTCACTCCCAGAACCACAGTAAGATCGGGTTCGGTGGCGGGAGCCGATATTATGACCTTACCCGCACCCGCATCCAGATGTTTCTTTGCATCCTGCCTCTTCCGGAACAATCCAGTGGACTCAATGGCCATATCGATGTCCAGGTCTGACCAGGGCAGTGCGGAAGGATCCTTTTCCCTCAGAACCTTCACCTCCTTACCGTTGGCCTTGAAGGCCCCGTGACCGGGCTCGAGCTCGCCCTGAAACTTACCAAAAACCGAGTCATACTTCAGCAGGTGGGTAAGCATCTTCACATCCATCAAATCGTTTACGGCAACAATCTCTATGTTGTCGTTGCCCACTGCGGCTCTGAACACATTACGTCCGATCCTACCAAATCCGTTTATTCCGATTCTCCATACCATATATCTTCACCATCACCTATCTTTTCGGGGTGTATAAGGTAAGACATCAGACACATATATAGATTTAGGTAATAGCCCTGAAAGAAGGGGTAACTCCGGGAGAAAGTAGGTGACAATAGTATTAAATACGAAGGTATCATGGTAGTATACCGTTACATTGCCGTGGTGTAGACCATGTACACGAAACAGGAGCTGGAAGGCAAGAGCTTCCACGAGGTCCGGGCAATAGCCAAAGAGCTGGGCATCAACACATTTCACATGAAAAAGGTGGGAATAATCGAGAAGATACTGGAAAGCCAGCTCGAGCTCGATGAAACGGACATGCCGCCCGAACCGGATATGACCTCCGGGGAGGAAGAGGAGCTCATGGAAGCGGTTAGGCTTATCGCGTTGGAACTGGACTCCGGAAGGGAGGCAAGAAGCATAATAAACGAGCTGGCGGGGCAAGGCCTGGACAGGGACAAGGCCGAGGAACTGGTATTGGCCATTAAAGAGGACCTGGATAAGGACAAGAAGCTGAAGCAGGAAGAGATCGACGACATGGCGGAGAGGCTGCTTCAGGGGGAAAAATCCGGTAATATAGTG
>CAZUZU010000246.1:0-3015 GCA_964624865.1 uncultured archaeon
GATTGCTGTTGGGGGGAGGTTTGGGCAAGAACCCCGCCACAGCGGAACTTACCCGGATGCTCATGCGGAATATAGAAGTGCCGTGGACCTTGGACGCGGACGGGCTGGGACACATTCCGGCCGACTCGTGGAGCGGGCTGGGGCCAGGTGTGATAACTCCTCATCGGGGAGAGTACAACAGGCTCGCCAAGGGAATAGACCCCGGCCTGGTCCTGGACGCCGAGAAGATGCAGGGCCTTGACTCCGAGATCATCCGAGGGAAGGGGCATTCGGAAGCCGAGAAGGTAAAAGGATTGGCCTCCAGGCTCGGTACATCCATACTCCTGAAGGGAGATATCGACCTGATAACAGACGGGGACCGGTTGAAATTGAATTCCAGCGGGAACATAGGCATGACCGTGGGGGGAACGGGGGACGTGCTGGCAGGCATAGTGGGGGCGCTGGTGGCAATGGGCCTGGAACCTTACGACGCCGCCAGATTGGGGGCATACATCAACGGGTATTCGGGGGACATCGCCTGGAATCACAAGAGATTCGGGCTCATGGCCTCGGACATCACGGATAACATATCCCGGGTGTTCTTCGAGCTGGACTCCGCCTGAACAATACCTGGATCATTCCCATTTAAAATGAGGTGCGATCTCCTTGTGCTCATCCAAACATTTCTGTGAGCAGAAGGGGCCGGCATCACAGGGCTCGTTCTCGCTCTTCATTCCGCCGCATTCTTCTACTGGCTCCATCCAATCCTCGATAAAGGAGTCGCACCACACGCATCTCGGCCTGGTATACTCCTCGTACCACCTCTGTAGATCAAAACCGCATTCCGGGCACACGCTCTCCGGGTACTCTACCTTGGCCCCGCATTTGAAGCAGTTTGTCCAGGGCTTGCCGCCATCGGTCTCCGGTAAAGTGAACTTCCTTACGTGAACGCCGCCGTCGTACTCGTCGGGAGATACCTTGGCCTCCTCCACCACTTCCCCGCTCTGCTTGTACCTTTCCGTTATCTTGCGCATCTTTTCTCTCTTGGCACTTTCTCTCTGGTACCTTTTTTGGGCAAAGAACAGGAAGAGGAACACGAATATCATTATTGTTCCAGCGACAGCCGGGAGGTAGTAAAGAAAAGGACCCTCCTCCGTGCCGCCGGGGCCCAAGCCTTTGACTGTCTTTTCCTCCCTGTGGCTGACCACTGACTTGGCCCCGTTCCGAGGTATCAACTCGATACTTATCTGATGCCTTCCCTCCACCGGATACCAGGTCAGGCTTACCACCGAATCGGAGCCGGGAGCGATGGTGGCTATGGTACGGTTGTCTATCTTTCTGGAATCCACCACCAACAGAACGGTGAGGTCCCGGACCGGGGCTTCCCCTAGGTTGGACACGGTGATGGTAAATGTGGATATCTCACCGTCCACCGGTTTCTTTGGATACAAGCTTACGCAATCTATGGTTAGATTGTAACTGGAGATATTGATAACATGGACGGACGAATCCACTATAGGCGCTATCTCTATACCTATAGGTTGGAGGATACTAGCCTCAATTAAGAAATCCACCGGCGTATCGCAATCCCCCCTTGCAGTTATCACGAACCCGAACACGGCTGACTGATAAGGCTCCAGGACCAGGCAGGTTTCGTTTCCCTTGAGGTCCCCGGCAGGGATCAATGCCCCTCCCAACTCTATGTAAGACAGGTTTGCCTCCAGTCTATCCGAATGTGACCAGTTAATACTGATGTTGGAGGGCTGATTGCCTTTGTTCACCAACAGGAATCTGGCAGGTTCTTGGCAGTCCACATATAATGTCTCCAGGTAATTCTCCGGCTCCAGCTCGACACCGCAGGTTCGGTTCAGATAAATATATATTCGAATAAAGGTCCTTTCCTCGTCCTCAATATCTTCCACGGCCAGGACCACCTGGTATTGGCCAAAGGGATCCCGAGGCCCGGGGACGACCCTTATACCTAAGCCCTTGTCCTCACCGGGTTCCAAAGAAAAGGATTCCACATCGTCCATATACTTGGCCTCGATCTCAAGTGTCCAGTTCTCGGGCACTTGATGGCCGTAGACCGAGAAAATGCCTTCCTTGGTCCCTTGATTGGACACGTTAACCCGGGCATCGAAATCTTGGCCGGGCAGCAACACGGACTCGAACCTATTATCGGATATGCCTGCCACCGCGTTACGATGGTAGACGATCTCAAGCTCCGCATAGGCCACCTCGGTACCTAGATGTAATATCGATGCGGTAACCGTCTCCCGGGTGTCGTAGGCGTCGAGGGCGGCCTCTATTTTCATGTCAAGGCTTCGATTCTCGCCCTGGGACAACACGATCTTAAACCTCCGGGGTTCGATACGCGCGCGACCCGGTTCCGAGATGTTTATCTCCAGCTCATTTTCCGGCCCGGAGTTGTTCAGCCAGAGTCTGACTGTTACGTTATCTCCGGAGCCCAGGTTGACCGTCGGCTTAGAAAAGTCCGCATGGATATCATCGGCCCTGCTTTCTGCCCCGGCGTCATATGGACAGTAAAATAGGAGCAAGACGATAGCCGATACCCGGACAACAGTAGTGATCTTCATGCGATCTAAAAATAAAAAAGAGAAGGGAATATATTAATATTCCCAAAAGGTTTTTTTCTTCTCCTTCTTCGGAGCGGGGGTGAACATGCAGGCCTTCTTGTACTCAGGCGGGCAGCTGTCGCAGTAAAAGCGGTACAGATTGCCCAGAGGACAGCCCTGCATCATTGTTCCCCTTCCGTGTCTGTCTTCGAACTCCCATATTATTCTTGGCATTTCTTTGCGCACCTCCTATCATGGTAGTACGCAAAGAAGGCGTGCAGACCCTGTCCGCGGGACAGGGCTCATGCTATTAGATAAACCTCTTCTTTCCCGAGGCATCCCTTACATCCCTTCTTTGCAATAACATATATTTCTAAACAGACATATAAACCTTTCCCTTGTTCAAGCTGTGGGACAAAATAAATCTATTCATTCTTTTACAATGATCACGTAGGCCCGT
>CAZUZU010000247.1:0-2928 GCA_964624865.1 uncultured archaeon
CATATTTCAACATGGGCCGATAATATTACAGACTTCACATGGGTGACCTCTTACCTCTGTACGGCTTGTCTTTTCTTAGTAATAATCGGTGCGATATTTTTCGCCCCTGAGATATACTTCCTCCTCGTTTTCATTAACGAGTTCGTATACCAGGGTTTTTTCCTCGTTTTCCATTGTTGGAACACCTTTTTGTCGAAAAGTTCTTGTTTTTTCTTCCCGACGTTAAAAAATATGTGTGCGGGGGTATTTAAAGGTATGTATGATATGCGGCCGCCAATATGTGTTTATGTGATAAAAACCATCTTTTTACCTACCAATATTATATGTCCTTCCTTATAACAGATTTCTTCACGATAATTGATACCGATATAGTAATAAATATGGATATTATTTGGATGGGTTATGACCGGAGACCCTTACCTTGATGGGGATAATATGGAGAGAAAGGTTAGCTCGTGGCTTTCCGCCCTTGGGAAAAGGAAAACCGCCCGTTTAGATGTTAATCGGGAAAGCACAGCGTTGCTGGTCCTGGATATGCAGAGGTTCTTCCTGGACCGGGAAAGCCATGCGTTCCTGCCCTCCGCCCGGTCCTTACTGCCAAATATCAACGAATTGATCGGGGGCATGAGAAAAATCGGGGTCCCCGTATACTATACGGTCCATGCCCAGAGCTCCAAGGAAGATGACGGTATGATGGGGCGGTGGTGGAATGATGTTGTAAGGCCCGGTCCCTGGTCCCAGCTCTGTTCCGCTCTGGACCACCAGGACGAAATGATCATCCAAAAACCACGTTATTCGGCGTTTCATTCCACCGGCCTGCTGGAGGAACTGGGCGGCGAGGGTGTCGAGTCCGTTGTAGTATGCGGGGTGATGACCCACGTCTGCTGCCTGTCAACGGTCACGGACGCTTTCATTCACGACCTCCGGCCTTTTTTAGTTATGGACGGTACCGCGTCGGTGACAGAGAACTTACATCTCTCTGCCCTTAGAATTATCGATCATGCCTACGGTGAGGTGTTAACATGCCAGGAGATCATGTCCAGGCTGCAATAATAGGAGGGGGTCCGGCCGGCATGGCCGCTGCCATCCAGCTCCGGAGACAGGGTATTGACCTCACCTTGTATGAAAAATATCGATTGGGCGGCACCCTTAGGTATGCTAACCTGGTGGAGAACTATCCCGGCCTTTATGCTGTTACCGGTCCGGAGCTCGTGCAGAGGATGACCGATCACATGTCGGACCTGGGCGTCGGGGCCGAGGCCGGGGAGGTCAAAAGCATCGCAATTGAGGCCGGGGGGTTCAGAGTGATGGTGGCCGATCATTCCCTTTTTTGCCGGTCGGTCATAGTTGCCACTGGCACCAGCCCCAGGACTTATCCCGAACATGTGCCGGGCCTGGTGTATGTGGATGACATAGAAGACCCCTCCTCGTTTTCCGGAAAGCGGGTCTGCATCATAGGTGGAGGTGACATAGCGTTCGACACCGCCCTGAAGCTCAGGGGTGTCGCTCGAGAGGTGAATATCGTTTCCAGAACGGAGCCCCGTGCCCTTACCTTGCTGGTGGAACGGGCCGCCGCCAAGGATATAGGATTATATGCCAAAACTCAGGTCCTTTCCATTGAAAAGGAAAAAAATTACCTAATCAACACCTCCAAAGGTTCCATCGAGTCCGACGCGGTGGTGATATCCATCGGCAGGAAAGTAAACGATACCTTAATTAGGGATTTTGAAGTTAAGGATATCGACTATCCAACGGGCCGAACAAACATATCAGGCTTGTACGTGATAGGCGACTTGGCCACCGGAAAATGGCGCCAGGTATCCATTGCGGTGGGAATGGGCGTGGCATCCGCTATGCAGGTGGCCGGGTTCCTGGCTGAGAGGACGGGAGAGTCAAATGGAAATAGTCTATGAACACGGTGAAGACGAGCTGGCAAAGGTCTACGTAGGCAGGTTCAGGGGTTCGGAAGACTACCTGCTGGAGTTCGTGGATTCCCTTTCCGGCAGTTCCGGTCGTGAGGAAAAATGGGTCGTGGTGTTATCGTCTCAGTTCGGGTGCCCTGTGGGATGCAAGATGTGCGACGCTGCGGATTATTATCACGGGAATGCAACTACCAAGGAGCTTCTTGCCCAGGTGGACTATTTGATCAACAAACGTTTTCCATCCGGACAGGTCAAGTCAAAGAAGTTCAAGGTCCAGTTCGCAAGGATGGGAGAACCTGCCTACAATCCGAACGTTCTGGAAGCAATAAGGATCCTGGAAGAGAGATATCCGGAAATTGGCTATATGCCTTGCGTGTCCACCATTGCTCCCAAATGGCAGCTGGGATGGTTCGAGGAGCTCTTGGAAATGAACCGTTATATGTTCAAGGGCCGCTTTCAGCTCCAGTTCTCGGTGCACAGCACCGACGAAAGGGTTAGAAACGAACTCATGCCAGTCAACAAGTGGACACTGCAGGAGATCGCGGAATACGGCGACCAGTTTTATGTGGGGGGAAGGAAGATATCCCTGAATTTTGCCGTTGCCCCCGAGAGTGTGATAGAACCGGATGTTCTACGGGACATATACGATCCCGAGAAATTCCTGATAAAGGTCACTCCGGTGAACCCGACGAGCAATGCCCGTAAGAACGGGTTGGTGAACGTATTCGATGAGAAGACCGGTGAAAGCAATGATCTTGTCCAAAGCTTGAGAAAGAGGGGTTTTCAGGTAATCGTCAGCATAGGCGACCTGAGGGAGAACGATATAGGCAGCAACTGCGGCCAGCTCGTTGCTTTATGGAAAGAAAAAAGATCAATAGACAAAGTAAGAACAGAGATATGTTCGGAGGTCGTGGAGTAGAGACGGGCCCTTTCTCTTTTTTTATGGTTTTAGAGCCTGTCCGAGAATTAACTGCAATGGGATAGTACAATAAATTTATTAGTTCCC
>CAZUZU010000248.1:0-2919 GCA_964624865.1 uncultured archaeon
ACTGTTGGAAGAGGGGGGCGCCGAGGTCCGGGTGCACGACCCTTACGTTGAGGACTACAAAGGGGTGGTGCCGGAAAGGGAGTTATCACCGGTCTTGGAGTGGTGCGACCTCGCGGTGATCACCGCGGACCACCAGGACTACAAGCTACTGGACTGGTCCAAGGTGAGATGCAAGGTGGTTGACACCAAGAACCTGGTGAAGGCGGGGGTCAGGAAGGTGGGCGTGGGATAGCGGAGGGGGATGCTTTGCCGTTTTTCGGGTGTGGCTGAGCCCGTTTTCGCAGCCACCTAATTCGTCCTACGCGCCGGAAAGCAGAAACTCCCACAGGGGGACGATCTCTACTTCCTTTGAATCCCATGTCTTTTCTTCCTGATGATCGAAAGTTATTATTTTACCTTGATCCAAACCCAACTCCTCCATACCTGCCGCCAACGAGGTCATCTCTCTTTCAAGGGTCCTCTTTCTCGATATATCGTATGAGACCTGTACCAGCTCGTATTTTCTAACTTTAAATAACATATCGACCTCTCTTTGTTTTGAATCCTTCCAGAAATATATCTCCTTACCCCTTCTCTTAAGCTCGGTAAGAACAACATTCTCCATGAGCTTTCCGGGTTCTCGGCCCATGAAAGATACCTCGGTTGCAAGTCCGCTGCCCACACAATATGTCTTCTTGTTCATTTTGAACCGTTTTTTTATGCTTTGGCTAAAATAGTCCTGGATATGCAGCAGCTCCGCTTCCTTTAGATAATCCAGATACTTCGACACGGTATCCACCGAGACATTCAGGGCGTTTGATATCTTTCTCAGGGAATACTCCTTGGCAAGATTGGAGATCATGTAGTATGCAATATTGGTAGCCATCTCTTCTCGGGCATTGTGTCCGGCACAAACGTTCCTGGCCACGATATCATTGTACAGATTCAGAAGTATGGATCTCCTTTCGTAATCGTTTCGTCCCAGGGTATCCGGATGGATGCGATCGGCAGTGTCCATGATATCTTTGGGATCCGTTTTAGAAAGGGTGATGTCATCGAAGTTGAGAAAGAGTATCTCTTTGGGCGAGGTTCCCTGTCCAACAAGGTGGTCGATGACCTGATACAGTAAGGTGGTTTTCCCGCATCGCCTCGCCCCCGCGACATCCTTGATATGCTTGGTATCGAGCAGGCCGATTACCTCGTCCGTGGCATCCCTCCGAACACCATGAAAGGCCGGAGGGACGCGGTCTTCGGCCCACCATGTGATTTGAATACGTTAACGGTTCCTGGTCATCGGTCATCAACCGGGATTATTTTTCTCGTGACGGCTTATTAACGGGTAATATAAAGGAAAAATGTCTCATACCGGCACAGAGTAAATAACAACGAGTTCCAGTTCGTAGGAATTGGACGTGTCCTCGATAGACCTGAATCCGGGGCCGTTGGCCGGGTAAAAGTCACCGCATGATACGAGCCGTATCTCGGCCCCCACGTCGATGGGATCCTCGGTTTCATCGGCTGAAAGCTCGCCCGTTTTCCCGGTTTCGTAGACCAGATCGACGGTGCCTTCCTCGCCGTGTGGGTTGGTATCGCGCCCCTCCGCCACCGTCTCCCCGGCCAAGCATATACCGCCTTCAAAGGTGTCGCCTTCGTTTTCGAACACCATCAGACGATTGATGTCGGGTTCGTCCCTCCAGCTCAGGTTCAGGTAGACACGCTGAAGAACCGCGTTCCCGGGTAAAGATGTGTTCTCGAAGGATGTATCGCCCTCGTCCAGCGTTCCGGAGAATAAGAGGCTTTCCGTCTTGAGTTCCCAGTTCTCCTCGGCGGGCCCCTCCTCTGCCGTTCCGGGGGCGAACGAAAGGCCCAGCAGGATAACAACAGGTATCAACAGAATTGGAACGTTAGCTGACAGGCCGGAAACGAAAGAAGGTTTTTCTGTGCCTTTCCCACCGGTCTCGTCCTTCCGGTTGAATACGCGATCGTAGTGCATAAATGCGGAAGCCGAGGTAAGACCGACACAGGCGATTATGGCCCAGAACAGGCTTCCCATGTGCCATAGATCCGCTATATAGTAGTAGAGGAATCCCCCGATGAAATTAGCGAGCATACCCGCGATCGCCAGAGGCATAAAGGAATAGCCCATGTAGATGGAACGGTTCTCCTCCGGGGGTATTTTTGAGACATAGGTTAGGAAGGCCGGATAGGAAACCAGTTCTCCGAACGACAGCGTGATCAGGCCGAGGATGAAAAATACGGGGTTCCGGGAAAATCCCGCGAGGATAAAACCCAGAGAAATGATGAGCATACCCGTGATGAGTAACTTGAGAGAATCGATCTTTCTGCCCTTTATGATGGAGGCCCATATTGGGCCCAGAGCTATTATCGTACCTGGATTCAAAGCGGCCAGGAAAGGGATGAACCAGTCCGGTAATATGTCGTAGGTCACCATGAAAATCGGCATAAACGGTTGTCTGGTGTAGAGCATGAACCAGCAGCCCGAAAAAATGAGCAATACGTAAACGAAACGACGGTCCTTAAAAATGATCTTCAGATTTTTCACAGCCTTGAAGGCGGGTATCGTGGGGTCGGGTTGAATGGGGTTTCTGTAGGACAAGAGGATGATAAGGAAGCTGCATACTATGAACAGGGCCATTAGGAAGAAGACCCCGCCGTATTCTGGCGGTGTAAAGATGAAATGAAGGCTCATCGGGATCGAGAAGGCTCCAATGTTTATCACCCAGTAGTAGATGTTAAAAGCGTAATCCCTGTTCTGCTTGTCCGCGGAATGAGAGATGGAGGCGGCAATGAGGGCCTTCTCAAAACCGGAGCCCAGCCCCATTATTACAATGGCCAGTGCTATCAACGGCAACGTATGTCCCAATCCTAGTGTCGTGACAATTTAATTTCGTTACATTTATTAATAAAGAGTTCATGTCT
>CAZUZU010000249.1:0-2878 GCA_964624865.1 uncultured archaeon
ATAAGAAATTATCAAAATACTATGTAACATAACTTCCCTGTCACGACACTAGCCCACTTTGCTGCTGCCCGGGCCCACTACTCCCCCACTTCTATCTTGCCGGCAAGATATTCCCCGTAGTTGTCCACCACCTCGGGGTTCTGTACCGGGAAGGGTAGTGATTCCACCACAGTTTTCGTCAGGGCGTGTGCGAATATCTTGCCTTTGGGTGTTAATTTTCCTTTTTTTCCGTATCTTGCCAGATTCAGGACGGCGATGTAGAGATTGACGTAGGCTGGAAGATCGGGGGATCTTTTACACCTGAGGTCATATATCATTCCTGCGAATTTCCGCCACTCGTCCGCACCTTTTGTTTTTCGAGCAATAAAGGCCTTTCTGTCCCCGTTGTTCATGTTGTTCAGATAAACGTCCAGCTCCGGATTCACTATCTTCCAATCGCCGTAGGTGGAGAATGCGGCAGGCCCGAACCCGATATAATCCCTTACCAGCTCGTCCCTGGATGAATCGTACACGTCCCGCCCTTGGCAGAAGGTCCAGACCCCTTTCCTCTTATAGCCCGCTTTTTCTAGGATATCCCAGGCCTTCTCTATATTCATGAACTGCTGGTTATCCGGCATGCTCGGCTCCGCCTCAAGTCCCCGAATTATCATGAACGGATATATTGTCACCTGGTCCGGTTTTATTCTTGATACCGTCTTAATGTCGGAGTCAAATGTCCCGTCCTCCTGGCCCGGAAGCCCGATCATGATATCGACATTAACCATTAGCCCTGAGGATTTTGCCTTTTCTATCATATCCTTGGTGTGCCGTGCCTTGTCGAGTTTTCTTCCGGTTTTTCTCATCACCTTTTTTGATAGGCTCTCTATTCCGATACTGACCTTGGTGAAACCAAGCTCCTTCAGGCCTGTAAGGTAATCCGGGTCGAGAAGGGCGGGGAGCAGCTCTATGCCGATATTGTCGAGCTTCGCCTTCTTACGTATCTCCGTCAGGACCCGCCTTAGCTCTTCGATGGTCAGAGTGTTCGGTGTTCCACCCCCGAAATAAAGCCACCTGGCCTTTCCTTCCATAGAAGATTCCCCGATCTCCCTGCATATTGCGTCAAGATACTTCTCTTTCTTTTTTTCGTCATATAATTCCTTGTAGAAGGGGCAGAAGGAGCACTTTGTATGGCAGAAGGGAACATGAACGTAGATACCGAATCCATTTCCGATCTTTGCAACGGGAATATCCCTGTAATTATATCTTGTCTTCCCAAAGGATTTCTTCATCATTTTCTTGCTGGAAGATGCAAGCCAACCCGTTCGTGCTACCTTTTCCATATTCGTGATACGAAAATGAAAATTACATATAATCCTTTTGGTAATGCTGTCGGGTTACTATATGAAAAGTCCCGGGACCCTTTTCTATGCCTGCTCCTCGTACTCGTAGCTTCCGGTAACTGAGTACTCGCAGCCCTGATCTATGTATATCAGGAACGGTATGGGGACTATGCCGCCAGGTCCGGTGGGGTTGTTCCCACCGCCGAATTCTTCACCAGTGACCGATACGGTCCATGCCGTTGGCAAGGTCTCTCCCGCCTCTTCTTCGGTTATCTCGATGGTGGTGTTTCCTATACCGTCGGAGCCGGAGGTGGTCACCCTTTCCGTATAGCTGAAGGCCCCGCCGTCGCTCTCCACTTTGACCTGGACAGTGTCTGGCTCGGACCCTTCGTCCGTCTCGGCATGTTCCTGGTTCCAGTCCCTTATCTCGACATTGACAGACAGTGATATTAATTTCGTTCCGTTGGCAGTGAAGCCAGTGGTCACCGGCTCGGTGGCGTCATAGGCCAGCCAACCTGACTTTTCAGGCACGGTACCTGAGCTTACCGTCGTTTTTCTCGATTTTGATTCTGTTTCCTCTTCGCCCAGACACCCGCTCAATGCGCCGCTGACGATTATTATGGAGAAGAGCATAACTAGAGGCAATATCTTTCCTTTGTTCATTTTATTCACCTTCTTTATCCACAATTAACCTTAATAATCCTTCAGTACTTAAATCTTTTTCCCTGCATCGGATATATAGCCACATCATCAGTTGTTTGCTTTTCTTTTCAAACCGTACCAAAGGGCGGCCACGGTTGCGATTATTCCCAGTACCAGTATCCAGGGAAGAGAACGACCGAGCTCCAACCCCTCGCCACCCTTTTCAAACCTGGTCACTGTAATATTAATGGTAGAGGGTAGAGACTGTTTACCTTCCGAAAATGCCGCCCCCGTTATCTCTATCTCCCCCTTACCGTCGTCCTTCGGGACATTGAGCGTGAAGTTGGACCAGGGGGAATCGAGTTTCTTCTTGTAGCTCCTGCCGTCCACCGTGACCCGGACCTCCTCGACTTTTCCCACCCTGGACCAGGCCATTCCGTCTATTTTTATCTCCGACCCTTGGTCCGTGGCATTGGTTATGAAGCACTGTAGCTCAACGTCGATTTTGTCCACGCTCTCCAGAGCGGCGGCCATTTTGACGGCTTCATATGCATCCACTATCCCCCAGCCAAAGTCCTTGTTCCAGAAAGGATCGACCTCCGGTACCGTCGGTTCGCCCCTTCTTTCCGCGGTCGCCCTAAGTATCTCCTTTGTAACATCTGGCCTAAGGTCAGGGTTTGCCTCCAGCATCAGCGCAACGACGCCGGCGGCGGACGGGGTTGCGTAGGACGTGCCTGAACCCCTGCTCGAGTAGCCGTTGTCGGAAGCATCGTCCAGGGGATTTCGGGAATACTCGCACTGGACTATGTTCGTGCCGGAGCACGACACGTCTGGTTTCAGCTCGTCGACGGGGTAGTTGTCACCGTCATCCGTTCTAACTCCGCGAGACGAATAGGATGCTATCTCGTCGTCCTCCC
>CAZUZU010000250.1:0-2863 GCA_964624865.1 uncultured archaeon
CTTCAATTCAACACGTCTGGCTCTGTAAATCGTGTCGTTTTTCTACAGTCTCGAATTAAAAAAATAAAAGAGTTACAGGAATGCCACGCCGAGAACAACGGCCACTCCTGTAAGTGCCGAAACCGTAACATACCAGGGCAGTCCGCCAATCTTTGGTATGCCTTTTTCAGCCATGTTTATCGCCTAAATCCGATGGCGAACAGTATCAGGCCCACTGCAAAGAACAGACCGAACCTTACGCTCTCCGGCAGGTCGTTCCTCAGGAAGGCAGCCAATAAAAGCACCATCACTATGAGGAATATGCCTATGTCTGCCATTGTGGAGCCGAGGTAATTCATGGTATTCCCCGCGGCGGCATCGTTCTGCTCCTTATGCTGGGCATCCAGCAAAGCGTCCTGATAGTCGTCCATGTCGTCGTAGTCCCCGTCCGCCTGTTTTTCGTTCACAACCTGGGTGGGTTCATTGCTGCCGTAGTTCGTAGTCTGTGGTGCCATGTGTATCATGATGGCGCCAACCACCATGAGCACAAGGCCAAGTGTAACGAACACAGAAAGCATCTTGTTGCTGGTTATTTTCTCGAAGAACGGTTTCTTTGGTTTTGCCGGCGGTGCAGCGTAAGGCTGGGCCGGTGCCGGTTGTTGATTCGGCGGCGGTGGCGGTGGATTGCTCTGGCTTTGCGGCTCTTCCTCGGCCATTTCGTTCCAGTCCGAAGATTCGTTTTCATCAGCCATTTCATTTCCTCCTTTTGATTTCTATTCCGTGATAACCGTAACTTGTTAATATCTTTTTTGCTAAAATTTATAGTCGACGGGATTTACCTATAGATTGAACTCTTTCCCACAGCTCGGGCATTTGCCAACGTCCTTGGCGCATTCCCTGTGATAGTAGGTGTTACAATCGCACTTTACATATTCGTCGTTGGGCCCGATGTTTCCAAGGCAGATGAAACATTCCTTCTGCTGGTCCAGGCTTTTGGTTGCCCCTTCTCCTATGTGAAGGGTCTCGGTCTTTTTTGGAGTCGAAGGACTTCGCGCCGTCCCCCCTGATGCTTGTTGTTCCTGTTGCGGCCGGGAAGGGGCGGGTGTTTGCGCAGCCTCTGTTACTGCCGCCCGTTCTTCCCTCCCTCCTTCAGGAGTTACCATGCCCTGGGCCTGTTTTGCAATGTCAACCGTGATCTCTCGGCCCAGCTTGTTCACATCTTCCCCGCCCTCCCTTACCTTGGCCTTTATCAGCTCCTCGGCCTTTTCCATCAGCACCCCCCTAATGTCCGATTCCATACCTGCCTGGCCGTGGGTATTTAGCCGACCGGCCGTATCGCCCACGATGGCATCGATGGTGGTGTGAAGTTTTTCCATCAATTCCCGTTCCACGTTGTCCGCCCTCGTTGCCGGGCTCAGCTCTTCAGCCCCCTCCGGCACGGGCTCACCGCAGTAAGAGCATCTTCCCAGGTACACGTCAGCGGTGTTGCCGCAAAAACCGCACTTCACCCTCCCTTCGGACCTAAGTTCGACCCCTTTGTAGTCAACTTCCTCTTCCTCGGGGATTGGGAGCGGCTCCCCGCACGAGGCGCAGAATCGGCTTCCGTCCGGGTTTTCCCTCTGGCACAGGGGACACTTTATAGGCAAGTTCTACAACACCTCGCACAGCTTTTCCAGTATCTCGGGCCTGGTATCCCTTATTGTCGGCCTGTTCCTCCGGGCGAATTCCAGATCGTCTAGCCTTATCCTGCCTTTGACCACCGCCTCTTCGTTCACCGGCCCCTCTGTGATCTTCTTTCCCCGGGGAGAAACGATCATGTCTCCTCCCCAAAAGGTTAGGTTCCTCTGTGTGCCTATGACATTTGCGTAGGCAACGAAAACCGTATCTTCGATTGCCCTGGAGGGGACCACCGCCTGGAAGAATTTCCTGGTCGATGTGGGGGAGGCGGATATGCAGACCACCATATCCACACCGGCAAGAGCGTAATACTTGGTGATTTCCGGGAAGAATATGTCGTAGCAGATTTCAACGCCGATCCTCACGTCGTCGATGCAGAATATCGGGAATCTATTGCCCGGCGTGTAATAGAGTTTCTCCTCGAACGGTCCGAAGTTTACCAGGTATGTTTTCTTATATGAATATACATTCCCGTCCGGATATACGAATACGGCGGAATTATATATTTGGCCCCGGATATCCTGGGATTTCTCGGCCATGCCGAATATGATGTGGATGTCGTTCTCCTTCGCGATATCCCGGATCCTGGCCACGTTCTTCCCGGTTATCGGCTCCGCCCACTCGAATACCTTGTCCCTAATCACGTAGCCGCTCAGGTACAGCTCCGGAAATATGATCAGGTCCGATTCTCTGTTTTTCTTGACGATCCTTTCCAAGGCATCCACGTTTTGATCTTTATTTCCCAGCTCGGAGGGTGTTTGGCAGAGCACGATATCGAGTTCTTCCATTGTGTCACCTCAGTATTCCCTCCAAGTGTGGTTACACTTGGTACAGCGATATATCCTGGTGGGTGGTTCATCCGCCGCCCTGGTCTGCTCAAGCCTCCAATAAGCCTTCTTATTTCCGCATTTCGGGCATTCGATCCTGGTGGTCGGGAGGTTGGTGGAATCCTCGGTTATCAACATGACCTCGCTTTCCTTGGCCCGGTATTCCACTTTATTCTCCTTATCGGACTTGATTTTTACCTTATGATCGCAATTGGTACACACGTAAAACCCTTCTTGGGGCATCATGAGGCTTTTACATTTCGGGCAGAACATGTACAACACCTTGGATGTTGGAGTAAATGTCTTTTATTTATTAAATTTTTTATCGAGACTGTAGAAAAACGACACGATTTACAGAGCCAGACGTGTTGAATTGAAGG
>CAZUZU010000251.1:0-2688 GCA_964624865.1 uncultured archaeon
GTCTGGGCGTCGTACCTCCTGTCCTCAAGGTCACCGTATTCGTCCAGGCATGATTCGCACATCTGAAAAATGGACATGGATGTCTTGTCCCGATCGTAGGGAAGGTCCCTGATTACAGAGACCCTGGCACCGCACTGGGTGCAGTTGGTAAATGGATAGAGATGTCTCTTATTACCAGGGTTAAAAAGATCGTCCAAACACTTGTCGCAGAGGGCTACATCGGGGGGGTAGGTGGACAACCTGGCCCCTTCCGAGCTCTTTTCTATGCTGAATCGGGCGGGATCGTCCAACGCACAAGGCTCGATCTCGATTTTTTCTATCATCGCAATTCCGGGCTTCTTCCTCTTTATACTTTCCGAAAATGATCGGGCCTCTTTGTCCGATACGTCATGCAGATATATCTCCACGTAAGAGCCGCAGTTCCTTACGTAGCCGTGATAACCCCGGGCCGCAGCAAGCCTGGCAATGAAAGGGCGGAATCCAACGCCCTGCACTATGCCGTATACCCGAATACGCATGGGATTACCATAAATGATGGGACATAAAAAGGCTTTGGAGGAAGCTGGATTTAAAGAAAAATTTTATATTAATGACCAGTATAACCTTTCGAGGTGTAAAAAATGGCCCAGGACGACTCCTATGGAATAGGAGGTACGAAGAAACAATCCCGTTTTGCCGATCTTATTTCCGAGAGGGCCAAGGGCATGAGGGCCTCGGAGATAAGAGAGCTGTTAAAACTGACCCAGAGACCGGAGATCATATCTTTTGCAGGCGGTCTGCCCAATCCAAAGGCATTCCCCGTGGACAAGGTCCAGGAAATAACCGCGGACCTGCTTAAGGACCAAGCAGGCTCCATCCTCCAGTACGGAACCACGGAAGGGCACCGGCCCCTAAGGGAGGAGCTGGTGAAGTGGATGAAGACCAAGGGCGTGGACCTGGAGATAGATAACATAATGATCACCCACGGCTCCCAGCAGGGCCTCGACCTGATTAGCAAGGTATTTCTGGACCCGCACGACGTGATAGTGGTCGGGGAGCCCACCTATCTCGGAGGCACGGCAACCTACAATGCCTTCCAGGCAAAGATGGAATCCGTTCCTTTGGACGAGAAGGGAATAATGATCAACAAGTTAAGGGAGAAGCTACACATGCTCCACCGGCACGGACAGAATCCCAAGTTCCTTTACATCATCCCCAACTTCCAAAACCCCACCGGGGTCACGATACCGAAGTCGAAGAGGAATGAGATCCTGGAGCTTGCGGAGGATTACGACCTGTTGATATTGGAAGACAATCCCTACGGCGAGCTCAGGTACAAAGGCGAGCACATCCCGCCCTGTCTTAGCTCCGACACCAACGGCCGCGTGATCTATTTCGGAACTTTCTCAAAGATACTGGCACCAGGCTTTCGGATAGCTTGGACCTGCGCTGACAAGGAGATAATCCAGAAGCTGGTCATAGCCAAGCAGGCCACCGACCTGTGCACCAACACCTTCGGGCAGGCGGTGGCGGGAGAGTACATGGCCAGGGGCTATCTGGCCGAGCACATCGGGAATATTAAGGACTTGTACAGCAGAAAACAGGAGATAATGCTCGAAGCCCTTGACAACCACTTCACCATGGATGAGGTCTCGTGGACCAAACCGGAGGGAGGGATGTTCATATGGGTCACCCTGCCGGAATACATGTCCACCCGCCGGATGTTCAAGTACGCGCTCAAGCACAACGTGGCATACGTTACGGGCTCACCGTTCTTTCCCAACGGCGGCGGCGACAACTGCATGAGGCTCAACTTCACCCACCCCACGGACGAGAACATCACCAAGGGGATCGAGCTGCTCGCAGGAGTCATCGAGAGCGAGATGGACAGGCAGAAGGAAGAGCCCATGATAGATTTCGAGACGCCTGTGGCGCTTTGAACAGGGCTGGCTGAACAGGGCAGTGAAAAGAGGTACTGTCAATCTAGGTTAGCGTGTGCGCCAATTATAAGGCGTTATCCGGTGAGATAAAGTTTTTAGTGTAGAATGAACATATAGTATAATGGTGGTCAAAATGTGTAAATTACTATATAGAAAATCATATAACAAAGCAATTTACACATTAGAACAAATGGAAGAAGGTGGTATTATATGGCTGAGATAGCTACCATTGAGGAATTTGAGCAAAAGTATCCTGACGAGTGGATATTAGTGGAAGTGTTGGAAGAAGGAAAAAATAATTCTGTTAAAAAGGCAAAGCTTTTAAAACATAGTAAAACCAAAGAAGAAATTGATGAATTTATGATGAAGTATGACGGTTATACATATACCTTCTTTTCCGGTCCAAAGCCGAAGAAGGGCTATGCGTTTTGTTTTTAATTGGTGGTATTATGGTTACTTATCAATTTGACAAAGACTCCTCTGGTATTGTGATCGATGGTATTTTTGAAGGTCCGACAAATCTAAGAAGGATTGACATGGTTTTAGACACCGGCGCCACCTATTGCCTGGCCCCGTTCGAGACCATTGAAAAGATTGGTTATAATCCCGGAGGATCGAAGCAAGTTGTTCCAATAAATACCGCAAACGACGTGATTTATGCTCCCGTGGTTAAGATTAAGTCCCTGAATATTTTGGGTTTGAAAGTTAAAACATACATTCCGCACCCCAACTTAAAAAAATTCATTATTTTTGAAAATGCCTGGCTGGA
>CAZUZU010000252.1:0-2652 GCA_964624865.1 uncultured archaeon
CTTAATTAGGGTCTAATTATGGGACTTAAACCCTTGGCGAAAATCGGTGTTAAAACAACGTAGATCAGCATACCGATTATTATCACCGGAAGGACGGCTACGAAAACGAAGAAAGCGATTATTTTCATCCTCAGATTGTTACTCCGGATCAATATGTATATGATGATGCCCAAAGCGATAAGTGTATATAGAACACTAACACCCATATGCAGGAACCAGAGCGGACCATGTATCTCATGAAAAAGGCCGTAACCGGTGTTCTTCACCACCAACTCGCTAACCCAAAGGTTCGGCATCTCATAGTTCATAGTGTTATAGGCAAGATACAGGTGTAATGAGAGGGGCAAGGTGAAAACAGCCAAAAAGAAGTACCATAGGTTTTTTGTTCCCATATCCCTTTTTGGCGAACGGTCATATATGTAGATGTATATGGAGAATAAGAGTAAAGAACCGGCGATATACAAAGCTCCGGTGTATGAGATCAGGTTCCCGACCAACCACATGAAACGCTCCGATGAGAGGACCTGGAACACGATACCCACTATCCATATGAGGTCAAAGACAAATACCATGTGAAGAGGGAGAAATAATTTGGAGCTGTCCTTGGCCGCTTTCCGACATGTTACAAGATAGATGCCCAGCGTTAGAATGCCGAAAAAAATGTATATCATGGCGGCAATAACAAATAAATCCTGCATTTATCTCACGAATTCATGTTGTTTATGAAACGTTTGTAGTTGTCCAATATCCGGTCTGCGACCTCTTCCGGATTGAGGTCGGTGGAGTCAACCACCAGATCATAGATATCCATGGAATCAAGGTCTATATTGTAGATGTTATGATATCTTTCCTTCTCGCTTCTCTCTCGTTTGCTAATACTGACCTCTATGTCTTTCAGGTCTCCGTCCTCTCTCTTTTTCACCCTTTCCGCCCTTACCTCGAGGTCGGCCTTGATCCACGTTTTGAAGGCTGGTAGCCCGTTGTCATGAAGCATCCAACCGGCCAATCTACCCTCGATTATTACGTTCCCGCCCTTAGCGATATCGATTGTCTTTCTATCGAGTTCGATGTCTATTTCCGGATGTTCAGAGGAATAATCCCCGAAGTTATCAAGGTCCATGTTATGTTCCCTGGCAAGTTCCCTGAAGATGGCACCTATGTAGACATGTTTCATTCCCATTCTTTCCTCCAGGATTTTTGACACGGTGGTTGTCCCGCTTCCCGGCGGACCTCCGATGGTCATCACGATGCCCGAGTCCATATGATATGCGTAATTGTCTCACGTTTATAACACTTTTCACAGGGAAGATAAATTATAAATAGCTCGAACAGATATTGTTTTCATGATGTCAAAAACAAAGGCTCTCGTGTCCATATTGGTTATTTGTTCCCTTTTCCTCTTAAGCATGGGCTGCGTGGACACCGGTATGTTAAAGAAGTGGACAGTGAGGGAAAAGAGGTACAAGGATGTTTATGAGTGGGAAAAAGTGGTGGATATAAGCCATAAGTTCCATACGAATATTACTGGAGATATGAGTGACGCCACCTATAAGTACAGCGAAGGTTTCAAGGTGCCGCCTCGCTCCAACATGATACGCATGCAGATCGACATCGACATGGAAAAGATAAACGATCCCGGAGAGGTGCCGCCCTGGTTGGAACCGGTGGAACCGATCATCAAGAATCTGACTGAAATAATCAGAAATATTCGGAGGCATGTGGACATCACACTAAAGTCACCTGGCCAGGATATCTTCTGGTACGGCGAGTATAATAGTACACAGGACATAGATGAGCAAATAGTGAGCCCGGTTGCCGGAGATTGGCTGCTCGATATCGATGCTGAGGGCCTCGGGTTTCCTCAGGTCTATCAGGATTCACTTCAAGTCGTGGTAAGCGTGAGGCAGTACAAGGGACAGGTGGAGGTATAGGGCGTAGAAACCGCAACCCCGATCCATCCCTCGTATCAAATCAGATCAATACTTCCCATCAACGAAATCCCTTGATAAAGGCGGCAGCGTTCTTCCCCAGTACCTCCGAGTTATATCCCCCTTCCAGCAAGGAGAATCTTTTTCCCATACATCTTTTCAAGGAAAAATCCCGTACCATTTCCCCCAAAGTTCGATAGTCCCGGGTGGTGAGTATACCTCCCCAATCTTGAACGTGGGCGTCGAAGCCGGCGGATACCCCGATGATATCGTAATTTTGGGCATGCTCGAGGTTTCCCTTCACCTCCCGAAGGTAATCTTCCCTTTCATATGATCCGGGATTGAAAATATGGATTTCCCTTTCATCTTTCAGAGAGTTGATGTTCCCGTCTCCTGTATGAAGGTCGAAATCTAGGATATATGCCCCTTTTATTCTCCCCTTGTTAATAAGATTCTTTATTGCCAAGCCCATGTTGTTGAAGTAGCAGAATCCCCAGGCGGAGTCCGGGGAGGCATGGTGGCCTGGTGGACGGATAAGTGCAAAGGCCGCCTCACCCTGGTATGCGATATTGGCTGCTTCAATGGCTCCACCGGCGGAAAGCCTGGCCATATGATACAGATCCTTTCCTCTATCCCTTACCCACTTCACATGCCGGTCGCTGTGTATTAATTTTAGAGTATTTCGAAAAACCCCCTTGAACAATTTACATAAACTCACTGAGCT
>CAZUZU010000253.1:0-2412 GCA_964624865.1 uncultured archaeon
GCACAATATGTTCTGGATGGGTGATGGGTAATAGCTAATTTTGTCCCACAGCCCCTTGTTCAATTCCTTTTTATATCACAATGCTATATCCCAGTTCATGTTCGAACCAATCGACCAATTCACGCCTCCCCCGGAACCTGACTTTATCAAGGATTTCCCTCCCGCCAGGTTCTTTTCCAAAAACAACAGCTTCATATGGTGGTGGTGGATGTTCTTCTTCAAGGAGAAAGGGGTCAGGAAGCAGATAATCACATTCTGGACCGCTAAGACCTATCCAGACGTAAAGGTGAACGGCGTGAACTGGGGGCCGGCGGCGAACTTGGACGGGAGCCCGGAGAAATTCTCCTATCACGGCATGTCCACCGGATGGATGTGGGACGGCAAGGAGTTCATGGAGATGAAGCCCAAGGTCAGGAGGTTCGAGAACGAGCACGGGGAGGACAGCATCAAGACCCGTTCCCACGACATAACGCTAAAGGCCGACAGGAACAGCTTTTTCTACCGCTTCTGCAGGGAGGATGATGATTTTGACCTATGCATCAACAGCGTTTCACACAACCCGCCCCCGGTGGGATACAAGAGGACGCTGGTCACAAAGAAGAGGGGATTCGACGCCCTGAAGATATATCACACCGACTGGAAGGGAACGTTAAAGACCGACGGTACCAGCAGGAAGGTGTCGGGAAGCCTATACATGCAGAACATTACCCTCAACATGCCTGCCATACCCTGGCTCTGGGGCGTGTATCACAGGGACGACGGGTCCTATCTCACCTATTTCTCCAACTTCGTCAACTTCCTGATGTTCCGAAGAAAGGCGGAACCAGAGCCGGGGCTGGACAAGAAATTCAAGTTTTTGAACAAGAACCTCAACTATACCCCTGCGGGCCAGCCCACCAAGAGGTTCAAGCATGTCAGGTACAAGGTGACCAGACAGCCCAACGGGCTTCCCCAATTCGAGGCAAGGGCAGAGCTCGGAAAGGAGAGGTTAAGGGTAAAGTTAAGGACCCTAGCCAAGTGCACCTACGCCTTCGAAAGAAAGAAGATATGGAAGAACAAGTTCTTCTACAACGAGTTCCCCTCCCGCGTGGTCGAGCTGGAATACCTTGATAAAGAAGGAAACAAACATGTGGAGGACGGCAAGGCTTGGACAGGCAATTCCGAGTATTCCTGGGGCATACTCCTTAATTAGAATGGACATTATACGGGTAATCTGTCATGGTAGATATACTGAACGATAAGGAAGATTGGTCGCGGCTGGAGGCCATTACATTTGACGTGGACGCCACCCTGTATAACTATCCGAGGATGATGATCCCCCGTTTGCACAGGTGGGGTAGATATGTCAATTTCCTGATGCATCTGACCAAGGCCAGACAGATAATCAGAAAGGAAGGCCATACAAAGGATTACCGAAAGAGGCAAGCGGAGATCCTGGCCGAAATAAGGGGCACCAGCTACGATGAAGCCTATCGGATGGCGGACAAGGTGTTGTACAACGGTTGGAACGTTGACTTCAAGAAGGTGAAGCCCTACAAAGGGGCAAAGGCCTTTATCCGAAGGGCTGTTGACAACGGCATTAAGATAGGTATCATCACCGATTACCCCCCATACAAGAAACTGGAATACATGGGGTTCATGGACCTGCCCTGGGACGTGATGGTGGAGTGCGAGAAGATCGGAGAATTGAAACCGGCGCCCCGCCCCTACCGCTATGCATTGAAGGAGCTCGGCCTGGCGAAGAGGCCGGGCAAGGTAATGCACATCGGTGACAGCTACAACTACGATATCAAGGGGGCGAAGAGGGTGGGGATGAAGGCGGCCTGGCTCTGCCGTAAATGGCGCTTTTCCAAGATGGTCTGGGGGGAGGAGGACACGGATAAGCAGTTAAAGCCCGACTTCATGTTTAAGAAATGGCCCGGATTCGATCGTGTGTTCTCCGAGCTTGCCGGATGGGATTGACGAGGTATCGGAATGAACGATGATTTGATGGGAGAGACAGAGGGCATAATAACCGGGCAAGGCGGGCGGGACGAGAAACTGAAGGCAGTTTGTGATCTGCTGCGGGAAAGAGTGGACCATTATCATTGGGTGGGATTCTACCTGGTGGACCCTAATGCTGACAGGGAGCTGATGCTCGGCCCCTACTCCGGCTCCGACACGGAACATACAAGGATACCCTTTGGCAGCGGTATTTGCGGTCAGGCAGCGGAAAGGGAGGAGACCTTCACTGTCCAGGACGTTTCCAAGGAGGACAATTACCTTTCCTGCAGTATCCGGGTGAAGGCCGAGATCGTGGTACCGGTTATGAAGGAGGGAATGGTGGTGGGTGAGCTGGACATAGACTCACATCAACTAAGCCCCTTTACGGACAAGGACAGGGAATTTTTGGAAGGTGTTTGCGAGCGTGTA
>CAZUZU010000254.1:0-2288 GCA_964624865.1 uncultured archaeon
ATTAATAAACATTATCCCTGCCAGCGTTCAGGATAATTCTCGGACAGGCTCCATACTATTATCAAATACTATCCGCCCACTCTATGTTCATATAGGGCTGCTTATCGTCAATAACGTCATGGGACATTCTCTTTTGCCTCACCTCGTCCCCGATCCTAGCCCTGACCGATATCGATATCATGTAATCCTTGTAATGGCTGCCAGCAAACGATAGATCCAAGGTCCGGTATTGCCTTGGCCCTATACTGTCAAAGGTCCGGTTCGACCATCCTTTGAGGTCCATGCTGCCGTTTATGACATGAAGGGTCACGTTAACATCCTCGACAGGGGTTGTTCCAGTGTTAGTGACCTTCAGGGCCACTGTTATGTAGCCGACGCTTCCCGTGCCCGTGGTCTCGTGATATACCGTGGTTATAGTGAGTTCGGATCGAGGAATCACATATGTATAAAGGACGGGAGCTACAACAGTAACAATGACTATAAGGGTGAAGACCGCCAATGATTTCTTAAATCCACGGACCCCGGTTATTCCCCCTTTCCCGCCGATATCCCTCTTATCTTGTTCCTGACCTTCATTTTCGCTGTCTTTGACGCCCTTGTGATCTTTTCGATCCATATGCCCCTCACCACGCCACTCTCTTTCAAGAGACCCGCCGCGGCCTGCGCTGCCTTTCTGCTCCGCACGGTTTCCCCGTTCTCCCCCATCTCCCCCGTCTCCCCCGTCTCCGCGGCCTGCACGACCTTCGTTATTCTCTCGGGCTTCCCTACCTCTGCCGCTCAGACGGTCTTCGATGTCTCCGAGGGCCCCCCTGTCGGTACGGGTTTCCGGGTCTTCTTCCGTATTATGGCGCTTCCGGTCCTTGGGTTCTTTCCCCGCGATATAGTCCGAATATATGCTGGCATCTCCGGTTCTCATCCTGATCACCCGCTGCTGTACAGGTAGGTGACCAAGGGCATGGGCACCAACCATATCTTCTTGTCCTTGGCGTCCGCTTCAACATATATGTCGTTACCGTGGACCCCTACCGGCGAAGGGACCGATTCTCCCCTGAAATCGGCGACCACGGCCTTTATATCACTTCTCATCCCGAACAGGTCCATCTCTCCGTCAAACTTTAACTTTATTCTGTCCGCTTGGATGTTGGAAAACCTGAAAATTGGGTAGATGCCGAACACCATCTTGACCTTTATGGTTGCATGCTCAATGTTCAATGCGTCGATATTCAGGAAGTCCAAGGAATATTCCCTTGCCATCGGCATGTCCGTGATGATCAGGGATATCAATCCGACCTTGCCCTTGGAATCAATTACATAGCTCTCCCCTTCTCCCCTTGTTTTCAGGTCAGTGCTCAAGTCTCTTACCCTCACGTTCATCCTGCCCTTCTGTCCACCCATCATCCCGTCCATTGTTATGTGTGCGTCGAGACCCGGGCTTGAGGCCTCGTAATTGATGTTCGGAAGCCCCTGCATGGGCGGAGGAGCCGAGAAATCGTAACCCGTGGTGGGGACCAGGTCCAAGGAGAACGAGGCGGGCACGTCGTGGAGGATCGAGACCATTGGCCTCCATCGGCCCTGGATGAGCTTGGACATCTTTATGTATCCGAGGTCCATTGGCTCGGATGCCTTCCAATCTATGTTAAGGGTCCTTGCCAGTGCAAAATCGGTCTCCAAGGTGGTGGGGACCTTGGGCAGGTATATCTCCCTTACCGATGGTATCGGCCTCTGCCTTATGATGCGCATGTACATCTCTCCCAGGGATTCGCTGGTCCTGATGTTCACATTGCCTATCATCTCGCCGACATCCTCACCAAGGTAGGTGTTCAGGTATGTGTTCAACTCCAGGTTCATGTCCTGTTTGAATCCCGTGAGGAAAGCGTGTATCTTCCTGCCCCTGAGCCCCTGGGTCTCGATAGACATGTAATCATACCTGGGGCTCATATCCTGAAAGCTGATGTTCCAGGAGATGACCCTGTCGTCCATAATCGACTCTATGCGTCCCTCGTTCGGCAGCCCGGTGAGGAATATCTTTGCCCAGGAGGCGTCCTCGCTGCCCGAGCTCTCGTTCTTTTGTATGGCAACTCCGTGCACCCAAGACGGCTCATCTATATCCACGGAAAAGTTCTGTCTCATCTCCGCCACGATATCCATCTTGAGGTCCGAGTCGAAGCGATAGTTCAGGTCCATGTTGCTTCCCATGCCCCCGATGGAGGAGGCAAAGGTCTGCGACGCGTTTGCCATCAGCGAAATAATGCCCAGTCCCACGTCACCAAGTGCGAATATGGTGTCAG
>CAZUZU010000255.1:0-947 GCA_964624865.1 uncultured archaeon
CATATTTCAACATGGGCCGATAATATTACAGACTTCACATGGGTGACCTCTTACGACGTCCCTGGTGCCAGTATGGGCCTTGGCTATCTTCAGGCACTTGTCCACCGCCTCCCCCCCCGAGTTCTGCCAGTAGAAGTAATCGAGACCCCGGGGCATCATCTGGGATATATGCCTTAAAAAGCGGGTCCTTGCGATCTGGACCCTGTCCTCCTTCATGGATATGAGCAGCTTTGCCTGATTGTACAACCCGGTGGCTATCTCCTGGTTGTCCATTCCCAGGTTGGTGGCGCTGTAATTGCTGTCCATGTCCAGGTACCATTGGCCCTTGGTGTCCAGGATGTAGGCGCCGTCGCCCCTCACAGGCACGATGTCCTTTTCAAGATGGGATACAGGTATCTTGTACCTTTCATGTATCCGCACCGCCTCTCCGGTAGATATCTCGGAATAGGACAATTGGTCAACGATCTCTTCCCAGTCCTCCCGGTCTATCTTTCTGTTCCTGAGCACGGCCACCGCTCTTTCGCCCATCTCGTTGCTCAGCTCCTTCCCGGGCTCCTTCACGTCCAGGGCCTTGTTCATGTCCTTGATCACCGGACCGGCGTCCTCTTCCAGCACGTTCTCCAGCACCTCCTTGATCCTATCGTAGGATGCGTTGGTGCGTTCCGGGTGCTCGGTCCTGTTGTTGATTATCGCCTTTCTCAGTCTGTTATCTTCCATTTTTACACTTCTCCGTATATCATTGTTATTTATGTTCGGTTATTATATAATTCTTCCCGGGCCCAAATACCGAAAAACCGCATTGATATCACATAATTCGCAAATTAATGGGGATAATTCTCGGAAATCGAGGGCCAATACCCTCCCAGAAACATTTATAATGCAACCTTCCATATATTGGCAGGTTGATCATGGTCAGCAAGACGGACAGGAAAATACTGGAGCTGCTT
>CAZUZU010000255.1:957-1955 GCA_964624865.1 uncultured archaeon
TCGACGTCTTTCCAAGCCGTATGCCACGGTCAGCAAGATCGCCAAGGCGGTGGGTATGAGCGAGAACGGGGTGAAGTACCGGTTGGACAAGCTGGAGGAGGAGGGCGTGATCCGGAGGTACGCCGTACTTATCGACCCAAAGAAGATAGGCAAGAAGGTCATGGCTGTTTTCGATATCGAGCTGGCGCCCAAGGACATGAAGAACAAGATCAACGAGCTGGTGAACCTGGAGGAGTTCATCAAGGTGTATTACACCACAGGCAACTATTCCATCGTGGCCATAGGACTGTTCGATTCCAACAAGGAGCTTATCAACTTCATAAACAACAGGCTGCTGGAGGATTTCCCAATCAGGGACTACACCGCCAATATCGTTACCAAGACCTACAAGGACTCGATATACCTTATATGATCTTTACACCGTACCTTTCTTTTTATCTTCTTCGAACTTGCCCCTCGAGGTTCCGCAATTGGTGCAAAGCCAGGTATACTTCCCGTCCTCGGTGACCCTCTTCACCATTGCCTCTTCCCCGCATTTGGGACAGACCTTCTTCTCTTCCAATCTTACCGCCTCCCGTATGATCATATGGTAGGCCGGGTATATAATTATTTTTCGGAAAAACGGTGAAATATCGACCAAAATCCCGCAAATTTTACCAAGATATCCCCGCATTTTCGCGGGTAATATTCCTTACCTGTATATCTTGTCCACGTACGGGCTGGTATAAGCGCTTACCAGTGCGCCGTAGTCCATGGAGAATGATACCGTATCCCCCACCCGGTATTTTCCTTCCACATTAAGCACCACGTGATCGCTGCTGCTGCCTATGATCGAAAGACCGGGGTCTTTTGGCGCCAGCCCCTCCACCCTCACGTCCTGGCGGCCTAGTGCCAGCACGGCCCTTCGGATGACCCCCGTATCCTTGAATTCTGGAGTTTCGCCGAACGCGTTCTCCGAGATCATACCGCGGGGGACCGAGGGCTTCTCCTTAAGCTCT
>CAZUZU010000256.1:0-501 GCA_964624865.1 uncultured archaeon
CCTTTGCCCATGGCAATTGGCTCGGTCTCAATGAAGCCCTTGTCACACAGGATGTTCAGGGCATCCCTTGGCTCTATTTCCTTCAACTCATCGGACAAAAGGGATAGGAAGACGGACCGGTCCACCGGCATCCTGAAGAAGGCGAGTGATGACAATGCCAAATAAACGTCGTCTTCCAGACCGGACAGGGCCTCCCGGTAGAAGAAATCCTTGAAGTTCTTGAACCCGCCCTTCATGTCGTAGCCCGAGAGGAGCTCCAGGGCCAGCGGGTGGCCCTTGGTAAGATCGTACACCTCTTCAAAGGTTTGACGACTTACACTCTCGTCCCTTACCGACCGTAGCAGCTCCATAGCACTTTTGTGGTCCAGCCCCCCCAACTTGAGGTCCAAGGTCCTCTTTCTCTGCCTAACGTCCAGCAGGTCCTCCGATTCCCGGGATATCACCATCAGCTTGAGGGAGGGGATGTCCAGGGCCATCTTTGCCAATGTCTTTATCAAAGCC
>CAZUZU010000256.1:511-1600 GCA_964624865.1 uncultured archaeon
TGTCCGGGACCGAGTTCTGGACATCATCGAACACCACCACACATGCCCCGGACCCAAATGAGTGGTGGACCATCTTAAGGGCCACCGCCATGTCAAAGTTGCCCTCGGAGATCATGGTCGATATATTCTCTTCCGTCTTCCCCCCCAGGTACTGGGAAAGCTCGTATAACATGCCCTTTGCCGAATTCACGGGCATAACGTCATGCCAGAATATGTTCATGCCCTTTCTTGAACCCAGGGCCCGGGCGACCAGGGTGGTCTTGCCGATTCCGGCCAGGCCAGACACATTCACAACCGCAATGTCGGGATCGCCCAGTGCCTTGGTAAGTGATTCGAACTCCCTCTTTCTGCCAAAGAAATGTTCCACCTCGGGCAGATTGTCGCCTACGGGTTCTTCTTCGGGAACGAGGCGAGATAACAATGAGAAAAGGGCGAACTCTTTACCCAGGGCCTCCACGCCCAGCACAAGATCGTGGAACTCTATTTCCTCGGCCCGGGCGCCAGAGACGTGTTCGTAGAGTGCCTTTATATCCGTGTCCCCCCCCTGTCCGTCCCGCGAAGGCCTTAATTCAAGGCACGCGGAGCCTAGAAAACGCTTCAGCTCGGCCGCCTTCTTCCTACCTTTGGGGGTGAGCAGATAGGTCTTCTTCTTGCGGCCCTCGCCCCTGACCCTTTTCTTGGCCTCCTCCACCTCACCCTTGTCCACCATCTTCTTCACCGTGCGCACGAAGGAGGGGCGCAGAACGCCGATGGCCTCGGATATACCGGCCTGGGTCATAGCAGCGGGGACCTGGTAAGAGTCGAAGTGGCGGCGGTTACCCTCCAAGAACAGCAGTATCCTTTCCTCGATGGTAAGGGAGAGCTCCCTCTCCAGCACCACCCAATCGTCACCGACGTCCGTTACCAAGCGCCGCACCTCATAATATTAGATATACCTTGGATAGTTAAAGGTTTCTGCCTAATATAACACGAACGACTCTGTGATAAAATCCCCGGTTATCTATTTAAAAGCCACGCTCATCCCCAGCGACCTTGCCTTCTTGCGCCAGCACGTGTTGCCTAGATGCCGGACCCTGACACTCATTTATT
>CAZUZU010000257.1:0-1595 GCA_964624865.1 uncultured archaeon
GCGATCAATCCCGCCTTGGCCACTATACCGGAGTCCATCCCCCGGATGATCTTTTCCCTGACCTCCAGGCTTTTCGCCCTGGGATGATCGTCGGGGACCTCCCATTCCTGCTCATCCATTCCTATCATCCCCCAAATCACTCATCCCTATCATCCCCAAAATAATCCGGGAAGGACGACGCGACCGGGGTCAACAAAGGCAGGGTGAGCTTCCAGCTGCCGGGAGAAAATTCATCCTTGGATTCCAGCTGTTCGATGCCCTCGCCTGTAACCAGGGCCTTTGCCCCCGTTTCCCGAGCTAGTGCGGACGCCCTTTCATAGACCTTGATGGAATAACCTTCCTTCTCATCATAATCAAGGTCCTCTCGACCTCTGATCCAGTCCTCGACCTCACAACCCTGAGACCAATGCTCCAGTCCTTCCAGAGGGAGTCGGTCTCCCGGGCCAACCAAGATGAGGGGCGTTATCCCCCGGCGCATTACCATAAGCAGTGAGATGACGTCTCGCCGGGTCGAGATTATCACAACGGCCTTACCTTGAGTGCCAAGAGGAAGACCTCCCGGCCCCGCGACCTTTCTGTTGAAAACAAAGGCCCTCTTTCCCCTGACCTCTGCGTAAATGGTTTTGTCAGGTGCGGTCAGATCAACCTGAAGGTCGGGGATGTATTCCAGTATTTTTGCCCCCATCTCTTCCTCTATATCCATGCTGGTAAAGGGATGATCCCCTGTCCTTCTCGCCCTCACAGCGAACGAATCTCCCGGGGCCAGATATTTGGCCGCAAGTTCGAGTACAGCTTCCCCGATCTCTTGCATCTCGGCCTTGGTTTCCACGGTGGGCGAGTAAGATACGATACCGAATGTATGCCCTAAAACATCATCCACCTCTTGGGAAGAATAGAGATAGATACGCCCTCTTTCGGTCTCGATCTCATGTTCCACCCCTTTTTTCATGAGCCACTTGCCTATGTTACTTATCAATCGGTCCTCGAATCTTCTCCTTGCCCCGCCCCTCTTCAAGCCTATCTCCCCGTATCTTATCAGGTAGAGAACCATGGCCATTCTCCCGATCAATGGACCCTCGACCCGGATTCTATGGTGCCCTTGGCCGTTGCCCCCGGGCCTATGAACGAGTCGCTGCCAACCATGGTTCCCGGATATAGGTTCGCATTTATACCTGTCTTCACATTGTCTCCAAGGATCGTGCCCAGCTTCCTTCTTGAAGTGGATATTAACTTGCCCTTGACCACTGCCTTGACGGGAGAATCGTCCAGTCTCAGGTTGCCCACCTTGGTGCCCGAGCCCAGGTTGCAGTTCTCGCCGATTATGCTGTCACCCACGTAATTATGGTGGGGAACGTTGCTTTGATCCATGACTATGGAGTTCTTGATCTCCACGCTCCCCCCGATGTGGCAGTCCCTGCCAATCACCGTGCCGCCCCTGAGATAGCAGTTGGGGCCTACCCGGGTCTTCTCGCCGATCACAACATTGCCCTCGATATATGTTCCTGTCTTCAGCACCGCGTCCCGGCCCAGGATCACATTGCCCTTGATCACCACCCCCTCTTCCACCTTGCCACTAATGTCCTGCTCGAGGTCTT
>CAZUZU010000258.1:0-1563 GCA_964624865.1 uncultured archaeon
GGCGGGGGACTTGGTGGCGGAGGGGGGCCCCGGGGGGCCGGGGAAAAGGGAGAGACAGGGGAAGAGGGACCCGATCTCCTTGCGGCTCCGAAATCCGAATCCAAGACCCAGAGGGTGAACTATCCCTTTACCGGCATCGTAGCCCAGGATACAATGAAAAAAGCGCTTATTTTGAACGCCATAAACCCCGAAATAGGCGGGGTTCTTATCAGAGGCCAAAAGGGTACCGCAAAGTCCACTGCCGTTAGGGGTCTAACGGAGATCATGCCCGAGATCGAGGTGGTGGACGGATGTCGTTTCTCATGCAATCCCTATGACAAAAAGAAACTATGCTGGGAATGCAGAGAGAGGCTTAGAAAAGGGCCATTGCCCACAAAAAAGAGGTCTCTGAAGATTATCGAGCTTCCTTTGAACGCCACCGAGGACAGGGTGGTGGGTTCCTTTGATCTGGAGGAGGTTTTAAAACACGGCCTGCAGAAATTCGAGCCAGGAATATTGGCGGAAGCCAACCGGGGAATACTCTATGTGGACGAGATCAACCTTCTGGACGATTATCTGGTGGACATGCTGTTGGACGCTGCGGCCATGGGCGTGGTGACCGTGGAAAGGGAGGGTGTCAGCGTATCATATCCGTCCAAGTTCGCCATCGTTGGCTCGATGAATCCCGAAGAGGGAGAACTAAGGCCCCAGTTGCTGGACCGTATCGCTCTTCAGGTCGAAGTGAAAGGTGTCCATGACCCGGAAAAAAGGATAGACATTATCGGTTTCAGAAAGGATTTCAACGCCAATCCTCTTGAATTTGCTAAAAAATGGCAGCCGGAGCAGGAGAAACTCAGGCGAAAGATAGCAAAGGCAAGGGAGCTGCTCCCCAAGGTGACCATACCCAAGGAGCTGTTGAAAACCATTGCCAAGATCTGTATCGACTTCAATGTGGACGGACATCGTGCCGACATTATCATCGAGGGCGTGGCAAGGACCAACGCGGCGTTCGAAGGGCGAACCAGGGTTACGATAGACGACATCATAGAAGCTGCGGAACTTGCACTTCCCCACCGGATGAGAAGACAGCCGTTCGAAGAGGCGGAGTTCAGTTCCGACCTGTTGAGGAGCCTTATCAAGGGGGAGGAAGGTGCCTGATCCCGTTACGAGTTCCACAAGCACAAGGTCTCTGCTATTAAAGCAGGGAAATACGAAAGATAATTAGAATATGATCAAACGGTGATACTGTGGCTAATGTCGAAGCAATGAAGGGAACGCTCCGATCGGACTACGGGGTGGGCCTTTTCGAGGACGATAACGCCATAGCGATCAGGATTCCCAAGGAATCCATCCTTGACATAGACGAGGATGATATTAAGGAAGTTTTCAAGAAAAGGGACATAATTGTGGAGTATCTAAAGAAAAAGATAGAGATAGTTTATCTGATAGCCGAGGAATCATACGTGTCCCTGGACCCGGAAAAGTTCACGGACTATATTCTTTCCGAGATCCCGGAAGTATCCATAGAATGGGGTGCGGACGGGGTTAAGATCAGCCAGTTCGACATGGGCGTGGACGGGGCGG
>CAZUZU010000259.1:0-1562 GCA_964624865.1 uncultured archaeon
GGATGAGTTGGGTAATGAATATGATGACGGGGGGGATGAGGGAAGGGTGGGAGAGGGAAATGCGGACGGGGTGGGCAAGGTCGGTAGTGACGAGGCACGGCATGGGGAGGGCAAGGTCGGGGCGGGCGGAGTGAACGAAGCTCGTGTTGATGATGCGGGGGAAGAGGGAAAGGACATGGTGAAGAAGTCGGGGGATGCTGAAGCCGGTAATGTCAAGGACGACGGGAATGGGGCTGGTGTGGAGCAGGAAAAAGAATAGATCGATATTGGATCTATTGCCTGGCCCTTGTTGTCAGTAGGTAACGATGTACTCGCAGTAAGGGCCGCCCTTGAGCTGGCATTTGGTCTTTTCCACCCTGCCTTCGGTACGGGTCAGCTCCAAAATTCCTTCCAGCACGCCCTGCCAGCTCTTGCACCTCTCTGGTATGGAGCACACGTCGTACAGTCTCACGTAGATCCGGCCCTTTCCCATTACCTTGGTCTCGATCCTTCCGAAATTGTACAGCTCGTCGTAGGATTCCCTGGCCTTTTTCACCATCATCTCGGGCGATGTGAATCTAACGATGTATGCCAGGATGCCCAGGTTCTTAACTGTGAACTTGCCGCTGAGCCTGGGCATGTCAGGCCCCTTGTTGCGGGAGAGCCATTTTAAGATATCGTTCTGTATCTTGTCCGGATAGAACTCCTTCTCCCTTAATTTATAATCGAGCCCCACGGCCTTCTTGCACTCCTCAAGTCCGAGCTTACCGAACCTCTTTTCGACGTACCTGAGGTGGCCTTTGATCGAACTCCCCCGCGTCAGTCTCTCTGCCATGGTAGCATAGGTAAATACGTTATTTGGAATATATGTTTTTCTTAAAGTATTGGCAGTTGCTTTTAACGGGACCGAACATTATATTGGACACGTTTTCATACGTCTTTTTATGGACCCCGATGAGCTTTCCGCCAGGCTGCCGGATATTGTGGAAGGCATGCTTCTGAAACCGGAGAACGGGCCTGGCGAGGGCTGGCCCGAGGTGTTGAAGACCGTCTCTTCCACATGGTTCGCTGTCCCGGAGGAGGCGTACTTCATTCTGGCCGTTGTAAGCGAAGGGGAGGTGGACCGGATAAAAGAGCTGCGGGCCAAAGGCATGGCGCCATTCCCCGGCCTGATATCCCCGTCCGGTATTGAAAACACTGCCTTCAACCTGGACGGCCAACGCGACGTTCTGATGAGGGACTGCGAGGCGGAGAACGTTTACTCGTTTCACCTGGGAAGCGACGCCGCGGTGATAGTTGAGAACCACCGCCAGAGCCTGGAGACGCCTGAGCTGGGCAGTTACGAGTACCATGTGGAGCTGGCTTATCTCCTTTCCTACGGTGAAGAGGTCACCCCCGACACCGTGTTGGAGCATCTCGAAGACCTGGTGGCCCTGTCCATAAGCTTGTGGGGGGACGATTACGAGGAGGGGGAAGGTAACATGGGCGAGGATTGAACTAGTTTCCGATATCTCTTCCGCTTTTCATGTGGTTATACAAAGTATATGATTTGCCCACCATACCACCTTTGATGTCAATATCCT
>CAZUZU010000260.1:0-1525 GCA_964624865.1 uncultured archaeon
CTGGTCACTGACGGGGCCGAGGACGAATATATCACTCCGATAGTCGCCTCGGTGGTGAACGTTGTACACCTTGAGAGGGTGGTGATAAAGAAGGCCAAGACCATGGAGGACACGTATTACGCCATAGTCCGCATCCTGGAGGACGAGAAGATACAGAGAAAGTTCATGGTCCCGCTGGGCATACTGTTCCTGGCTCTGAGCCTGATAGCGCTTACCGGATATCCGGAGGTGGGAATATCCCTGTTGGGAATCCTGCTGGGCCTCTATCTGTTGATAAAGTCCTATAAACTGGAGGCGCCTCTGCGTGTTCTGTTCGGCGATCTTAAGGAGGCCTTGGAGACCAAGAAGTACATAACAACGGCATCGATTTTACTGGGGCTCTTCGTGTCGATGGCAGGGGTGATCCGAGGGGTTGCGTTTGGCATAACGGATAATATTTTGGAAACAGTTCTCAACTTCATATCTTATTCCTTATGGTACATAATTGCCGGGGTGGTAATATACATGATCGGCAGTTCCATTGACATCTACATAAAGGAAAAGCACTTTCTTTGGAACGTCACATACAGTGTACTGGCGGCGATAGGCACCGGATTCATGGGGGTGGCGATCCTCGAGGTCGTCCGATTCCTGCTCTTGGGAGGTGTTACCATGGAGATCGTGCTGACCTATGCATATTTCGTGCTGGGAACGGCGATAATATTCATATCCCTTGGAATTAGCAATTACATAAGGGACCATATAGAGCCGGAATACAAAACACCAAGCACCTGGTTGAGATAAGGCTTGGAGGATAAACCCTATAAACCAAAATGGATTATACCCAATAAAAAAGGAAGGTGATATGAAATGGCCGAGGAGGGCAACTACGAGACAGAAAGGCGGGAAGAGGAGGATAAGGACGTGGTGATAATAAGAGAAGACGTGACCGAATACGAGAGACAACCCCTCGAGGACAGGGAAGACGGGTATTACTGTCCCTATTGCGGAAGACATCTTTTAGTGCCGCAGCCCCCGAAGCGCTGTCCCTGGTGTCAAAGGGAATTTCTTGAACATTAATTAACGGTGTGCTGCATGAAGGCCTTTGTTTTAGCTGCGGGAGAAGGCACCCGGATGTGGCCCCTGACGGAGACCAGGCCCAAGCATCTGCTTCCAGTTGGGAATACAACTGTGATATCGCATATCATCGATAACATCAGGGCCGCAGGTATAGATGATATAGTGATCCTCGTAGGCTGGAAAAGAAGCCGCATAGAGGGCTATTTGAAATCCAAGGGCCAGGACAAAGTTACCATTGTGGAGCAGCAAGAGAGGCTGGGGACAGCTCATGCCATCGGTCACATGAAGCCCCACGTTAAGAAAAAGGAGTCCTTTATAGCGATTAACGGGGATATCTTGATAGACAAAAAGGTGCTGAAGAATATAATCGACCTAGGGGACCTGCCAAAGGACACCATGGGTATCATGTGCGGCACCGAGAAGGAGGACATCCGGCGATACGGCGTTCTTTTCTCCACCCCTCTCG